>JAWLGN010000466.1:0-2719 GCA_041685075.1 Bryobacteraceae bacterium
GTGCGGCCCTGCTCCGCCACCTTGCCCATCTGCCCCATGCACTTTTTCTGGAAGGCGCTGTCGCCCACGGCCAGCACTTCGTCCACCAGCAGAATCTCGGGATCCAGGTGCGCCGCCACCCCGAAGGCCAGCCGCAGGTACATGCCGCTCGAGTAAAACTTGACGGGCGTGTCGATGAACTCCTCGACCTCCGCAAAAGCCACGATTTCGTCGAATTTTCGGTCAATTTCGGCGCGTTTCATGCCCAAAATGGCGCCATTCAGATAGATGTTGTCGCGCCCGCTGAGTTCGGGGTGGAAGCCCGTCCCGACCTCCAGCAGCGAGCCCACGCGCCCGGCGATTTCGGCGCATCCCTCGGTCGGCTCGGTAATGCGGGAGAGCACTTTGAGCAGCGTGCTCTTTCCGGCGCCGTTGCGGCCGACCACCCCCAGCACCTCGCCCTGCCGGACTTCGAAGCTGACGCCGCGCAGCGCCCAGAACGTAGGCTTGCCGCCGTTATTGCTCCCGCTGGTGCGGCGCAGGGCGCGCAGCGGCGCGCCGCAGGCGCGGGTGATGGTTTCGCGCAGCGTGGCGTAGGCCTGCCGCCGCGCGCCGATGCGGTACTGCTTGGAAAGCTCGTTGACCTGGATGACGTGTTGGTTCATAGAGCGGCGGCCACCTGCCGGGCAAGATAGATTTCGGTTTTCTCCATCGACTCCGCGGTGCAGCCGCCGATGTGGGGGGTAACGATGAGGTTGTCGTGATGCCGCGCCCAGGCGATGAGCGGGCTTGCCGGCGAACGGCCGTGTTCGCCGCACACCACGTCCACGGCGGCGCCCGCCAGCTTGCCGGAACCGAGCGCCTCGACGAGGGCGGCTTCATCCACCAACTCTCCGCGGGCGGTGTTGACGAAGCGGCTGCCCGGCCGCATGGCGGCGAACTGCTCGCGGCCGAACATTCCGGCGGTGGCGGCGGTGAGGTTGACATGCAACGTCACCACCTCCGCCGCGCGCAGCAGTTCCCCGAGTTCCACCAGCCGGACCCCGCTATCGGCATCGCCGGGGCGTGCATGCGGATCGGCGGCCAGCACGCAGGCATCGAAAGCGGCGAGATAGCGCGCCACGATGCGGCCCAGCCGGCCGTACCCCACCACACCCACGGTCTTGCCGTAGAGTTCGGCGCCGCGGAAGAGGTCGCGATCCCAACCGCCTTCGCGGACGTGCCGCGCGGAGGCGGGAAGGTGCCGCAGCAGCGCCAGCATCAGGGCGATGGTGTGTTCGGCGGTGGCGCGCACGCCGTTCAGAAAATCGCCCGCACCGCCGAGCGAGACGATGCGTATGCCGCGTTCGGCTGCCGCGGCCGCATCGATGTGGTTCAGACCGGTGGTGGGGGTGGCGATGATCCGGAGGTGCGGGGCGGCGTCCATCAATTCGGCATCGATCTGGTGGCGCAGCCGCACCCACAGCACCTCGGCCTCCCGCACGAGCGCCTGCAACTCGCCGGGGGCGGCATCGGCCAGCCGCACCTCACCCGCCCGCCGGAGGATCTCAAGGGCCTGGGGCGACAGTCCGTTCGATTCTGCGACCAGAATATTCATCTGCGGGCCATGCCGGCTCGCGCGGGCCGGTAGTTCAACAACTGTTCCGCAAGGAAGAGGTCGAAGGGCGTATCGATGTTGCAGGCGCGCCACTCCGGGATGAGCCAGGCGCGGCAGTCGCGCCCCCGGATGGAGTTCTCTTCCATGAGCACGTGGGTGCGGGTGAGATAGACGGATCCCTCGCGCAGGAACAGGCGCGGCAACTGCTGGCGCGGCTGTCCTTCGAAGGCTTCGGCGAAAGGCGGGTCGGTCACGCGTCCTTCCCGGTCGATGAATTTCATGCGCGCGGGGTGCCTTTCGCCGGCATCCACGAAAGAGATCACCGAATCGGCGCCGGTGGCTTCCAGCAGACCGATGGCGCCGTCGATGTCCTCCGCCCTCCGCAGCGGGTTGGTGGGCTGGAGGGTGAAGACCGCGTCGTAGCTGTCGCCGGCCGCGGCCAGCCTGCGCACCACGTCCTGGAGCACCAGAATTGTCGGGGTATCGTCGCGGGCCAGTTCGGGAGGACGCGGGAAAGGAACCTGCAATCCCCACTGGCGGCCCACCGCGGCGATCTCCGGGTCGTCGGTTGAAAGCACCACGCGAGCCAGGCGGTGCGCCGCCAGCGCGCTTTCGGCGGTGTAAGCCAGCAGCGGCTTACCGCGCAGCATCGCGATATTCTTCCGCGGGATGCCCTTCGACCCGCCCCTGGCCGTCACGATTCCCAATACCTGCATATCCGTTCACCCGTGGCGCCTCCGCGGGCGCTTCTTCGTAAATGTAGTGCAGCCGTTTCTGCACGTAGATCTCGAGCGCCGCCAGCGCGGCGGCGATGCGTTCGGCGGCGTGGCCGTCGCCGTAGAGCGTGCTGGGGGGATAGCGGCCGTGCGCAAGCTGCGCGCGGATGGCGGGCGCCAGCAGCGCGGCCTCTGGCGGCACGCGGGTGACGTGCGCGTCCACCTCGCGCCCTTCCTGGCGATCACCCACCAGCACCACGGGCGTTCCGAAGTAGCCCGCGTCGCGCACGAAGCTGGAGGAGTTGCCCACCGCGCAGGCGGTGGCGGCCAGCACCTTCAAGTAGCTTTCGGGAGTGAGATTGGTAAGGGTGCGGAGCCACCGCGGCGCGCGGCGGTCGCGGAAGATGCGGATGGCCTTGCTGATGTG
>JAWLGN010000127.1:0-14844 GCA_041685075.1 Bryobacteraceae bacterium
TTGCGCGCGCAACCAACGCCAGCACCCGGCGGTCGTTCCGGTCCAGTGCGATTAAGCCGCCGGTGTCAAAGGTGATACCGCTCACGCGGCTTTCCTTTTTCGCGGACCTCTGGGTGTCCGGGTTCCGAGAATCCGGTCGGCCCACTCGCGCTCCTGTTTCGTCAGCGGGCCGCCCGTCTGCCGCAGCGCGTCCTGCAGCATCTCACGCCATCCCGCCGCGTCGTGAAGCGCAATCTTCACCGCATGCTTCACGAAAGCGGAGACGTTGGGCGCCTGTCCCGCCGCCACAAGTGCGCGAATCTCGTCCACCTGATCCTTTTCCAGGGTGATGGTGATCTTGGTGGTCGCCATACCAAGCACCATACCATAGGGGCGGTGCGCCGCGTCAGGTCACGTCGGCGAAGACGAAGCCGTCGCGCTCCACGATGACGCCGCTGCGGACCTCGACGGCGCTCGAAAAAACCGGCGCATCGTAGACAAAGGTGTGGAACTCTCCGTTCTCTCCGCAGGGGTCTACGGTCGGCGGCAGCCCGGCGAGAAACGCGGCGTCGAACTCGCGGCCGGCAAAGCCGCGGTCGAGTTGCCGAAGGTCGACGCAGGTCACCCTGGCTTTGACGCCGGAACGGATCATTTCGGCCGCGAGATCGGCGGTCGGCAATCCCCACAACGGGAACAGCGCCTCCAGCCCGCTGCCCCGCAACTGCGCCTCGCGGTACTCGCGGATGTCCTGAAGAAACAGGTCGCCGAAGGCCATGGCGGAGATTCCTTCGGCGGCGGCGCGCTCGCAGACGCCACGCATGATCGCTTCGTACTCGGCATTGGAGCAGGGCGACGGCAGATCGACCGCCCACAGCGGCACCCCCACCCGCTCCGCCTGCGCCGCAACCAGCCGGCGCCGGACGGCATGCATGGCCACCCGGTCGGCGGCGCCGTTGAACGTGGTGATCAGCGCGGCCACCTCCACCCCGCCCTGCCGGCGAAGCACCTGCAGCGCCCAGGCGCTATCCTTGCCGCTGCTCCAGCACAACGCGATCTTCTTCGTTCCGGCGCTCATTCCGTTCCTTGACATCCGCAGGCCATTGTAGCCGGTAGTGCAACTCCGTCCGCGGCGAACGCTTGGATGGAATTCTTTACACGATCGGCTCTGCCCCGGGGGAGCCGTCGAGGCGGTCCAGCCGAGCGCTGTACTGTTTGCATAAGTACTGTTTTTCGAAAGCGTCGCCGGTCGCCGCCGGGCCGGCAAACGCGTGAGGCCCTTAGACTGGCACACCTCGTGCTTACCAGCCGTGGAATGTGTACGCGAAGTGTTGTTCCGATGTTTATTGGCGCCGCGCTGCTCCTGCCACTCGGGGCTGCCGCCCAGGAATCCGGCGGCGGTACGCCGCTCTATCGCATCGAGGTGATTCAGCGATCGGTACACGCCGTCAACTACGGCTACCGGGGCGTGCCCACGAAAGTGGACATGAAAGGCACCGCGCTGGCGCCCGAGGCCAAGGGCGAAGCCAAGGTGCACAGCCGCCGCGGAGTGGTGGAGGTCGAGGCGAAGGTCAAACGGCTCCCGTTGCCCGCCCGGTTCGGTCCGGAGTACCTCACCTACGTGCTGTGGGCCGTTTCGCCGGAGGGCAGACCGGCGAACCTGGGCGAACTCGTCCTCAACGCGGGCAACGGAGGCAGGTTGAAAACCTCCTGTGAACTGCAGTCGTTCGCCCTGCTGGTTACCGCGGAGCCATACTTTGCGGTTACGCAACCCAGCGACGTCGTGGTGATGGAAAACATCATCCGCCGGGACACCGTGGGGAAGGTGGAACCGGTGGTGGCCAGGGCCGAGTTATTGCCGCGCGGGCACTATACCTATCTCCGCTCCTCGGTCGGGTCGAAGGAGACCGGCTTCGGAGACAAGCTCTCGATGGACCAGTACGAGGCGATGCTGGCGCTCTACCAGGCGCTGAATGCCATCCAGATTGCGCGGTCCGCCGGAGCGGACCAGGGCGCCGCCGAGACCATGCGCCGCGCCGAGGCGCTCTATGAAGAGGCCCGCCGCCTGCAGTCGGAAAAGGCAGAGAGCCGGCAAGTGGTGATGGCGGCGCGCCAGGCGGCCCAAACCGCCGCGGACGCCCGCGCCATTCAGGCGAAGCGGGCGCGATAGGCGAGACGTCGCCGCCCGCGTGAGGCTCGGGCCGGTTCCCGCGATACCGGCCCCGCGCCTACCGCTTCGGGCCGACGGGTTCGGTGCTGATAACGATGTCGTCCAGCCAATAGGTGCGATCGTGCTCGCTGTTGCTGCTGTAGTTGCCGAACATCGCCATGTTGACTTTCAGGCTCTCCACGTCGCGCCAGCGCATGTTACCGACGCGCAGGATTTCCTTGCCGTCGATCCACAGCGCCTGCTCTCCGTCCTTCCGGCCGGGAGTATTGCACCGGATCAGCATTTCAAAGCAGTACCAGCGGCCGCGCTCGACGACGAAAGGTTTGTCGGGATAGAAGTAATTGCCCCAGTAGCGTCCATCCGGCGCGGGCTTCATGTCCGGCCAGTAGGTATAGAACACGATTTGTCCGGGAGGCTCCATGGAGCCGGTGACCCGGGGCTCCACGTTCACGATAAAGCGGTCCGTGCCGTCAGGCCTGCGCCCTGCGCCGCCAAGCACCGAACGGGGATTGTCCGGACGGCAGGCCCAAAACTGCATCCAATGCATGCCGCGCCCTCCGAAGTCCTCGGCGAACTTGGCATACCAGCGGATGTAGACGCGGTCGTAGCCCGGCAGAAACCAGGTCCGTATCCAGCTATCCGACTCCCGGAGAACCCGGCCGCCTCGTTTCTTTCCTTCCCCCTGGAAAGCAGGAGCCGATATCCGGTAGCTCTTCTTCCCCGAATAGACGTAATCCGGCCGGGTCTCGAACCCGCCGCGCGCAGGGTCGTCTCTGTACTTCTCCCAGCGCTCATGGAGGACATCGGATTCGAAATCCTCGCTCAGGATGATCTCGCCGGATGCAGCGGCGCAGAACAGCCCCACCGCGGCGGCCACGCGGATGAGCGAAGTCATGGCTTTGATGCGCATCATAGGCACAGGTGTCAGGGTCAGACAGGAGTCTCAGAATACCATAGGGCAGTTGGCCGGCGGCGTCCCGAAGGACGGAAGGCGCCGTTACTCGTCTCTGAGGACGACGTTCGGGTCCAGGCGCGATGCGCGCCACGCCGGCAGCCAACTGGCGGCCATCGCCACGGCCGCGATGGTCGCGATCACCAGGGCAATCGTGAGGGTATCTGTCGGCTGCACGCCAAACAGCAGGGACGCCATCAGGCGATTCACGGCCAGCGCGCCTCCCAGGCCGATGGCGATGCCTAACGCAGTGACCTGAAGCCCCTGCTTCAGAATCCCGGTGAGCACGTTCGAACGAGTTGCCCCGAGGGCGATCCGAATGCCGATCTCCCGCCGGCGCTCGGCAACCATGTAGGAGAGCACGCCGTAGGTGCCGATGGCCGCCAGCAGCAGCGCCAGCCCGGCAAAAGCGCCCAGTGACTGCGCCAGCAGCGTGGGGCGGCGGATCGATTCGGCGAACACCGAATCCATGTCGCGAAGCCGCACGACAGGGACAGCGGCATCCACCTCCCGCACCACTCGCTCGACTGTCCCGGACAGAGCCGCCGGCGGCAGCGTTGTCCGCATCACCACGTTCATACTCGGCGGAGAGACGCCGTGCTGCTCGAGCGACAGGTACAGTTCCGTTCCGGCCGGGCGCTCCACGCCTCGCTGCCTGACATCCCTGGCTACTCCGATTACCGTATGCCAGGCATCGTCGCTCGCGCCAAACACACCACCCGGAGGCCGCAGACGCCTGCCAATCGGGTTCTGCCCTTTCCAGATCCGCCTCGCCAGCGTTTCATTGACGATCGCCACCTTGCCTTGCGATACGTTATCGGTCCGCTCGAAGCCTCTTCCGGCGACGATCGGGATGCCCATGGTTTCGAAATAGTTGCCCATGACGAGCTGGTAGTAGTCGATGGTGGCGTAGGGTCTCCCATCGTCGGCGATGTAGTTTTCGACAGGGGTGGCGATGGCATCCGGGGTTCGATCCGGCGGCAGACCCGACATGGCGGCCGCTCCCAGTACCCCAGGGAGCGAGCGAAGCCTCTCGAGGACGCGTTGGTATGCCCGCGCGCGGGTATCGGGATCCGAATTCGCCATGGGCAGGGTCATGGAAAAGGTCACCAGCCGCGACCGGTCGAATCCCGCGTCAATCCTCGTGAGGTTGTAGACCGTCCGAAGCAGCAAACCCGCTCCGGCAACCAGCATCACCGCAACAGCGACTTGAGCGACTACAAGCCCGCGACGGGCGTGCCGGCGCCACGCCGCGCCGGCGCCCCTTGTGCCTTCCTTGAGCGCGGCCATCAGGCTGCCCGTTCTCATGCGGCCGAGCGACACGAATCCGAAAAGCAGGGCTGTACCGGCGGAAAGGCCGAGCGCAACCAGCAGTACCGGCAGATTCATGGCAAGATCACTGGTTCGTGGGATAGCGGCCGGATACGTGCGGACGAGCGCCCGCACGCCGTTGGCTGCCAGCCACAGACCCAGGAAGCCGCCGGCGCCGGACAGTACCGCGCCTTCGGTCAGCGACTGCCGGAGCAGCCGGCCGCGGCTGGCGCCGAGAGCGGTGCGCAGGACAAATTCGCGCCTGCGTGAACCGGCACGCGCCATCACCAGGTTCGCAACGTTCGCGCAGACGATGAGCAGCACAAAACCCACGGCAGCCTGCAGAACCCAGATGGTGCGCCGGGCATTCCCCACCACGACATCCTGTAACGGCCGCAATTGGAGCGTGTGGTCTGCCGAGCGCAGCGGGCGGCTGGTGGGTACATGTTCTGGCGTGCCGGCGCGGTCGCCCCAGTTTTCGAGCAGGGCGGCCAACTCCGTCTGTGCCGCCTCAGCCGTGACGCCGTCTTTGCGCCGCGCAACGACGTGGAGGACATGCGCCTCGCGCTGCCGGGCCATCTCCGGGTGTAGCCAGAGGGGCAGCCAGACCTGCGGGCGGTGGTCCATCAGGTCGGCCCCGGGCGGCATGATGCCGACGATTTCGTGAGGGCGGCCTTCGATCTCCACTTCCTGTCCGACGAGCGTCCGGGATCCAAACGCGGTTCGCCAGAGTTCGTGGGAAAGGATGGCGATGGGCGGCGGCAGGGTCCCGGTCCAACGTGCGGTCTCTTCGCCGCTGAAGAAGCGTCCGTGCCGCGGCTGGATACCGAGCGCCTTGAGCAGCCATGCATCGACGGAGATGGAGCGTACCCGCATAGGCCGGTCCCCGGCGGTGAGGTTGACCTCGCCGGTGGTGTAGGCAGTGCCGCCGGTCGAATACGCGCCCACTTCGGCGAAGGACCGGTTCATCTCGCGGAACTCGAGGTACTCCGGCGCGGAGAGCGCCGTCTGGGTAGCGCCGATGGCCGGGGCTTCTGCCGCCAGGTACATCAACCGGTCGGGCTGCGGATAGTCGAGGGGCCGCAGCAGCACTCCATGCGCGATCGTGAAGATGGCCACGTTGGCGCCAATTCCGAGCGACAGCGTGGCGACGACCACCGCCGTGAATCCTGGACTCTTGGCTAAAGACCGAAGCGTGTAGCGAACGTCCTGCACAAGGTCCTCGACGAAGCGGACGCGGCGCATATCCCGGCACTCCTCCTGGTACTGCGTGATGCCCCCGATGGTTCGCCGCGCCGCCCGGCGGGCCTCCTCGGGCGGCATACCGGACGCGATGTTCTCTTCGGTCAGCCGATCCAGGTGGAAGCGCAGTTCGGCGTCGAGTTCGCAGTCGGCATTCGCGCGGCGGAACAGGGACCGCAGCCGCAGGCGGACCTTGTCCAGAATCCGCATGGCTAAGCCTCCTGGATCACGATGTTGATGGCCGTCGACAGGCGAACCCAGTTCGCCAGTTCCTTCTCGAGTTGCTTCTTTCCCGAACGCGTCAGGGAGTAGAACTTGGCCATTCGCCCGGTTTCGGTCGGGCGCCACTCGGCCCTGATCCAACCCTGCTGCTCCAGGCGGTGCAATGCCGGGTAGAGGGACCCCTGCTGGACCTGGAGCGCCTCCTGGGAAACCTGTTGGATGCGCCTGGCAATGGCCCAGCCGTGCTGCGGTTCGAGCGAGATGGTCTTGAGGATCAATAGATCCAGGGTGCCGTGGACAAGGTCGGTCGGCTTGGCCATATACCTAGACTGCCGACAATTGTAGATTACAAAGGGGTGGTGCGCAAGCCGCTACTTTTGACAGCGGCGCCGGAGCGGCTACTCCAGCCCCGCGCTCTGGAGCCGCAGGGAAATCCCGTGGGCGGCTACCCGCACGCGGGCGCCGAAGATGGGGACGTTTTCCGTGGTGACGCGGCCGACGGGACCGGAGACGCTGATCGCCGCAACCGCTTCGCCATTGCTGTTCAGAATCGGCGCCGCCAGGCAGCGCAGCCCCAGGTGGCTTTCCTCGTCGTCCACCGCATAGCCCTGCTCGCGCACCCGCTCCAGGTCCTCCCGGAAGCAGTCCAGCGAAGTGATGGTGTGGGGCGTGAACGGCTCGAAGCTCAAAGTTTCCAGCACCGGCTCGCGTTTTTCGGGGGGGAGAAAGGCCAGAATCGCCTTTCCCAGCGCCGTGCGGTAGGCCACCGCGCGCATGCCGATGAGCGCCACCAGCCGGAAGTCGTAGGAACTCTCCAGGCAATCCAGGTACACCACGTCGGGGCCGTCCAGCACCGCCAGGTTCACGGTCTCCTGGGTGTAGTGCCACAACTCCCAGAGTTGCGGGCGCGCCGAGCGCCGCAGAATCTCGTGCAGCGACACCGCTCCTCCGCCGGGCGACGCAGTGCCCAAAGCGTACTCTCCACGCCCGTTCCGGGTGACGTACCGGGCCGTCTCGAGGTGTGCCAGAATGCGCAAAGCGGTGCTCTTGTTGATGCCGGTCTGCTCGCTGATGTCTTTCAATACCAGTGGTTTCGGCGCATTCCGGATCACGTCGACGATCTGGAACGTCTTGCTCAAAACCCCAACCGGCTTGGATTTTCTGACGGCCTTTTTCATGGCGACTGAGTTTACGACACGGAACTCTCTAATTTCAGATGGTACCGCCATCAGCGGCGATTGTGCTTGAGCCAGGTGTCGTAGGAATGGGTGTGGGGACCCACGTACTGGATGGTGTCGAAGAAATCCGCCCGGCCCAGCATGCGCGGGTCGCCTTCACCGCGGAGCAACTCCTCCATCCTCTCTCTCAGCCGGCGCTTGGTGGCGGCGTACTTGACGTGGCCGGCCACGTCGTTCACGCAGTCCGGATCGCGGTCCACCAGGTAAAGCTCCTCGGCCGGCCGTTTCCCGAACGACATGCGGTAGTAGTCGTCGAAACGCGCCACCAGGGCCCGCTTGGTGGGGCCGTCGTCGCAGTTGCGGTAGCCGGTCTCCGGGTTCCCCGCCGGCCAGGCATCCGGCTCGTAGTTGCGCACGTAGAGGAACTCGCGGGTTCGGATGGCGCGCACGGGATAGCCGGCATTGCCGGGCCGCCCCAAGTCGTGGCGCTCCTTGCCCACCAGCATGGTGTCGCGCGAAGGGTCTACCGTGCCGGATTTGCCCGATTCGAGAATGTCGAGGAAGCCGCGGCCCGTCATGGTGCCGGCCGGCTCGAGTCCTGCCACCGCGAGGAACGTGGGAGCGAAGTCGCGCGTGTTGATGAAGTCGTCCACCACGCGGCCCGGCTGGATGCGCTTGCCCCAGCGCACTGCCAGCGGCAGGTGGAAACCATGCTCGTAAATCTGCCCTTTCACCCGGGGGAAAGGCATACCGTGGTCGGAGGTGACCATTACGAGGGTGTTGTCCAGCTCGCCGATCTTTTCCAGCGCCGCCAGCGCCCTCCCCAGGTGCTGGTCGAACCACTCCACCTCGAGCGCGTAGTCCAGCAGGTCGCTGCGGATGGCGCGGTTATCCGGGTAGTAGGCCGGCAGCTTAACGTCGGCCAAACGCCTGCCGGCGCGCAGCCCGGAGCCCTCCTCGTAGGCGCGGTGCGGCTCGTGGGCGCCCATCCAGAAGCAGAAGGGGGCATCCTTGGGCCTCAGCTCGAGAAAGCGCTCGAAGTTGCGCGCGTAGTCGCGGGCGGCAATCCCGGAATAGGGCGGCCGCAGGGTATGCTCCTGGTACTCCCGCCCCGCCGGGTTATGGGCAAAACCCGTGGACTTGAAATCGCCCGGCCCCCATCCTTTGCCGGTCATCCCGACGAAGTAGCCGGCCTGCTCGAGCAATGCCGGGTAGACCGGAAAATCGTTCGGGAAGATGCTGTAGTGGTTGACCGCTTCCTTCAACTGCCAGGAGTTGCGCCCGGTAAGAATGGTGGCGCGGCAGGGGCTGCACTTGGGGTTCGAGGTGAAGGCGTTGGTGAAGAGCACGCCCTCGCGCGCCACGCGGTCGAAGTGCGGGGTCCTGACCCAGTCGCAGCCGTAGGCGCCGGCGTGGTCGCGGCCCCAGTCGTCGGCGATCACGAACAGGATGTTGGGGCGGCGCGGCGCCTGCGCGCGCACCAGCGGCGCGCCCGCCAGCAGGGCGGCGCCGGTCCGGATGAACTCGCGGCGGGGCATGCGATCAGGCATAGCTTTTCAATCATATCGCAGCGGCACGGCGCGCACGGGTTGCACGGCGAGCGGCCCGTTTTCGCAGGGTTTGCACGGCTGGCCGGCATTGAGGATTCGTAAGTCTGCTTTATATCAATGGGTTCGGCTTTGGCGCGCGATTTGCGATTGCATCACCGGAGGTTTCTTATGAAGCAACTATGGTTAGCCGGTGCGCTGGCAGCCGCCCTGGCCGCCTTCACGTTCGGGCAAAATCCGGCTCCGGCGCAGAACCAGCAGCAGGACGAGCAACAGGCGCAAGTCATGGGACGGGGCCGCGGCGGTGAGCCGTGGGCCTGGAACGACAAAGACAAGGACGGCATCTGCGACCTGACGGGCAAGCCCGTGGGCGAGGGCCGTGCCATTCGCAGCGGCGGAGGCCGCGGCCGGGGTTGGGGCCGCGGGATGGCGGCCGGCCAAGGCCGGGGCCGCTGGTGCCGGGGAACCGGGGTCAACCGGCTCGGCCGCGGGCGCTGAGCTAGCGGGCCCCCACTTCCACCACGGCGCGCCGAAAGGCAAAGAGCGGCGGCGCGCCGCCGTCCCGAATCTCCAGGATGATGTGGATGCGGGCGGGCGCCGCCGGGGCGGTGAACTGCACCGCCTCGCCATCGGCGCGGCCGAGGTCCACCCGCACGTTTTCATCGCCCGCTTCCTGGTACTGGAACCAGCGATAGACCAGTTGGTGGCCGTCGGGGTCGTGCGAGCCGGCAGCCGAGAGGCGCACGCGGGCGCCGGGCCGGGCCGTTACGCGCACTACGCCGCGGCCGCGGTCGCCATTCAGCATCGCCACCGGGTTGTGATTAGCCGCCTCGCGCCGCGGGGCAACGCACCAGTCCATGCGGGCGGCGAAATCGTTCTGGAAGGCCTCGCGCCAACGCCACACGGTTGCGCGGGCGTCGTGCACTTCGCCCACGCGGTCTTTGGCGTCGTTATAGAAACGGTTCCGCAGGCGGTGGAAGCGGCCGCCCCAGCCGCCCCATTCGGGATGTTCCGGATCGTTCAGCCCATGGGGCAGAAAGTAGAACCACGACGGCGTGTCCCCCTCCTTCAGAACGCCGTGCGGATTGGGCGCCGTCCAGGTCTTATCGGGATAGAGCGCGCCCAGCGGGCCATGGCCGCCGCGCACGTGCTCCTCCACCCATTGACGCGAGGTGAGCGACTCGTCGCCTCCCAGGTACATCCCGCGATAGACCGAGAGCCGGCTGTCCACCTTGGCCTTTCTCTGCGGCGCCAGGGCCTCCCCGGACGCGGAACTCAGGATGAAGAACAGGTCCGGGAACTGCTCGACAATCCACGGGCCCGTATCGTCCTGGTGCCCGATCGAGTGTACCCGCAGGCGGGAGATGAAGCGCGCCGCATCGGCTGGAGAGCGGTCGCGGCGCACGCGCCACAGCGCCTGGGCCAGGTCCGTAGCGCCGCCCCACACCACCACGTTGACCGGCCGCGGATCGTCCCGGTCCACCACTTTGATGATCCAGCGGGAGCCTTCGGTGTCGTGCCCCTCTCCAACCTGGCCCACGCCGCGCCTGGGATTGCCGGACTTTACGACCGCCAGCAGCGC
Organism: Bryobacteraceae bacterium; assembly: GCA_041685075.1. Lineage (GTDB taxonomy): Bacteria > Acidobacteriota > Terriglobia > Bryobacterales > Bryobacteraceae > JAMCRM01. The sequence continues at coordinate 10,181 of JAWLGN010000127.1, forward strand.
CTCCGCCGTAGGGTATCCCGCGGCATGGCGCAGCAGGTTGGGCCGCACTTTGCCGTAGGCCTCGACGATTTCGCGGATCAGCTCCGGGCGCACTACGTCCTGCTTGAGTTCCCCCGGCGTTCCGGCCGCCGAAGCGATGAGGCCTTCGAGGGCGAACTCGTTGGCATAAGTCATGAGCCGGATCATGGATTGGCGGTCGTCGGGGTCGCCCCCGATATCGGTCAGGACGAGGAGGCGCGGCGGAGCCGCGGCGGCGGCCATCCCCAGCAGGAGCAGCGCCGGCAAGCGGAGTGTCATATGTCTTTAACATACAGGGTTCCGCGGGCTTCGTCCGGAGGGAGTGCAATCCGCTATAATCGGCCAACTGGGAGGAGATACGGATGAACGCCAGACGTTATGGGTTGATTGCCGCCATGGTTATCCTGACGGGGATTTCGTGCGGCGGGCCGCAAGAGCCGGCGGCCACCGGAGAACCGGCGGCTCAACCCCAGGGAAGCGATCCCGCCACCGCGGCCAGTCCGCAAACCGGCGGGCAACAAGCGGCACCGCCGGCAGCCCCGGCACCCGCCGCACCGGCACAGCGGGCTTCGCAGGCGCCCGCCGCGCCGCCACAGCAACAGGCCGCCGCGCCGCGGGTTCGCACGTATACGGTGCCTGAGGGCGCCGAGATTAAGGTTCGGACCACCACCGCGCTATCGACCAAGGACGCCGAGGCGGGCGCTGCGTTCACCGGCAGCCTGGCTGAACCGCTGATCGCCGGCGATACCGTGATTGCGCCCAAGGGCGCGCTGGTTCACGGCCGCGTGGCCGAATCGGATCCCGGCGGCAGGGTGAGCGGGCGCGCCCGGATCGCGGTGCGGCTCGCCAGCGTGGAACTCGAGGACGGTAAGACCGTGGCGCTCGCCACCAACACCGTTGCCCGCGAGGCGCAGTCCTCCAAAAAGAAGGATGCGGTGAAGGTGGGGGTGGGCGCCGGTTTGGGCGCGGCCATCGGAGCCATTGCGGGCGGCGGCAAGGGCGCCGGCATCGGCGCCGCGGCCGGAGCCGGCGCGGGCACCGGAGCCGTACTGGCCACGCGCGGCGATCCTGCGGTCATCCCCGCCGAGTCGGTCCTGACCTTCACCCTGCGCTCGCCGGTCTCCGTGACGAAATAGTCAGCGGGTGAAGCGGATCGAGCGGATGATGGCGTCGAAGGCGCCCTGCACGTTGCGCTGCGCGCTGCGGGGCGCGATCAGCACCATGTAGAAAAGCCCCTGCGGCCGCTGGACCGTTACCAGGGAGTCCACCTCCGTTTCGCCCGCCCAGGGCGACTGCGAATGGAGCGTCACCAGCAGCGCCGGCTGCCCGTTGACTCTGCCGGACTGCGAGGAGACGGCCTTCATCCCCGGGTTCGAGGAGATCAACTGCCGGACCAGGTCGTCTGTATCGCGGCGCAGCGTGCCGGCGCCTTTATGCGTGCCGATCACCGCGCCCAGCCCGATAGCCGTGCCGGAACCGGTATCCACGACCCCTTCCCGCGGCACGATCGTGATATTGCCGGATTCTCCTTGCATCACCTGCCAGTTGTCCGGATAGGAAAGGGACCAGTAGCCGCCGCGATACTGGCGGAAGCGTCCGGAAATCTGGATGGCGGGTGCGGGCCGGTCGGTTCGGGCGGCCGCCTGCGCGCGCGCGGGCGTCTGCGGGACGGGGGTGGCCTCCGCAAGGCGCCGGATGCGCGCAAACTCGCTCGCGTTGCCCGCCGCGTAATCCCGCGCGGCCATCATCCGGATCTCCTCCTCCACCACCTTCACGCGATTGCCCGGGTTGGGGTGGCTGGCGAAAAACTCGAGCCCGCGGGAGCCGCCCTCGGCCTCCAGTTTTTCGAAGAAGCGCGCCATTTCGATGGGGTTATAGCCGGCTTTGGCCATGATGCGGGCGCCCAGTATGTCGGCATCGCGCTCGGCGCTGCGCGAAAACTTCAACAGCACGGAGTTGGCGCCCAGCCCGATGCCCAGTTGCGCCAGGTTGCCCAGCATCGACCCACCCCCCACCATGGCGCCGGCCAGCATCGCGGGCAACTGAATGAGGTTCGCCTTGGACACCTGGTTGGTGCCGTGGCGCAGCGCCACGTGCGAGATTTCGTGCGCCATAACGCCCGCAAGCTGCGCTTCGTTCTCCGCCGCGGCGATCAGCCCGGTGTGCACATACGTGGGGCCGCCGGGCAGGGCGAAGGCGTTGATGGATTTATCGGCCACTACCTTGAAGGTATAAGGAAAGCCGCCGGCTTCCGGGGTGGCGGCCAGCCGCTCCCCGATGCGGCGGATGTAGCTGTTGACTTGGGCGTCGTTCACCACCGCCACCTGTTTTTCGATTTCGGCCGCGGCTTCGCGTCCCAACTGCACGTCCTGCTCCTTCGAGAACAGGTTCCAGCCCGGCTTGAGTTCCCGCGGCTGCTGGGCCAGGGCGACGCTTCCCAACGCCAGTGCGAGTGCGACAACAAGTGCGCGTTTCACAACAGTTCCCCCATTACTATATAGAGCTTAGCAGCCGCGCGCGTTTCCGGGTCGTTGCCAGGAGGGTGCGTTTCTGTGCAACTCTCGATCATGCCAAAATAGGGGCATGGAAGACCGGGAAACGGGCGACCTCGACGTTCTGATCCGGACCGGCATTGCGAATCCCGTCGCCATAGGGCTCGCCGAGAGCCTCTTGCGCGAGGCCGGGATTCCGTTCTTCCGCATGGACGCGAACGTGGCGGCCCGCCAGGAAAGCGGCAACGTGATCGGCTGGTGGAACATCCGGGTCCCCCGGGAGTGGGAAGCCGAAGCCCGAGAAATCATCGAGAGCGTCGAGCAGATGGGCTAAGGGCGCTGCCGGACGCTCGTTTTTTTGGGCCGTTGACTTTACGCTACAGAGTACTCTACGATGATTGGCATGTTCGTCCGGTTCATCCTGCCGGCCCTGACCGAAGCCACCAGCCCCCTGTTCCGTCCCATCAAGTACTCGCTGTTTCCGCCGCTCGGGCTGGCGACCCTGGCGGCCTATCTCGATCCCGGCGACCGCGCCGAAATCGTCGATGAGCACGTCGAACGTCTGCGCCTGGAGGACCGTCCCGACCTGGTGGTGATCCAGGTCTATATCACCAGCGCGCGACGTTCCTACGAAATTGCCGATGCCTACCGGCGCCGGGGCGTCTTTGTGGCGCTGGGAGGGCTGCATGTCACTTCCCTGCCCGAGGAGGCTGCCGCGCACGCCGACGTTATCTTCACCGGCCCCGGAGAGGATACCTGGCCGCGTTTCCTGCGCGACTATCGCGCCGGCAGACCCGCGCGGCGCTACGGCTCCACCGTCCGTACGCTGGTGGAACTGCCGCCGGTGCGCCGCGATCTCATCCGGCGGCATCTCTACCTGGTTCCCAACTCCATCGTGGTCACCAGAGGCTGCCCGCACGTATGCGACTTCTGTTACAAGGAGGCCTTCTTCGCCGGCGGGCGCGGCTTCTACACCCAGCCGGTGGACGACGCGTTGGCGGAGATTGACCGCCTTCCCGGCCGGCACCTCTACTTCCTGGACGATCACCTGTTCGGCAATCGCCGCTTCGCCGCCGCGCTGTTCGAGGGCATGCGCGGCATGGGACGCGTCTGGCAGGCGGCGGGCACGGTCCATTCCATCCTGGCATCCGGCCCGGAGCCCAAGTTGCTCGAAAAGGCTGTTGCATGCGGGCTGCGCAGCCTGTTCGTCGGATTCGAGAGCATCAACCCGGATGCTCTGCGGGAGCAGCGCAAGTTTCAGAACCTGAACCGCGATTACTCCGAGGCCATCCGCCGCCTGCACGGACTGGGCGTGATGGTCAACGGAAGCTTCGTCTTCGGAATGGACGGGGACGGCCCCGATGTCTTCGACCGCACCGTGGAATGGGCTGTCGCGCAAGGCATCGAGACCGCCACCTTCCACATCCTGACGCCCTATCCCGGCACCCCGCTCTTCGCCCGCATCGAGGCGCAGGGGAGGCTGCTCCACCGCAACTGGGATCTCTACGATACGCGCCACGCAGTGTTCCGCCCGGCGCGCATGACGCCGGAGCAATTGGAGGCAGGCTACTGGCGCGCCTACCACGACTTCTATCGCTGGAGCGCCATCGCGCGCGGCGCCCTCACCAAGGCGACTTTCCTGGCCCGCGCCCGGCACTTCGCCTACGCCGCGGGCTGGAAGAAGCTCGAACCTTTCTGGGACCTGGTTTTGCGGATGCGCCGGGTGGCGTACATGCGGCCGGTGCTGGAGCGAGTGCTCCTGGGCGCCGGACGGCGGCAGCCGGGCGCCGTATTGCCGGCCGGCCGATGAACCATCGAGTTTTATACTTGTAACGTGGGACTTCGCGAACGTGTTCTGCAATCCGGAGACGCGACGCTGTACACCGAGAGCATTGGCGACCCGAACGCCCCGCCGGTACTGCTCATCATGGGGGCCATGGCATCGGGCGTGTGGTGGCCCGCGGCTTTCTGCGCCCGGCTGGCGGACCGCGGCCGTTTCGTGATTCGCTACGACCACCGCGATACGGGCAGATCCACAAGCTACCCGCCGGGCCAGACCTGTTACACCACCGAAGCGCTTGCCGACGACGGGCTGGCCGTGCTGGACGGATACCAGATCGGCAAGGCGCACCTGGTGGGGATGTCGCTCGGCGG
>JAWLGN010000128.1:0-14839 GCA_041685075.1 Bryobacteraceae bacterium
TTCCAACGGAATCCCGAACGCTTCGTCCGGGCGCATCCCCAGCCGCCGCCAAAACCCACGGCCGTCTGGATCAATCCGCCGCCCGGGTGGGCGGCAAGCCAACAGGAGCAACACAATTTATGCGGGCAGGTGTCTCAAAGTCATTGACAAGTTCCGTCTCGCCGCTCTCGGAAGAGCGGTTCACCAGCCGCTTACCGTCATCCGAACACTTTGCGTGGTGGGCTGGGCGACAACGACCGAAGCGGCCAACACCGCGCAGATGCTTCCGCATACCAACCGTTTCGATACGCTCATTGTGATCCTCCACACTGGGGCTCAGCCTCAGGTCAAAAGGAAAATAAAGAGCTCCGAAACACGTGTCAATGGGTGATTTCGCCGGTTTTGTGACAAACAGAATGTTCTCTTCAGAGGTTCAGGCCGGGAACTCGCCGTCCGGCAATCTTTTCGTCTGAGGATCCCTCATGGTAACTTTCGTGGTACGGAAGGCGACATGTTCGACTCGGGCAAGAAATCCAGAAAGCAGCGTTACCGCCCCACCATCGTCATCATCGGCGGCTTCCTTGGCGCGGGCAAGACTTCCCTGATCGTCGCGGCCGCCCGGCTGCTTCACGCGCGCGGCGTTCGAGCGGCGGCGATTCTCAACGATCAGGGCTCCGAGCTCGTGGACACGAGCTTCGTCGAGGCGCACGACATTCCGGCCGGGCAGGTAGCCGGCGGCTGCTTCTGCTGCCGCCTTTCCGATCTGATCTCCGCGGCCGACGCACTGCGGGCCCACATGCCGGAAGTGATCTTCGCCGAAGCCGTCGGCAGTTGCACGGACATCTCCGCCACGGTGCTGCAACCGCTGAAACTGGAGCATGCCGCGCAATTTCGCGTGGCGCCCTACACCGTCCTGGTCGATCCCGCGCGCGCCCGGCAATGGGTGGACGGAAGCATGGATCCGGAACTGGCCTTCCTGTTCCACAACCAGATCGACGAGGCGGATCTCGTCTGCTTCACCAAGACCGACCGCTTCACGGACTTCCCGTCGCTGCCCGGCTGCTCGCCCCGCTTCCTGAGTCCGCTGGCTGGCGACGGCGTAGCAGCCTGGCTCGACGATGTCCTAGGCGGCCGGTTCAGCCCGGGTTCGAAGCTCCTCGAAATCGACTACCAGCGCTACGCACGTGCGGAAGCGGCGCTGGCCTGGCTGAACTGCCGTGCGATACTGCGGCCGGCGCCTCCGCTGCCGCCCGCCTTGGTGGTCGGGCCGCTGCTGGAGGGGCTGGACGCCGCCCTGACGGCCAAGGGCTTCACCATTGCGCATCTCAAGGTGATGGACCACTCGGAAGCGGGCTGGGTGAAGGCTTCCATCGTGCAGAATGGCGCCGAGCCCTCCGTCGAAGGAACCCTCGCCGCCTCCCCGGCCATGGAGCACGAAATCCTGCTCAACGCCCGCGCCGCCGGCTCGCCGGAGGAACTTCGCTCGACGGTGGAGTCCCAGTTGACGGCCCTCCCCGGCAAGATCCAGATCCAGTCCCTGCAGTGCTTCAGCCCCTCGCCCCCGAAACCGGAAAAACGCGTGGGCTATGTAGTCGCCGAATCTGACTAGCCGGGGCTTATCGCGACTTCACCATCGGCCACGCTGCACTCGCCCTCCGCCCTCCTGCCCAGCAGTCTCGATCTCCCCGCCCCCTACCCCGAGAAACCGGCCTTCCCTCCGTCCACCGCACCAGCCTACCGCTCCTGACCCTCGGGTCCCCCTTGCGCCACAACTGCGGCCGGCGCCAGCTTTCACCGCATCAAAGCACCGGTTTTGACGCCTCTTCTGCGGCCTTCATGACGGCACGCAGTTGATCGGTATTGATTCCTATCCCGGTGACGCGGCTGTCCGCGAGTTTCTCGATCGCTGAGGAGAGCGGCTTGCCTCTGAGCCCGCGCAACTCCGGGAACAACTCGCGAAGCTTCGCGTCGTCCCGCAGTTCGCGGGCAAACTCGCTGCGAGTCAGCGCGGCAACGTCATCGGGCACCGCGAACACCGTCTTTCGGAGATGCACCTCGATCCTGTCAACGCTTTTCACCGAGGAAAGATCGGCGGGCCACGCGTTCATCTTCTGGATTTCTGCGCGGTTATTCCACAGCGCCTGCGCGGTCCGCTTCGGCTGCCTCACCCAGCGCTTGGCCCCGTACAGCTTTCGCATGTCCTGGACCACTCTGCGGGCGGCGGTCATGGTGTCGATTCCAGGCTTCACGCCGTACGTCTTTACCGAGATGAGTTCCGAGCGCGAAATGAAGTCGATTCCCGGGAAATTTTTGCGGAGGAGCAGGTTCAGGTCGAAGACATGGAACTTTTTATCCACACGAACGGCGTTCAGCCGGGCCTGAGCCACAATTCTGGCAGCCGCCTCGCCCGCGGCGCCAATCGGCTCACCCCTGAAGAGCACCTGCGCCGCGGCACGCAGCGCAAGCAACGCCATGCGGCGGTTGACGGTGGCATAGAGCACAAAGGCCGCGATCGCCAGCTTCACGGAAGGGAATGCCTGGGCAGTTCGCATCAACTGCTTGAATAGATCTTCCCCGGCCGGGTCGCCGGCCCGCTTCTCGGCCTCCTCCTCGACTTTCTTTGAGACCTTCGGGCCTTTCTTCTCTTCCTCTACCTCTTGTTTCTCCTCCTCGACCTCCTTCTGCTTTTCCTCCTCCTTCTTCTTCTCCTCTTCTTTCTTTTTCCGCTCCTCTTCTTCCTTCTTCTTTTTCTCCTCCTCTTTCTTCCTCTTCTTCTCCTTCTCCCGCTTCTTCCTCTCATCCTCCTCTTCTGGAGGGGGCGGCGGGAGTATTTGCACCCCGAACGGGCCGGTGAAGAAAGGGAGGCTCGGCTTCGGCACCACCACTGGCCCGGGACCGGTCTTCCCTGGATCGTCCTGAACGAGGGGCGGAACGAAGGGAGCCGGGACGCCACCGATCACCTGCGTTCCGCGGTTGTTCTGATCCGTTGCCTTCTGATCCGTTCCCCTTTGGTCCGCGAGCTTTCGGTTGTCGAGGCGCCTTTTCAGGTCATCCCGCAGCGGCGTCGAAAGCTCATATTTGAAGAACCGTGCGAGTGGATCCGTGGGACTCGATAGCCGTTCGTTAAGGCGTTGGGCATTCGCCAGCGGGGCCTTGTCCACCAGGTCCTGCAGTTCTCCCTTGCGCCTGGCGAGCTTGTCGACCTCGGAACTCGCTATCGGTTGCTCGAGCAACTCCACAAACTTGGCCTGTGTCGCATCCTCAGGCCGTGCGTCTCGCCGCGCCTGCTCCCACTCGGGGAAATCTCGTCCGTTTGCCAAGGAGGTGCCCTACGTGTTGTCGCCAACCACCACACCCGGGTTGCCCTGGATGACCACCTTCTTGTCGATGTCCGGATCCTCCAGCTCGCCCGCAAGCATGCGTGCGGCGCGGAGGACGGTCTGCATCTCCAGGCCGCGGACCTCCGCCTGAGCCTTTTTGGCATCTTCCAGGCGGTGGATCGCCTTGTACCGCTCCATCACCGATTGCGGCCCGAGAATGGCATCGATAAACAGCGAATCCGTCGGAACAACCAGCACGTCGTCGCGCCTGAAATCGCTCAGCAGCCGCTTGAACTCCGCCGCTAGATCAGCCCGCAACTCCTCGAATTCGTCCGGCGACAGGCGCTTTTTCAGGCAGCATACGTAGTCGGCGAACTCGTCCAGCGACCACTGGTCCGGTCCCGACGGATCCAGCGCCTGCCCGGTTGCGTGATCCACGTAGGGATCCATCATGAAGTCCGTCAGGGCATTCGATTCGTACATTTCGAAGACCATGTAATTGCCCTTGAGCCGGAACCTGTCGAGTCTGGCCACGCGAGAGAGAGGCACGAGGTCGAACCCCGGATCGATCTCGCACTCCATCACCGTGCGAAATGCCTTTACCTTGCGGCCGCCGAAGGCCTGAAGCGATCTGTGCATCGGCGAGAACGTGTTGGGGAGCGGGTTGGAGAAGTCCACGCGCAGCCGCCGCCGGCGTGGACGGAATACCGGAACGGGCACGTTATGCAAGCGGAAGAACCTCTGGTCCGGCGGCTCATATCGCCAGATCGCCTGCATGTAGTACAGGATGTTGTCCATGATGTGGACCTGAAGCCGGGCGATCTCCGTCAGCCGGTTGTGATAATCCTTCAGCCACTTCACGTAAGATTCGAGCAACGCATTGAGCGCTGTAACTTCGCGCTCCAGCCGGAACATCAGGTCGCGAGCTTCATCGGCCGCACGCTCTGCCGCCGACTCCAGGCCCTCGCGGTTGCCGACCTCGGCGGGACCTCCGAAGATCACATCGCTTACCTTCCCCACCACCTCCTGCCCGAGGTCGACCAGCCCCCCAATGGCGGTCAATCCCCCTAGAGGGCCGCCTCCGCCGCCGCCACCCGACGCGGCCCCGTGAAACAACGCCCGTTCGATGAGGGAGGCCTGCGCTGTCGTACCCCGGCGGACAATCGCCAGTTCCTCGCGCAGCTCCTCCACGATCTTGCGCTGCTGCTCGATGTTCTTGCGCATTTCCGCGAGCGCCGTCTCGTCGCCCGCGGTCTGCGTCACCAGCTCCAGCGCGGGGAGGAAGGAATCGTCGAGAATCGTGCGCTTCAGAATCCAGTCGTGCGCCACGATCCAGTCCAGGTCGATCTCGTGCGGCGCCGGTACTTCCTGCGCCACCAGCACCACCGGGGTCACGCGGTGCAGTCTCTCGGTGACCCGGTATCGCCGCTGCAGCTCATAGAAGACGATGGTCATCAACGTTTCATCGTTCGGGTTCACGATCTCCGTCGTCTCTACCGTCTCGAGGTCTTCCGTCTCCTCCGAGTTGATTTGCGTCGTGCGCTCCTGCTTGATCTCCTGCGCCGCCTTGAACACCGCCTCGTGAAATGATTTCTTGATGTCGTCCGAGCTTCGGGACGCTTCCCTCGTGAAGCTCGTCGTCGTGCTCTCGCTGGCGCCCTCGATTCCCGCGGTCGACGTGTTGCTCAGCGAGAAGGTCGTCTTTGCAGATGCCCGCCGCGCAATCTCCTGCTCCGTGCGGCTCGTGCTGCTCATCTCCTCGCGCACCGCTCGCAGATTGTTCTCGACCTCCTGCACCGCGCGCTTCTTGTGCCACTTTCGCGTAATGACGACCTTCTGGCTCTGCCGCGGCGCCAATGGGATCGACTTCACCAGCGGACCCGCCTGATAAGACAGAGGAGTCCATACCTGCCGGAACGTGTTGAGGATTCCGAAGTTGACGCTGCGCTCCTTGCGGTTCGCCGCAAACGTCGTGAACGCATAGGTGTTCCTCAGGCGCTTCTGCAAATCCATCAGCAACTGCGGAAGCCGCTCTGAGGGGCTGCCGTCATAGGTCTTGTCCGGGGAAGTTCGCCCCGCATCGCGGTGATCGCGAACCACTGCGTCCGATGAACTCGACACCCACGCACCGCCCGGCGCCGAGTCCGGACCGCTGTCCGGCCTCTCGCCCCGGTGGTCGCGCACCACGCGGCTCGCCCGCATGGTCGCGTTGCCTTCCGCCAGGAAAGCGCGCAGCGCATCCGGACCTGGCGCGGTCATGATGTCGGGTGAGCCCCCGAGTTCCACGATCGTCTCGTAGGCGCTCTCCGCGATATCGAGCACCCCTTCGTGAATCGCCTCCTGCCACACATGTTCGAACGCGATCTGCAATTCCTCGAAATCATGGAACGCAGGCACGTCCGCAGGACTCGGCTGGAACCTCAGGTCGCGAGCGTTCTGCTCGACCGAGGCGCGTGTCGCAGTCGGCATCAACCCGACTTGAAGTTGTTCTTCGGGCGAGGTCATGGTGTCCAGCAGCCGCGCCATGAACTTGGGAATGTCGTCCTCGGTCACGGGTTCGAGATTCGGCCCTGTCACTGGGGGTGGGTTCGGAGGGGCCGGCGGAAGGTCGCTCAGCGCGATCATGCATTCGCGTTCCGCCTCCGTGATCTCGCGGCACACCGGCCCCACGCGCTCGAAGAAACTCACGCTGCCGGACGCGTTCCGTTCCTTGATCGCCGTCACCGCTTCGGCGGGCACCGTACCGTCCGCGTCCATCTGCCCCTGCAACTCGGAAACTTCGTCCTCGGTCAGCGTCACAATGCCGCGAATCGGAACGCGGGTGCGCAGTTGCGGGTTGTTCACGAAATCGTCCAGGCCGCGCTCGATGATCGCCTTGGATTTGGCGAATACGCTTTCGCCGGGAGCCACAAAGCGGGCCGGATCGTGCAACCCGTCGGGAACCGTCGACAACGCTCGCCGCAGCGCCGGACCTACAGACTCGCGGAAGGGAGCGAAGCGGCTGCGATGCTGGTCCACCCGCTGGCGTGTCGCCGCCATAGCCCCATCCACCACCTCGGAGCTCCAGGCTTCGCGCGCGGTCAGCCGTTCCTTGACGTTCTTCGGCGGCTCCACCTGTATCGAACCCGCCGCGGGCACCGCGATCTCGAACCTCCGCAGCAGATCGGTCCCCAGCCGGATCAGAAACTGTTCCGTCCGCCCCGCGTTCTGTGCAATGGAAGGCGAACTGTACATGATGCGCGATCGAAAGTCACGTCCGGGCTCCTCCGGCGCCAAAACCATCAGCAGCAGGTCGGGCCTTCGCTCCGTGGGGTTGCGTATCTGAAATTCGCTGTCTTCAAAAGTGAACCGAACAGACCCATCGTCGGCAGTTAAAGCCGAGCCGATCCGGTCGCCGCCCGTCGGAGAAGCGCCGTCCGGATCGCCGGTGAGTCCCGGGTCCGCCCCGGGGATCACCTCCTCCGGACCCGTCCGCGGGTCCATGTCATAGACGATGACAAGCAGGCCCGGAATACCTGCCCCCGACTCCTTCACCACAATCCGCCCCGAGATCGTGTTCATGGCGCGGACCTCACTTTCGCCACGTCAGCATAGCAAGCGTGTGGATGCGCGGATTGCAGTATTCTCAGCCCGCGTTAGATCTCGTACCCCGGGAACCAGTGATTGGTACGCGATTTCTATACGAGAAAGTGGTGCCGCCAGGAGTTAGCGTGCGAAAGCACCCACATCCGGATTTCTTGTCCGACCTGACCTAAAATGTCCCCGCGAGTGGCGGTTTGGCACACAACCTATCGGCGCCAGGGTGAGTAGTTCACCCGCTACGAGATCCACTTGGCCTGCATGTACTCCTCGATGAACAGGCAGTAGTTGTCGGCGTTCCTGCGAGCCATCTCCTTCGGCAGGCATTTGCAGGCGAACTCCCCGTATCGATGGTCGTTGGTTCCCAGGATTTTGTGGGTCAGTTCGTGGTAGATGGTGGCGGCGCGACTGCGCAACGTCGCGACCTGGGACCAAGCCGGGCCGAGCACGATACGAATTCCCGACCCCGCGTGGTAGGCGCCATGCCTCGACGCTCCCCCCGGGAGAGTGTGAACCCATGCCCCGGCCCCCGCCATCTCCTCGGTCGTCATGGGCGTGCGACTCTTTGGGTACTCTTCGAGGTTGTTGGGGTTCACCTTGATCTGCACGTGACTCGCGCTGCCGTCGACGAACGTGACCTTTCGTTCTCGGTCCTGGATCACGTTGTCCAACGCCCTCAGGTTCCGCAACAACTCGTTGCGCTCATCCTCGGATTGGGCGGACTACCCGCGTCGAAGCTCTCCCCAGCAGCTCGCAAGCCTTGACGATCGAGTCGCGCTCTTCGGTGGAGAAGTGATACGGCCTGGTATGGGCTTTCTGGTATGGTTCTATGTTGCTCCGGTATTCCTGTAAGTCGAAGTCGAAAGCCACCTGAAACATGGCGCGCTCCTTCGAATCCAGCGGTTCACTGGGATAGCCGCCAGCAGGACTACCAACCGATATCGCCTGGTGGACTTGGCCAACCGTCCCCTCCCGGTGCGAGTTCGCTCCATCCGGACGCTCGCGGCAACCTCCGATATAGATCAACCGGCGTTCTGCGCCAGACTCTGCGAGGCTCGCAGCGCCAGCCGCCCCGCCGCCGCTCGAACTCGCGTCCGGCGCCCGCTCCTTCCAGGTGAACGGCCGCTGGTTCAAGCTGTAAGCCGCCGTTGGAAATCGGCTCGCGCAGCGTGCGACAATGCCCCTTGAGTCGCCGTTCCCCCATCCTGCCGGTACTGGCTTGCCTGGCCGCGGGCGTCGTGATCCACGAACTCGGTCACGCCCTTGCGGCTTTCTGCTGCGGTGCCGCCGTGACCGACCTGGTACTGGTGAGCACCCAGCCCCGCGTGTACATCCTCGGCAGCCTGACTCCCGCGCAGGAGATCTTCGTGGCCGTAGCCGGCTCCGGCGCCGTGCTGGCAGTCTGGCTGCTATGGCATCTGCTGCGGCCCGGCTGGCGGCTTGCGGGAGAGACCTTGTCCTGCATCGCCGCCATCGAGCTGCTCGGCTGGTCCCTCTCCGCCCTCAACTACCCGGCCCCGGACATCTCCCGCGACGTCTCCCGCTTCCTCCGCGCCGCGCAACTGCACCCGGCATGGGTCATCGCCGGCTGCCTTCTCCTGGCGGCCGCCGGCCTGCTAATCGCCCGCTGGACGCGCCGCCCCCGGACGTAGCGCCCTGTTCACACCCTGCGTTCGCCGGCGTAAACACGCCCGGCTGAACACACTTCGGGCAACGCCGATTCCTCTTGACAGCTTAGGAGAGCGTGGACTACCTATCCTAAGCAGGTTAGGATGCCTATGCCCGTCCCCATTCTGCCCGGCACACTCGACCTGCTGATCCTGAAGGCCGTATCCATCGGCCCACAACATGGCTACGGAATTCTGCTGCGGATTGAGCAGACCTCCGGCGGAAATCTGCTGATCGAGCAAGGGGCGGTGTATCCGGCGCTCTGCCGGCTGGAAGCACAGGGCCTGGTTGGTTCGGAATGGGGTGTTTCCGAGAACAACCGGCGCGCCCGGTTCTATACCTTGACTCCCGCCGGGCGGAAGCGGCTCAAAGATGCACTGAGCCACTGGAAGCAGTTGGCCAAGGGGATGGCACTGGCGCTGGGAGCCGAGGCGTGAAGACGATACGGTGGATTCGCAGGCTGTGGACGCGCCGCCAGGTTGAAGCCGGCATGCGCGAAGAGATGGAGTTTCACCGCGCGGCCCGCGCTGCCGATCTGGTCGATCGCGGCATGGATCCCCAGCAGGCTGCCCGCACCGCCAGCATCGAATTCGGCAGCGTCGAGGCCTGGCGCGAAGAGTGCCGCAAGGAACTGGGCTTCCGGCTCTTGGACGAGCTGTTCGCGGATCTGCGATTCGCTCTCCGCGGCATGAAGAAGAACCCTGGCTTCGCTGCGGCCACCGTCGCCATCCTGGCGGCGGCCATGGGCGTCAACGCAGTCTTCTTCTCTCTCTATTCGAATTACGTCATGAAGCCGCTGCCGATTCGCGGCGTGGAAAGACACTTCTCGGTCCTGGGATTCGATCCACAGGGCAAGTCCGCATCCGGCTGGAGCGCCGCGGAAGTCGAAGCCTTGCGAGGTGGCGCCGGGCCCTGGATGGAGGGCCTCTACCTGATGGACACCTTCCAGGTGCTCGCGGTCGCTCCCGTACAACGGCAGGCCATGGTCACCAGCTTGTCCGCCAGCTACTTCCCTTTGCTGGGAGGAACGGCGCGCCTGGGCCGTACTCTCGGCAACACGGACGAGCATGAGCACGCCGCCGTGCTGAGCAGCTTCGGCGCGGCCCGCTTCTTTCCCAAGCATGCCAACCCCATCGGTGAGAAGCTGCGTGTTGGTCGCACCGTTTTGACGGTCGTCGGGGTGATGCCGCCGGAATTCACAGGCACCGCGGCTTGTACCTGATTTCTGGGTGGGGCTCGGGACGGAAGACGCTCTGCGCGGCCGGTCCCCGGCGCAAGACCATCCCAGAGACTTGTTCGGCTTGCTGGCGCCCGGCGTGTCCGTCGAACGGGTGCGAGCGGTTCTGACGGCAACGGCCTCCCACCTTCCGCGGCCCCGGCAGCGCGCTGTCGCGCGCGTCGAACTGCGCCCGAAGCGATCGCTTCTGGATGGAGAAGGAGAGACCGGCATGGCTGCGGCGCTGGTGTTTGCGGCCTTCTGGATGGTGCTGTTGATCGCATGCGCCAACCTGGCGAATCTGCACCTGGCTCGAGCGGCGGCTCGCACCCACGAGATCGCCATGCGGCTCTCGCTCGGAGCCTCGCGGTGGCGTATCGTCCGGCAGTTGTTGACGGAAAGCGCCTTCACCGCCCTGCTCGGCGCGGCGGGAGGCTGCCTGCTCGCCGTCGCCACCGTGCAAAGAGCCCACCATTGCGCCGTCTCGCTCTCTGGCATCGGCGGCATCGCCATCCTTCCGGTGTCCGCGGACTGGCGCGTACTGCTTGACTCCGTCGTCCTGGAACTTGCCGCCGGCCTTGCGTTCAGGCTGTTGCCTGCCATCGAGGTCACTTCACCGAGACCGGCGGCCTCCACCAGGCGGGATGCGTCATTCGCCGGTCGCCTTCGCCCGCGGCGCATGCGTAATCTCCTGCTTGGCGGTCAGGTGGCGGCAAGCCTGGTACTGCTCATCACGGGCGCCGTTCTGATACGTCACATCCAACGGCCGGGTACGGTCGATACCGGGTACGACTTGAACCGCGTTTTCAACCTGAGGCTCGATGAGCCCGCTGCCGCCACCCTGGCGCTCCTCGGCCGGCAGCCGGGCGTCGGCGCTGTGACGGCCGTGGCGCAGGTCCCCTTGTACGGCCGGCTGGACCGGGTTCCCGTAACCGTTGCGGGCCGGATCGCACCCGTGTCACATAACTACGTCGACCACCGCTACTTCGAGACGCTGGGCCTGACGGTAGAAGGCCGGAACTTCACCATCGGGGAGACAACCGCCCGAGCGAAGGTAGCCATCGTCAGTCGGGCCACCGCGCGGAAGCTCTGGAGCAGTGGATCGCCGCTCGGTCAAACGTTCAGCATCGGTTCGACGCGCGAGGACTCGCAGGCCGCGGGCGTCTACCAGGTAATCGGCGTCGTGCCGGATGTTGTGAGCGGATGGTTGTTCGAAGGCAAAGACTCCACCATGATCTATTTGCCCGCCGCCGCCGGACAGGCCGGGATCGCTAACGCCATGGTTCGCATCACGGGAAATCCGGCAAGAACGGTCGCCGCCATCCGCAAGGTCTGCGCCGGAGCGGCCCATCGGACGGGTTGCGAACCCGCGAGCCTCCGTGAAATCTCCGCCATGCATCGTTTTCCGTTCCAGATCCCCGCGGGAGTGGCGGGTGCTCTCGGCGGGCTGGCTCTGCTGCTGACCGCCATCGGTCTGTACAGCCTGTCGAGTTACTCGGTGGTTCAGCGCAGGCGCGAAATTGGCGTCCTTCTGGCCCTGGGGGCTTCGCCATCGCAGGTGATTCGCCGCATTCTTTCCGAGGCCTGGCGCAGTGTAGCGTTCGGCGCGGCGGCCGGATTGCCGGTCTGCGTGGTGTTATCGAAGCTCGCCGCGGGCTCGGTGCTCCAGATCCGCACTTTCGACCCGGGAGCCTGGCTCTCCATTCCCGCGCTTCTGATCGTGATTGCAACCCTCGCATGCGCGGGTCCGGCCCGGCGTGCGGCGCGGATGGATCCGATGATCTCGCTTAGCGAAGAGTAGCGCGGCGCCTGCATCACACGTGCTCTACGCTCAATGTCCGCACCTGGCTGATCGCCTGACCGCCCGTCGCCGGTTCCGCTGCTTCCGCGCCGCTGTCAGGCGTCTCGGGCTTTCCCCAAAATCGGCAACAAGTCGTCCGCGAGCGAGCGGCCCTCTTCATTGGTAATCCGGTAGCACGGAGGAAACGGAGAGTTGCGCACCTGGTGGGCCAGGGCCGAATGGTACACCTCTGAGAAACTTCGCTCCGCGACGTTTCCCATCAACGTGTAGTCCTTGGCGATATCGCAGCCCAGCACGTTAAGCTTGGAATCGATCTGGAGATGCGTGAGGCCCGCCGAGCAGGACGTGCAATCGAAGCTCGCCGTCTCCGACATCGAAAACTCGGCATGCCCCAGAGCCTGCCCCCGCGACCTCAACTGCACCCGCAGCGAAGGCAGGAACAAGTCGGGCGGAAACCGCTTCGCGTACTCGGCCAGGCGCCACCAGAAGGACTCGGTCTCCGCCTCGTCGAGCAATAGCTCCGGGTATCTCAACGCCCGCTCCGTCCGCTGAATATTCAGGAAGTGGAAACGCTTTACCCGGGGATAAAACACATCGAGCATCTGGTGCGCGCGCGCCACGTTCAGCTTGTGGACCACGCAGGCCAGTTGCAGGTCGATGTTCGATCCGGCAATCCGCTCGATCGTCTCCAGGACCTTGTTGGTTTTCCCCCTCACCGAGTCGTTAATCGCGCGATCCACCGAATCGAGAGAAATCTGCAGCATGAAGTTCGTCGGGTCGGTGTGCTCTTCGAGGGCGCGTATCACGTCCTGGCCGATCGTGATGCCATTGGAGAGCACACCCACCCGAACCCCGCGGCTGGTGCCGTGCAGAATCATCTGCAGAATGTCGGGATGCAGGAACGGCTCGCCGCCGGCCAGCGTGAGGTTGAACACCCCTATGTCCGCCATCTCGTCGATCAACTCCAGGGCGCGCCGGGTCTCTATGCGGCGCCCCGAAAACGGCATGGCGTAACAGTATTTGCATGCGAGATTGCAGAAATCGGTGATCCACATGCATACCGTGAAGGGTGCCCGAAGCGGCGAGCGGGTTTCCTGTGCGTTCATGTGCGGCCTCCCGTCAACCGGGCCGCTGGGGATCGACGCCCAGGGGCCTCAGGCCCCGGCGTGGTTCCCAGATCGCCTGGTCTCGAAGGTAGTCCACGAATCGCTCTACATCCTCCCGGCGGAAGTCGGCCGATCGAAAAGAGCGTAACTCGCGGAAGCAGTTGCGATACGCCTGTCGTAATTGGTTAAAGAGCTGAAGTCCCGACCGGTTTACCTTGTAGACCATGTCCGTAAGGGGGTTGTATAGAATGCCTCCGAAATCCTCCTCTCTGACTTTGATATTTTCAAACGGATCCGACCAACTGGCCGTAAGGACGGGCTCTCAAGTGTTGGTATAGGTGGTATTTTGAACCCATTGGGCCACCCAGCCATTCTGCGCCCACTGGGCCACCCAGCGCGAAACCACTGCGGCTGCGAGGTCCTTGCGCGGAGCCTCGCTTACGGGAGTGAACTCCGGTATCGGCACTTTCTCTGAGGCGAGGCGGTCGTTGCCTAACTTCGCCGTGATTTGTTCCAGCGCAGAGCCACCGCCCGCGGAGGGTTCCTGCTTCGGCGCCTCCGCAACGACGCCCTTATCGTCCCTGCGGTACTTGGAATACACCTGCGATTCGATTTCCTGCAGCGTATAAAGCTCGCCCGTCTTCTCGTCCACCCGCAATTCCGTGCGCTTTTTGAGAAACGTGGCATGCCCCTTGGCCACGGGAAATTCCTGGTTGAGGGAGTACATGAACAGCTCGATATACGGCGCTTCCTGTTCTGCCATTTTTCCTCCTCCCTGGGTTATGGCGGTCCCTTTCTCGCCCAAACCGGAGGAAGACTACCACAGCCAGGGATGCGCTTCAAGACATGGACGCGTCCAGGGACGACTCGAGCACACGTTTGCGTACACTCTGCCCCGTATGGTTCCCTCAGCCGTCTTCCGCCTGCAGGTTTTGCAGTTCCACGCTGGCCGTCTCCACCCGCGCGACGAGCCAATGGGCGCTTGGAACCTAACGGCACCCGGCCCGGGACCGCTCCCGCGACCGGCTGTCTTCCCATGGCGGCGCCGCCCTGCTGTTAGCGCGCTGGAGGCGGGCCTGCGTTCACCCGTCCCGGCCTGCGCGACACCATCAGTGGTAAACGCGCCGCTCGGGCATGGCCGAAAGCCGAAAGCCACCGGAATGTACGAGAATGGTGACGATGCGGCGGTTTGATCGAATCACCTGGAACCCGGCCCAAATGAACGGCCAGCCGTGCATTCGCGGAATGAGGCTGACAGTGCGTAGGGTCGTCGAAGCGGTTGGACTGTATCCGAACCGGGACGAACTTTTCCGCAACTATCCGGAATTAGAGCCCGAGGACATTCAGCAGGCACTGGCATTCGCGGCGGCGAACCTTGAGGATAGCGCCGTCGAAACGGACGCGGCATAGCGCCCCCATGTCCGTCATACTACTGCTGGACCAGGGCGTCCCCCGCGATGCGGCCGGCAGATTGCGGGAGTTGGGCTACGAGTGTATTCATGTTGGCGAGGTCGGGATGTCAGCGGCCAGCGACGAGGAAATACTTGAACTCGCGCGCGGAAAAAACGCCATTATCGTGACGCTCGATGCGGACTTCCACGCGCTTCTCGCAGTTTCCGGAGCCACCGGTCCGTCGGTTATCCGCATTCGCATCCAGGGCCTACGCGCTATCGAAATCGCTGAGTGCGTTCGTCTCATCTCCACGCGACTCGAAAGCGAACTAATAGCTGGCTCGTTGGTAACCGTCAAGTCGAGGAAGACCACCTGCCACAGGCTGCCCATTGGTTTTTCCCGCTGAGGTCTCGGAGTTCCGACGACGCGCAGGACCTCCACGCCAGACTTCGAGTTCCTGCTTATCGCCGCCGCAAAGCCCTTCAAGCGTCGCGATAGGCTGGCCGCTAAACTAAGCGGTCGCCAGGGCCCCGCTAACCCGTCAGAAAGCCCCATTCCCCCACCCCCCGCCACCAGTAACCCCCACCCCCACCACCTAACCCCGCCATTCCCAACACCTTACGCCCATTCACCCCTCTCCCCCGCCCCCGCCCATGCTATAACCCAAGGCGGGGACCCACATGCTGAACCTGCGCCGCCACAGCCACGCCCGCACGAACCCATACAAAACTTCCCGAACGAACCCATTTTTCGCTCGTAATCCCCTCAATCCAAGCCG
>JAWLGN010000129.1:0-14793 GCA_041685075.1 Bryobacteraceae bacterium
CCCAGGTACTCCTCTGCCGCCTGCCGGTTGTTCCGCCGTTCGGCCAGCGCGTCCACCAGCGCCACCGGAGGCTCCGCCTTGATGCTCTCCGAGGGAAATACGATCTCCAGTTCGCCGCCGGCGAACTCCTTGCGGGCAAGATGCGCCTCGTTCTCCCAGCACAACAGCACGTCGCCCAGCCCTCGCTGCGCAAACGTCGTGGTAGCTCCCCGGGCGCCCGAATCCAGCACCGGCACATTGCGGTACAAGCGCGCCACGAACTCGCGCGCGCGCTCCTCGCTGCCGGTCTTCCTCCAGGCGTAACCCCAGGCCGCCAGGTAGTTCCAGCGCGCCCCGCCCGAGGTCTTGGGATTCGGCGTGATCACCGTCACCCCCTCCCGCACCAGATCGCCCCAGTCCGCAATGCCCTTGGGATTTCCCTTCCGCACCAGGAACACAATCGTCGATGTGTACGGGCAACTGTTATTCGGAAGCCGTCCCTGCCAGCCTTCGGGGAGCAGTCGCGCGCGCGCGGCGATCGCGTCGATGTCGTAGGCCAGCGCCAACGTCACCACGTCCGCCTCCAGCCCGTCGATCACCGACCTGGCCTGCTTGCCCGATCCGCCGTGCGACTGCTCGATCTCGATCCTGCCGCGGCCCTCCGCGCTCCACCTGGCCTGGAAGGCCGCATTCAGCTCCTGGTACAGTTCCCGAGTCGGATCGTACGAGACGTTCCGCAGGGTCGCGGCCGCCGGCCCGTTCGAGCTTCCGCAGGAGAGAGAGAGTAGTGGCACAACCAGCATCCAAAACCCGACGGGCGCCTGCATGTTCCTCATAATCCGCAGCGTAGACCTTCCTCGTCTGGAGATTGTAGCATACTTGATCGACATACAGGTGATTGCAGCGTGGGAAAGCCTCTCCCGAGGCGTGAAGCCGCCGGCACCGCTCTCCGGACAGCCGCCCTACACCGGCGCCGGGCCGTAATCCTGGATCTTCATCGGCTCCCCGCCTCGCAGCGCGGATTGATGCGCCACGATGCCGGGCAACGTGTAGGCCGCCGCTTCCCAGGCGTTGACCGCCGGGTGCCGGTCCTCCAGCACCGCGCTCACGAACTCGTGGGTCAGGAAGGTATGGGAGTCGCCGTGGCCGCTCCGCACCCGCAGCGGCTCCGGCAGCCGCTCGAAGTAGGGCGGTCGGGTATCCGGCTCCGCCACGGGCTTGCCGTCCGGCCCGCTCAGCCGCACCACCGTGTGCGGCGAGCCCTCCGGCCGCTCCATGATGTAGGACATGCGGTCGCCGTAGAAGTGGCCGCGCTCGGTGCCGCCCGCCGCCACGTGCCAGAAGACCGAAACCCGCGCGGCGTGCCCGCCGGAGGTCTTGAAAAACGCCGTCTCGTTCCAGAACGGATTGCGATAGGTGTTGGTCCGCAGCACCTCGTGCCCGTCGCCCCAGCCCACGCACTGCACCTCCACCAGCCGCTCCCGCATCACCGGGACGATCATCCCGGTCGAGTGCGTCGGGTAGTGCATGGGCGGAAAGCCATGCCGCCAGGTGGGCAGCCCGCGGTCGTCGAAGTACAGGGAGATCAGACCGGGATGGTGATACTCGGCTTCGGCATAGAAGATGGTTCCGAAGCGGCCTTCGGCGGCCCACTCCCGGCAGGTGATGATCGGCTGCCGGTAGTAACTCGTCTCGGCCATCATGTAGCGCAGGCCGGTCCGCTTCACCGTGTCGATAATCTCTTCCAGTTCCTCGGCCGACATGCCCGCCGGCACGGCACAGACCACGTGCTTGCCGGCCTTCATCGCTTCCACCGTCATGTAGGCGTGCAGCGGCGCCGGCGTGAAGATGGCCACCGCATCCAGCGCCGGATGCCGCAGCATCTCCTGAAACGTCGCGTAGTCGTTCGGCGAGCGGTAGCGCTCGGCCAGCGCCTTCCGCCGGTCCGGCCGTATGTCGCACACCGCCGTGACCTCGCAGCCGGGGTGGAGATGCCAGTGGAAGCTCAGCCCGAAACGGCCGCCCACCACCCCGATGCGCAGCTTTTTCGAAGCGCGCGGCCCGGGCGCCTGCGCGCGTGCCGCCGGAGCCGCGGCGCCCGCAATCAGAAATCCGCGGCGGGAGATGTCCTGCTTCATGACGGCCATGGTAGCTCACCCGCGCGCCGCGGTCACCGCCTCCCGCCGCCGCGCTGCCCCTTTCTTTCCGCCGGCTTACAAGCGCCCGCCCGCGGCGCTGCCCGCGCCCCCGTGATATTCCTGTATGGAGGCCGCGCTTCGGCGTTTCGCGCTTCGCCGTGCGCCGCACAAAAAATACCGAACGAAGCCATTTTTTCGCACCTAAGGCACTCGGAGCAAAGCACTTGGCGGTTCAAAAACGAACCCATACGCTTGCCCCTCAGGCAGTGGTGCCGCCGGGTGCTTTCGTGTTCAACTGGATCTTTCATGGCACGCGATTTCTATCTACAACTCGCCGCGGCCGGCGCCCGCTTCCCCATCGGCACGGACCTGGTCTTGCATGAGCAGGAGGACCCCGAAGCGGTGCGGCTCGACGGCCGGCGGCTGGGAATGGTCATGGCGTCCGCTGCCGAACGCTATCGCGCCCCGCTGGCCCTGCCCCTCATGGACCTCACGCTCGAAAAGGCGGACATCGCGCGCTTCTTCGGCGTTCCCGAAAGCGAAGCCGACAGCTTCCACTTCGAAGACCCCCCGGCCGCGGACCGCGTGGCGGCATACAGCGCCGCCTTCGATGCCCCCTTTGCCCCCCGCAACCGCGCGCACATTGAATCCGTGCGCTACATCCGGGAGTGCACCCATCTTGTGCCCGTGGGGATGGCCATCGGCCCGTTCTCCCTCATGACCAAGCTGATGGCCGACCCCATCACCGCCGTGGCCATGGCCGGCATGGGCCAGGACGACGACCCCGCCGCTCAGCTTGCCGTCCGCTGCCTGGCGCTCGCCGAGGCGGCCGTGCGGCGCGCCGTGGCCGCCCAGATCGCCGCCGGCGCCTCCGCCGTCCTGATCTGCGAGCCGGCCGTCAACGTGGTCTACCTTTCGCCCCGCCAGGTGAAGGCCAACCCGGAACTGCTCGAGCGCTTCGCCCTCGGCCCCGATGCGCGACTCAAACAGCAGCTCGATCAGGCCGGCGTCGACCTTATCTTTCACGATTGCGGCGAGTTGACCACCGGCCTCGTGCGGCAGCTCGCCGAGCGGCTCGACCCGGTCGTCCTCAGCCTCGGCAGTTCGCGCCGCCTGTGGGAGGATGCCGCCGTCGTCCCCAACCACATCGTGCTCTACGGCAACCTGCCCACCCGCAAGTTCTACTCCGACGCCGACGTGGCCGTCGAAGACGCGGCCCGCATGGCCGCCGAGCTTGCCGCGCGCATGCGCGAAACGCGCCACCCCTTCATCCTGGGCTCCGAATGCGACGTGCTGCACGTGCCCGAAGCCGCGGAAACCATCCGCCGCAAGGTCGATGCCATGCTGGCCGGCTGACTACCGCGGCGCGTAGCGTTCCCGCACAAGAAACACGTAGGCTGCCACGCCCAGCAGCAGGAAGAAGGCGATCGCCGCCATGGGGGCATCGTAGCTGCCGGTGCGCTCCACCAGCCAGCCGGTCAGCAGCGGGGCCACGATCCCTGGAATATTGGCGGCGCAGTTCTGCACCCCCACGATGCGCCCTATGGCGCCGCCGGGAATCAGGGTCTGGGTCAGCGCCCAGTAGTTGGGCATGGTCAGCCCCAGGCCGCTCAGCGAGAAGACCGCGAAGAACAGCGCCACGTTGACCGAATCGGAAAGCGCGCCGATGACCTCCGTCGAGGCCAGCAGCAGGCCCAGGATGGTGAAGCCTTTCCGCACCATCACCGGGTGGCCCCCGCGGGCGATCAGGCGGTCCGCCGCCCAGCCCGCCACCGCCGCCGTAACCGCCATGCCGGCGAAGCTGAACAGGGTGTACAGCCCCATCGAGTGGAGCGACAGACCCCGCCGCTCCACCAGGTAGGCCGGCATCCAGGTCATGCAGAAGTAGACGAAGAACATGTAGGCGAACGTGCCGATCACCGTGCCCCAGATCACGGGGCTCGCCAGCACGCGCGCGAACGGCACCGGCGCGGCGGCGGACTTGGCCTCGCGCTCGAGGGCGCGGTCGTCGTTGCGCGCCAGCAGCAGCCATGGCGCCAGCCACGCCAAGCCGCCCAGCCCCAGGATGACGAACATGGCGCGCCAGCCGAAGCCCGTAATGAGCCAGGCCGCCACGATGCCCGAGATCGCCGGCCCGATCTTGGTGCCGGTCATGTAGAGCGCTACCGCCAGCCCGCGCTCCTGCTCGGCGAAGTGGAAGCGTACCCAGCGCATGCTGCCCGGCGTCACGATCGACTGCCCGATGCCCAGCAGGACGCGCAGCGCCGCAAGCTGTCCCATGGTGCGGGCGAAGGCCGTGCCCGCGCTCACCAGGCTCCAGAACAGGAAGCCCACTGCGTAGGGGTACTTCACCCCGTAGCGGTCCACCAGCCAGCCGGCGGGAATCTGGAGCAGCGCGTAGGACCAGAAGAAGGCCGAGTTCAGCGTGCCGCGGTCCTGGTCCGTCAGCCGGAACAGTTCCTTGAACTCCGGCAGCACCAGGACCACCGACAGATTCACCCGGTCGATGTAGGCGATCACCACCCCCAGGCTCAGCAGGGCCAGCACCACCCATCGCAACGGCCCCCCTCGCGGTTCCGGGCGTACCCTTCCGGCCGCCGTGCGCATGGGAAACACGGTACCACAGCCGGCCCCTGCGGCAGGAGAAAGAATTCGCTTGACGCCGGCTCTTTCTGGTGCTAGGTTTTTAGCGTAATGCTAAATTTTCAGCAGGAGCGGCCCCGTGCCCCGCGTTGAGCTAAGCCGCCGCGAGCGCCAGATCATGGACATCCTCTACCGGCGCGGCAGCGCCACCGCCGCCGAGGTGCGGCAGGAGTTGCCCGATCCCCCCAGCTACTCCGCGGTGCGCGCGCTGCTTCGCATCCTGGAGGAGAAGGGGCACGTGCGGCACGAGGCGCGCGACTTGCGGTACGTCTACATGCCGGTATTGGAGCGCGAGAAGGCATCGCGCTCGGCCGTGCGGCACCTGGTGGAGACCTTTTTCAACGGCTCGGCGGAAAAAGCCGTGGCCGCGCTGCTCGACGAGTCTGCCTCGAAGCTGTCGAAGAGCGAGTTGGCGCGCCTGGCCCGGATGATCGAAAAGGCGCGCAAGGAAGGGAGGTAACGATGCCTTGTATGGATGTGGCGGTGAAGGCGGCGGTGCTGCTGGCGGTGGGGGCGCTTGCGGAGCTACTGTGGCGCCGCGCCTCTGCCTCGGCCCGCCACCTGCTGTGGACCTCGGTGCTGGCAGGCGCGCTGGCGGTGGCGCTGGTGTCGCCCGTGGCGCCCCGATGGAGGATGGAAGCGGCGGCCATCGACGCCGCCCCGGTCGTCGGGCTGTTCCGCGCCGGGAGCGTCCCGAACGCCGCTGAAATCCCTGCGGCACCCGAGACCGCGCCCGCGCCGCGCGCGAACCCCGCCATACCCTGGAGCGCGCTGGCGGCGTGGCTCTGGGCCGCGGGCGCTGCGCTGGTGGTTACCCGCATGACGGCGGGCGCGTGGGCCGTCCGGCGGATCGTGCGGCGCGCCATGCCGGCGCCCGAAACCATCGCCGCGCGGGTGCGCGCAAGGGCGGAGGTCCTGCTGGCATCCGGCCCCCTGATGCCCATGACCTGCGGGGTGTTCCGGCCCCGGATTCTGCTGCCGGCCGACGCGCGGAACTGGCCCGCGGAGCGCCTTGACGCCGTGTTGCTGCACGAACTGGCGCATGTGCGCCGCCGCGACACGCTGTGGCAGGCCGTTGCGGACCTCGCCTGCGCACTCCACTGGCCGAACCCGCTGGCATGGTACGGGCGCCGCCGGGCGCTGGTCTGGCGGGAACGCGCCGCCGACGATTTCGTGCTGGCCTCGGGCGCTCGGCCGAGCGACTACGCCGCGAACCTCCTGGAGATCGCGCGCTCTCTTTCGGTTCCGCGCCTGTGCGGCAGCGCGGCCATGGCGCGCCGTTCCCAAGTCGAAGGCCGGCTGCTGGCGATTCTCGATGCCCGCGCCAACCGCGGCGACATCTCCCGCCGGCTGGCCGGCGCGGTGGCGGGCGCGGCGCTCGCCGCGGCGCTGGGCCTCGCAACCTGGGAACCCCTGGCGGCACAGGTGCCGCCGCTCGAGCGGGAGGCCGAGGCGGCGCTGGCGGAGTTCGACTTCGACCGCGCCCTGGCGCGGTACCGCGACATGCTGGTCGAAACCGAACGGCGCCACAGCGCCAACTCCCCGGAGTTGGCTCGCCTATGGGTGAAGATCGCGGCCGCCGCGGCGCCGCTCGACGGGCGCACCGCGGAGCAGGCGCTCGAGCGCGCCGCCGCCATCTTCGCCGACGCCGGAGTGGACGATCCCGCCTACGCCGAAGCCCTCTATCGCCTGGGTGTCTATACGCCGCGGGACCGCGCCGGCTTCTACAACCGGGCGCTCGAAGTGGCGCGGCGGAGCGGCGCCGATGCCATCGCGGCAAGGGTGCTTCACAACCTCGCGATCCTCGATCCCGCCATGGCGGAGCAACACCTGCGCGAGGCCATCGAGATCGAGACCCGGCTCGACCGCCCGGCGCTGCTGGCGTGCAGTCTGGAAGCCCTCGCCCGCGTCTACCGCAACTCCGGCCGCGATGCCGAAGCGGAGGACGCCGCCGGGCGCGCACGTCTGGCTCGCCAGCGCGCCGCCTCCCAAACGGCAGCCCCGCCGCCGCTCCCCGGCGGGACCTATCGCGTGGGCGGCGGTGTGAGTCCCCCGCGCCTGGTGTCCAAGGTGGAGCCTGTCTTCAGCAGCGAAGCCCGCGCGGCGAAACTGGATGGAATGGTGGCGCTGTGGGTAGTGATCGGCCCCGACGGCGTCCCCGGCGACGTGCGGGTAATCCGCCCTCTCGGCCTCGGTCTCGACGAGCAGGCCGTGCTCGCCGTCAGGCAATGGCGCTTCGAGCCGGGCACGCGCGACGGGCAGCCGGTCTCCGTCGCCGCCACCGTCGAGATGAACTTCCGGTTGTTCTAGCGCCGCTCAGCAGGGCACACATTCAGCCAGGGCGGCGAACGGATCGGGCTGGCCGATGGCGGCAACGATGAGATCGGTCACCCGCTCCACCGCCGCTTCCACCGCCGGATGCATGGCGCCGCCCACCGTCAGGCAGTCGGCCGCCTCTACCGCCAGGATGAGGACTTCGGCGGGAGTCGCCAGCCGGAGTTCCCGCGCGACGGCCAGCATCTCGAATAGGCCGGTGTAGTGGGGCGAGCCGCCATGCACCACCTCGACGTCTTCTTCGCGGATGATATACAGGGTGCCGGCGGGGGCGCGTCCGGTCTGCACCACGTCAACGACGAGCAGGCGTCCAACGCCCAGGACGTGATCCAGGAGGTGGAACCCGGACGCCGAGGAAGTGACCACTTCGAGGCGGCCGGGGGCGCGGCCGGCGACGCGTCCGGCCACCAGCAGGCCGAATGCGTCGTCTGAGAGAATGTCGTTGCCGAGCGCCAACAGTCGGAGTCGCGCGTGCTCATGTTCGTGAGATTCGGCCATCGGAGTCTCGCCTCAAGGTGGCCATGGTTCCGCCGCCCGGCCCCCGCACTTCGACCATCAGGGGCATGCTGCCGGGCAGCGCATGGGTGGCACAGCCCAGGCAGGGGTCGTAAGCGCGGAAGGCCATCTCCACCATGTTGAGGAGCCCTTCATCCACTTGCGTGCCCTTGATCATGGTCCGGGCGGCCTTGTCCACGCTCATCGAAATGCGCGCGGCGTTGTTCTGCGTGGCCACAATCAGGTTGGCCTCGCGGATCAGCCCGCGCTCATCGACGGCGTAACGGTGAAAGAGAGTGCCGCGCGGCGCTTCCACCACGCCCACGCCCTCGCCGGGCGTTTCGGTGGGGAAGGCGCGCACGTCGGAGCCGCCGGTTTCGGGATCTTCGGCCAGTTCCTTCAGGCGCTCGGCGGCGGCCAGCATCTCGATCACCCGGGCCCAGTGATTGGCCAGGGTATGGTGCACCGGTTTGCCCAGAATGGCGCGGTACTTCTCGTAGGCCTCCTGGGCGTGGGGAGTGGGCATGGTCTCGGCCGCGTTCAGCCGCGCCAGCGGAGCTACACAGAAGACGCCGCTTTCGGGGCCGTCCACCAGGCCCTTCCAGCCGGGCGTCTTCAGATAGCAGAACTTCATGAAGGTCCACGGCTCGGTGTGCTCTCCGACGTAGTCGAGAAACCGGTGGGCGGGGAAGCGGGCGGCCTCGGTGCCGTCGGGCGCCACCACCCGGAGGTCGCCGTCGTAGAAGTTCAGCCGGTTCTGCTCGTCCACCATCCCCATGTAGTAGGTGCTGTGGGTATAGCCGTCCGAGCGGATCAGGTCGACGTAATCGGAGCGGGCGAGAACGTTCTTTTCGAACAGCTCGAGGGTGAAGCGGGCGAACTCGACGGCCTCGGCGGCCACCCTGCGGAACTCGGCGATGTCCTCGGCCGAGAGCGCCTTGGCCACGCCGCCCGGCACGCCGAAGACCGGGTGGATGGTCTTGCCGGCGGCCCGCGCGGTGAGCCCGCGCAACTGGCGCCGCATGGCGATCACCTGCTTCCCTATATCCACGCCCACCCGCGCGATGACGCCGAGCACGTTGCGCTCGGCCGCCGGGGCGGTGGGGCCGACGATGAAGTCCGGCCCGCCCAGGAAGTAGAAGTGCAGCGCGTGGTCTTCAGTGATGAAGGCGTTGTAGACCATTTCCCGAATCTTGCGCGCGGTGGGAGTGGGAGTGACCTTGAAGACCGCGTCCAGCGCCTTGGTCGAGGCCATGTGGTGCGCCGTGGGGCAGACGCCGCAGATACGCGATGTGATCTGGGGCATGTCCTCGGCCTGCCGCCCCTGGGCGAATTTTTCGAAGCCGCGCAGTTCGGGAACCTGGAAGTAGGCCCGCTCGACGGCGCCCTGCCCGTCCAGGAAGATCTCGATTTTGCCGTGTCCCTCCAGGCGCGTTACGGGTTCGATGCGAATACGCCGGCCGGTTGCTTGGCTATCCATAACGGGTTGCTCACTTTCTGCTGCGCGCCATGAGCGAGGCGGGCAGGCTATAGCGATAGAACGTTCCGAGCGGATCGGCGACTTCGGAGAGAATCCGCCCGATCTCCTGCGCGTCGTTGCTGTCGGCCACCGAGGCGATGGCCGAGAGGGCCTTGGCGCCGAAGTCGCGCACCCGGCTGGTGGGGCCGAAGCATCCGGTGCAGGGCATGTTGCCCTCGATGCAGACGGCGTTGCAGCCGGCGCGGGTGGCCGAGCCGAGGCAGGGCAGCCCCTGGGCCAGCAGGCACTTCTCGGGGTCCGCCGCCACGGCGGGAACGCGCTTGAACTCACTCACCTGCAGGCGCTCGGGCTTGGTTTCGCGCCGCGGGCACTCCTCGCAGAGGGCCTTGTCGGGGGCCAGTACGGTGCCCCGGGGCGGCGGGCTCCCGGAGAGCAGTTGCCCCAGCGCCTCCCGGATGATGCCGGGCATCGGCGGGCAGCCGGGGATGTAATACTCCACCGGAATGACGCGGTCGAGCGCGCTCACTTCGGCATCCAGCACCGGCAGCTCCAGTTCGTGGCCGTTCACGCGGCTGCGGGGCTGCGGCGGGGTATCGCCGTAGACGGCCTGCAGCATGCTTTCGAGACTGAAGCCGTTGGCCAGCCCGGGGACGCCGCCCATGTGGGCGCAGGAGCCGAAGGCCACCACCGTCTGGGATTTGCGGCGCAGCAGGTGCGCCATCTCGCGATGGTGGCTGTCGCGCACCGAGCCGTTGATGAAGGTGACCGCGATGGAGCCGTCCTCCATGGCCTCGACGTCGGATTCCTTGAAGTCCAGCGCCACGGGCCAGAAGACGATGTCGACGGCCTCGACCACGTCGAGCACGCCTTCGGCGAGATCCAGCACGGCTTCGTCGCAGCCGCCGCAGCAGGCGCACCAGTAGAACGCGACCTTGGGTTTGCTCATGATGCTTTCACCTCCTCGGGAAGGCGCAGCGGGCCGAGCGCCCGGACTTTGGCCACCATGTCGTCCACGGTGGCGCGGAGGCGTTCACCCTCCGAAGCGGAGATCCATTCCAGCCGGAAGCGCTCGGGTTCGATGCCCATCTGGTCGAGCAGGCGGCGCAGCAGCTCGTAGCGCCGCAGGCACTTATAGTTGCCTTCCTGGTAATGGCAGTCGCCGGGGTGGCAGCCGCCCAGCAGGACGCCGTCGGCGCCGTTGGCGAAAGCGTCCATGACGAACTGCGGGTCCACGCGCCCGGAGCACATCACCCGGACGACCCGGATATTGGGCGGGTACTTCAGCCGCGAGGTGCCCGCCAGGTCGGCCGCCAGGTAGGTGCACCAGTTGCAGAAGATGGCCACGATCTTGGGTTCGAAGGCTTCAGGCATAGGTCAGGATCCCCTCAATCTCGGCGAAGATTTCATCGTCCTCGAACAGGTTCTGGGCGATGGAGCCGGACGGGCAGGCGGCCACGCAGGTGCCGCAGCCCTTGCACTTGGCCTGGTTGATGGAGGCCTTGCGTTGTTCCGTGTTGAAGTCGATGGCGCTGTAGGGGCACAGGGCCACACAGGTGGAGCAGCCGGAGCAGTGCTCCTCGTCGACCACGGCGGTGTTCGGTTCGGTTTCGATGTAGCCGGCGTCGATGAGGGCGAGCGCTTCGGATGCGGCGGCGCCGGCCTGCGCCACGGTGTCCGGAATGTCCTTGGGACCCTGGCAGGCGCCGGCCAGAAAGATGCCGTCGGTGAAGGTGCTGACGGGGGCCAGCTTGGGGTGCCGCTCCAGGAAGAAGCCCTCGGTAGAGCAGGTGAGGTTGAAGCGGCGGCGGACTTCCTGGGCGTCGGGCTGCGGCTCGAGACCGGTGGCGAGAACCACCATGTCCACGGGGATGCGGCGCACCATGCCGGCCAGGGTGTCTTCCACCCGGATGACCAGGCTGCCCTCTTCGGACTCGTCGAAGGCCCAGTCGGTAACCTCTGCCACGCGCCCCCGCACGAAGTGCACGCCCTCTTCGCGCAGCTTCTGGTAGAACTCCTCGAAGCCTTTGCCGGGCGTGCGCATGTCGATGTAGAAGTTGAAGATCTCGGCGTCGGTGTGCTCCTTAACGAGGTGCGCGAGCTTCAACGAGTACATGCAGCAGACGCGCGAGCACCAGCGATTGGTCTTCTCGTCGCGCGAGCCGACGCAGTGAATGATCCCGACGGACTTGGGCCGGCGGCCGTCGCGCAGCACCACTTCGCCGCCGGTGGGGCCGGAGGCGTTCACCAGGCGTTCGATTTCAAGCGCCGTGTAGACGTTCGGGTAGCGGCCGTAGCCGTACTCGGGGGCGCGGTGCGCGTCGAAGGTCTTGAAGCCGGTGGAGAGGATGATGGTGCCGACGTCGATCTGCTCGGTCTTCTCCTCCATCGTGAGATTGACCGCGTGGCGCTCGCCGCAGGCGGCTACGCAGGTCTGCTTGCACTTACCGGACTTGAACTGGATGCAGGTCTCCGGGTCTACCACGGGGACCTGCGGGACGGCTTGCGGGAAGGGGATGTAGATGGGCTTGCGCTTGCTGAGGCCCTCGTCGAACTCGTCGCGGAATTTGCCTTCCTTGTAGACGCAGGCCTCGATGCACTCCAGGCAGCCGGAGCAGAGGTTTTCGTCGATGTAGCGCGGCCTGCGCCGGACGGTGACCTGGTAGTTGCCGACGTAGCCGTCCACCTGGGTGACTTCCGAGTAGCTCCACAGGGTGATGTTCTTGTGGGCCCGGACGGAGGACATCTTGGGGGTGAGGATGCAGGCGGCGCAGTCCAGCGTGGGGAAGGTCTTGTCGAACTTGGCCATGTGGCCGCCGATGGAGGGCTCACGCTCGACCAGGTAGACGTGCTTGCCGGCGTTGGCAAGGGTAAGGGCGGCGTGGATGCCGGCGATGCCGCCCCCTACCACCAGCACGTCGGGATGGATATCGACGCGGCCTTTTTCGAGTTCGCGGTGCAGGGCCACGCGGCGCACGGCGGCGCGCAGCAGGTCCCGGGCCTTGAGGGTGGCGGCGGCTTTATCGAGGTGCACCCAACTGGCGTGCTCCCGGATGTTGACCATCTGGAACCAGAAGGGGTTCAGCCCGCCGGCAGCAACGGCCGTGCGGAAGGTGTGCTCGTGCAGGTGCGGCGAGCAGGAGGCCACCACGATGCGGTTCAGGTTGTGCTCGCGGATGTCCTGCTGGACGAGGTCCTGGCCGGGATCCGAGCACATGTACTTGTAGTCGCGGGAGACCACCACGTTCGGCAGCGTGGCGGCGTACGCGGCTACATCCTTGACGTCGATAATGCCGGCGATATTGGTGCCGCAGTGGCAGGTATAGACGCCGATGCGAATGCCCTCAGGCATGAGTGGCTACCTCCTGTTCCTGAAACCATTGGCGAACCAGCTTCCGGCCGGCGATCTGGCGCTTGAGGCCCAGTTCTTTGGGCTCGGCGCCGAGGGCCCAGCCGAGCAACTGGCTGAAGTAGAGGATGGGGATGTCGAAGCGCTCGCCCGGCCCGCCCATCTCGCGCTGGTAGGCGTCGAGGTTGTACTGGCAGAGCGGGCAGGCGGTGGCCAGGGCCGCGGCGCTCTTCCGCAGGGCCTCTTTCAGGATGATGTAGTTGAGCCGCTTGCCGACTTCCGGTGTGGTGCCGGTGAGGGAGCCGCCGCAGCACTTGGTCTTGAGGGCGAAATCGACCGTAGGGATGCCGGCCGCGCGCAGCAGTTCATCCATGCGGGTGGGGTAGTGGGGATCGTCCACGTCGCCGAAGGGCCGCACGATCTGGCAGCCGTAGTAGCAGGCCACCTTGCCTCCCTCCCACTTGCGGACGACGGCCTTCTTGATGCGGGCGGGGCCGATTTCGGTGTAGAGGGCCTCGATGGGATGGCGGACGCGCACGCCGTTGCCCTGGGGCAGTCCGGCGGCTTCGACCGACTGCCGCACCTGGCCGGCGATTTCGGGATACTGCCCGGTGTAGTGCTGGGTCTTGCGCAGCGCCAGGTAGCAGGCGGCGCAGGGAACCATGAGGTCGTCTTCGCCGGCCTGGCGCGCCAGTCCCAGGTTGCGGCCGGAGAGCACGAAGGCGGCGCGCTCGTCGATGGACATGTAGGAGGTGGCGCCGCAGCAGTTCCAGTCCTCGAGTTCCTTCAACCCGATCTCCAGGCGGCGGAATAGCGCGCGCAGGCTCTCGTCGTAGGCCCGGCCGGTGCCGGAGAGGGAGCAGCCGGGGAAGTAGTTGAACGATGTCATGATGCCTCCCGTGGAAGTTCGGGCATGCGGCGCACGCGCTCGCCGGCGCCCAGCGAGAGGCGGCCGGTGCGGAACAGGTCGAGACCCGAGCGCCACATTTTGAACAGCACCAGGGGATTGGTGCGGAGCGCCATGCGCAGCACGACCAGGAATTCGACGGCGCGGCCGCGGCGGCGCACCACGTTGAAGAACTCCTGGGCCAGCACCGGGATGGGGAAGCGCCTGGGATAGAGGCCGCTGCCGATGGCTTCGCGCTTGAGGCTGTACATCAGGTCGGTGATCTGAATCTGCTGCGGGCAATGCACGGCGCAGGAGTAACAGGAAGCGCAGAGCCAGATGGTTTCGGAGGACAACGCCTCCCGGCGAAAGCCCTCGCGCACCAAGGCGATGATCCGGCGGGGGCCGTAATCCATGTAGATGGAGAGCGGACAGGTTCCCGAACAGGCGCCGCATTGCAGACAGGAGAACAGCCGTTCACACCCCGGCCGCTCGCTGACGCGGTGTGCCCATTGGGGGTCCGCTTCCCGCTGGAGTTTCATCCTTCGCAGCGGTGTTCCGGTTGTCACTGACATCGGTCCTCACTTTGCTTTTGCTCCTTTGTTGTTCGTAGGAGCATTGCTTCCGGGCGGCTTCACGCACCACGCAACGCTTCTGGAGGTGGATGCCGCACTGCAAACAGGTATCCTCGGGATGAGCGACCTCGGCGACGAGGCGTGCCGAGAGACGATCGAGCAGAGCCGTGGCGCCGCGCAGTTCGGCGCCGGAGATATCCCGGAAAAGCCTGGCGAGCCAGCGGCTGCGGGCATCCTCGTAGCGTTCGAGGAGGCGGCGGGCGTTGGCGCTGAGGGTGACGGCGCTGGCGCGGCGGTCGCCTTCGGCGGCGGCGCGCCGGAGCAACCGCCGCCGCACGAGCTTTTCCACCGCCTTGCTGGCCGCCGGGTTGCTGACGCCCAGGAACGCGGCAATGTCCCCGATGGTCCCCGGCCCGTTGGCAGTTAAGGATTTTAGGATCTTTAAGTGTGAAAACTTCAACTGGGGCGCGGTTTCGCGGAGCAGGCGCTCTTCTATCAGGCAGTTCACAGCCGAGACGAGCACATTGGCGCTTCCAATGAAGCCGTCGATGAGACTGCTGTCTTTTCGGACCATGTAACGCGCCTCAAAGAGCCCAAGTGCCTGGTTCCAACTCCAGGTTGGAAACATTATAGAACCGACGAAACAATAAACCAAGTTAAAAATTTCCCAAAATCAGTGTTTGAGGTCTTAATACGCGATTCTGCCGATATGGACAAAAACGCACCCATCCGGCGGGGGCAGCGTACGCAGGTTCCGCGTTCGCGAATGGGCGAAAACGTACGTTGCCGGCCGGGGAGTATATGGGCGGGGCCGGGTGTTGGGTCCGTGGGTGCGGGGCCACAGGCGCGGGGGCGGTGCGGGGGCCGTGGACGCGGGGGCCGGTGTGGGGTCCGTGGGCGCGCGGGGGCGGTGTGGG
>JAWLGN010000130.1:0-14768 GCA_041685075.1 Bryobacteraceae bacterium
GCATGGGAGCCGCCGGATCCCTCGGTGGGGGTGTATTACAGTGGGTCGGCGCCGGTGCTGTTGAGGGAGAACTGCCCGCTGCGGCTGCTGGTGGGGTACGTGAAGGGGCAGCCGGCGGGCGCGGGGGAGTGGTACGGGAGCGCGAGCCTGGGCGCGGTGTACAGGGTGATGCGGCGGGCGCGGTACTGCGGGCGGGGCGTGCGGGCGGCGGTGGTACGGGCGGCGGTACGGGAAGCGCGGGAGGTGGGGCTCGAACGCGTACTGCTGGTGGCGCCCGAAAGCGAGCAGGAGCGTTTCGCGCGGCTGGGCTTCGAGCCGGTTTGCCGGATTACGGGGTACCAGTAGCGGATCCGCCGAAGGCGGCCTTCTGGCGGGCCTCCATCTCTTCGCTGGTGAGGTCTTCGACGTGGGTGGCGATGGACCAGGCGAAGCCGAAGGGGTCGCGGAGGAGGCCGTAGCGGTCGCCCCAGAACTGGTCGGCCAGGGGCATGACGACCTCGCAGCCGGCTTCGACGGCGCGGTTGAAGGCGGCGTCGGCATCGGGGACGTACAGGTGCAGGACGAAGGGCCAGCGGCCCTCGGCGATGGGAGCGCCGGAGAACTCGGGGAAATCGTCGTTGAAAAAGACGATGGAATCGCCGATGCGGGCTTCGGCGTGCATGATGCGGCCGTCGGGACCGGGGGCGAGCCCCAGTTCAACGGCTCCGAAGGCGCGTTCAAGAAACTTCATGTACTGGACGGCGCCTTGTTTGACGGTAAGGTGCGGAGTAATGGAATGAAAGCCCTTGGGCACGGGGTTGGTTGCTTTGGCCATATCCGGTTAGGATGAGGCGAAGCTATGGCGGGATGCCGTAGGAAAAAGCGGCTATGTACGATTGCAGCCGCCCGGGAGCAGTGTGCGGTAACTCACATAGCGGCGAGGTGGTTGGGCGGTGGGCCGCCGTTATAATTAGGCGTGGCAATGAATTCATTTGGCGCTCAATCCACATTGCGCGTGGGCGATGTGGAGTACGAGATCTACAGGCTGCCCGCGCTGGAAGAACGTGGGGTGGGGAATATTTCGCGGCTGCCGTATTCGACCCGCGTTCTGCTGGAGAATCTGCTGCGATTCGAAGACGGCACGCGGGTAACGGCGGAAGACGTCGAACACGTGGCGCGGGGGGTGGGCGGACCCAACGCGCACGAGATCGCCTTCATGCCTGCGCGGGTGCTGTTGCAGGATTTCACGGGTGTGCCGGCGGTGGTGGACCTGGCGGCGATGCGGGACGCGCTGGCGGCCATGGGGGCGGACCCCACGCGCGCCAACCCGCTGCTGCCCGCCGATTTGGTGATCGACCATTCGGTGCAGGTGGACCGCTTCGGCACGCCGGACGCGCTGCAGTTGAACACCACGCTCGAGGTGCATCGGAACCGCGAGCGCTACCTGCTGCTGCGATGGGGCCAGGAGGCGTTCCGGAATTTTCGGGTGGTGCCGCCCGGGACGGGGATTGTGCACCAGGTGAACCTGGAGTACCTGGCTTCGGTAGTCTTCCGGAGGCAGGACGGAGAGCGGTGGCAGGCCTATCCGGACACGCTGGTGGGGACGGACTCCCATACCACGATGGTGAACGGCCTGGGGGTGCTGGGCTGGGGCGTGGGGGGCATCGAGGCGGAGGCCTGCATGCTGGGGCAGCCGGTATCGATGCTGATGCCGCCGGTGGTGGGCTTCAAGCTCACGGGGCGGTTGAAGGAGGGCGCCACCGCGACGGACCTGGTGCTGACCATCACCCAGATGCTGCGGAAGAAGGGGGTGGTGGGGAAGTTTGTGGAGTACTTCGGACCGGGCCTCTCGGCGTTGAGCGTGGCGGACCGGGCGACGGTGGCGAACATGTCTCCGGAGTACGGGGCCACCATGGGGTTCTTCCCGGTGGATGCGGAAACCCTGGAGTACCTGCGGTTCACCAACCGCGATCCGCACCTGGTGGCGCTGGTGGAGGCCTATGCCAAGGAGCAGGGGCTGTTCCGCACGGACGGTTCCCCGGAGCCGCTCTACGGGGAGATGGTGGAGCTGGACCTGGGGACGGTAACGCCGTCGATGGCGGGGCCGAAACGGCCGCAGGACCGCGTGGATTTGCCGCAGGTGAAGAAGAACTTCCGGGAAGCGTTCGGCGCGCCGGGGGAGAAAGTGCCGATTACGATCAATGGCGAGAAAGCCGAGATCGGCAACGGCGACGTGGTGATTGCGGCGATTACGAGCTGCACGAACACGTCGAACCCGTCGGTGATGCTGGCGGCGGGGCTGCTGGCGAAGAAGGCGGTGGAGCGCGGGCTGAAGGTGAAGCCGTGGGTGAAGACCAGCCTGGCGCCGGGGTCGAAGGTGGTGTCGGATTACTACCGGGCGGCGGGATTGATGCCGTACCTGGAGGCGTTGCGGTTCCACCTGGTGGGTTACGGCTGCACGACGTGCATCGGCAACAGCGGGCCGCTGCCGGAGCCGGTGGCGGAAGCGGTGACGGAAGAGAACCTGGCGGTGGCGGCGGTGTTGAGCGGCAACCGCAACTTCGAGGGGCGGATCAACGCGCTGGTGAAGGCGAATTACCTGGCGTCGCCGCCGCTGGTAGTGGCGTATGCGCTGGCGGGGCGGATGGATATCGACCTGACGGCGGAGCCGCTGGGCACGGGTTCCGACGGAAAGCCGGTGTACCTGCGGGAGATCTGGCCGTCGGCGGAGGAGGTGAACGAGACCATCCGGCAGGCGGTGCGGCGGGAGATGTTCCAGCAGCAGTACTCGGCGGTGTTCGAGGGGGACGAGAACTGGCGCGGGATGCCGGTGCCGACCGGCGAGACGTATTCGTGGGACCCGAAATCGACGTATATCAAGAAGCCGCCGTACTTTGAGAAGCTGCCGGACCCGGAGGCGGCGGTCCGGGACCTGGAGAACATGCGGGTGCTGGCGCTGCTGGGGGATTCGATCACGACGGACCACATTTCGCCGGCGGGAAGCATCCCGGTGAACAGCCCGGCGGGGCGGTACCTGATGGAGCACGGCGTGGAGCCGAAGGACTTCAACACCTACGGGGCGCGGCGCGGGAACCATGAAGTGATGATGCGGGGCACGCTGGCCAACGTGCGGCTGCGGAACCAGCTTGCGCCGGGAACCGAGGGCGGCTGGACGGTGCACCTGCCCGGCGGCGAGCAGATGTTCATCTACGACGCCGCCATGCGGTACCAGCAGGAAGGCGTGCCGCTGCTGATTGTGGCGGGGCGGGAGTACGGCTCGGGGTCGTCGCGCGACTGGGCGGCCAAGGGGGTGCTGCTGCTGGGAGTGAAGGCGGTGATCGCGGAGAGCTTCGAGCGCATCCACCGCACCAACCTGGTGGGGATGGGGGTACTGCCGCTGGAGTTCGAGACGGGGCAGAATGCGCAGTCGCTGAAACTGAGCGGCAAGGAGGTCTACCGCGTTTCCGGGATCGGGCAGGCGCTGGAGAGCGAGGAGCGGCGCGCCAAAGTGACGGCGGTGACTCCGGACGGAAAGCAGCGGAGCTTCACGGTGAAGGTGCGGATCGACACCCCGCAGGAGGTGGAGTACTTCCGGAACGGCGGCATCCTGCCGTATGTGCTGCGGCAGTTGGCCGGGGCGGGGGCGCGGGCGTAGCGGCGTTGGGGGGCCGCCGCTGGAGGTCCTCAGCGGCGGCTCAGGCCGCCTTCAAGTACTTGTAGGACATCTTTTCTGTGTTCACGTCGATCCTTACGGCCGCGGGCTCGTCTTGGATCTCCGGGAACTTCCGGATCACCTCTTCCAGCTTCACTTTCAGACCTTCGCCCAGACTGAGCGCAATCGCGCGTATCAAGCGGTCACTCTGCGCTCCGATCTTGTGCTCGTCGTTTTCCCATTTAGACAAATTGGTACGGTTGATGTGTATCAGCCTGGCGAACTCGTCCCCGGTCATACGAAGGTACTTGCGGAGGAATCGGATCTCGTCGCCGGCCAGGCGGTATGGCTTGGCGATCACCGCAACCGCAAGTGTCCGCATCAGATCGTTCACCCGCGGAATAATAGGGTCGATATTGCCGCACCGATCACAGACAATCAACTCGATGTCCTGCAACCGCACGTACTTTAGCCCGCTCTCGACAAAGTCGTAGCTGCCGCGCACGACCCGCGCGTCAGCACCACAATTCGTGCATTCGATGTTCTCCACAGCCTTGCTCCTACGACGCAATTGCTTGGGCGCCATCTCAGGACCGACACCTCGATTGAATCGAAAAGATCGTAATGAGGAACGCCCGATGCGTAGTCTTGAACGTCAGGACGATGGCCATCCATTTCCCGCCCGGCTCATAGCCCTCGACGCGGTACTTCCAATTTCCTGTCCTGATGTCCTGCTCCGGCTCATCGTAAATCGCGCCGAACGCAGCACGATCCAAGCATCCTCAAAGGTGACGGATTCGTTCGCCAGCTCCTCCCTGAAGTGTTTGGTCGGCACGACCTCGCCCTTTTCCAGGCAGTGCTGAAGGAGGTCCAGCGCCTCCTGGCGATTCAAGCAGCCGCCCGCCATGTTGGTATTTTACCAACTTTTTAAAGCTTGCTCAAGGATTGGGGAGCGCAGATCCAAAATGATGGCCCGTCCGCGCCGCCCAGGAGCCCCCTTCATACAGGACAGGCCGCCCGCATGGACCGCTAGCTGGAAAGATGCTTTGCCAGGGCCGGGGCGTGGGTCTGAATTTTGCGCACGGCTTCGGCGATGGCGTCCATGTCACTGCGGGGGCCGAGGAGCACATTTTGGGAGAGGCTGACGGCCTCGGTGCAGAGGCGGTCGTTCATGGGGCAGCGATTGCGTTCCTCCCACTCGGCCAGCACTTTCTCCGGATAGACGCGGCGGTAACCCCGGGAGGCGAGCGCGTTTTTGAGATGGCGGCGGCGGTTCAACGGGCCATAGCCCGAGCCGCAGGGGATGCCTTCGGCGGACATGGCCTTCATAAATCCCGCGCGCGGCATTCCGGCGAAGTGTTCCTTCAGATAGCGGAACTTATACACATGATAGGCGTGGCGGGTGCAGGCGTCGTATATCTTCTGGGTGGCGATGCCCGGAATTTCGCGTAACAGGCTGGTGAGGTAGCGGGCGTTCTGCTCGCGGGTACGGGATTGCTCTTCGAGGCGGGTCATCTGGGCGATGAGGATGGCGGCCTGGAACTCGGTCATGAGGTACTTGGTGCCGTGGAGCGTGTCGGCCCAGCGGCGGTTGCGGCTGGAACCGTTGTAGTGGAAGGCGTAGCACTTTTCGATGAGGTCCTCGTTGTTGGAGAGAATGGCGCCTCCTTCGCCGCAGTTGAGGTTTTTGCTGGCCTGAAAGCTATAGGTGCCGAGGTCGCCGAGGGTGCCGGCCTTCTTGCCCCGCCATTCGGCGAGGTGGGACTGGCAGGCGTCTTCAATAACGGGAACCTTTCGCCGGCGGGCGGTGGCGAGGATGGCGTCGAGATCGGCCAGGTTGCCGGAGTAGTGCACCGGGGTGATGGCGGCGGTGCGATCGGTGATGGCGGCGTCGAGCTTGGAGGCGTCCATCTGCATGCTGTCGAGGTCGGTGTCGACGAAGACGGGCAGGGCGTGGAGGAGCAGGACGACGTTGAGGGTGGCGACGAAGGTGTAGGGTGGGAGGACGACCTCGTCGCCCGCGCCGACGCCGAGGGCGCCGAGAGAGGCGTGCAAGGCTCCGGTGCCGCTGGAGGTGGCCAGGCAGTAGCGGGCGCCGGTGAGCCGGGCGTAGAGTTCTTCGAACTTTTCGACGTTCTTGCCGTTGCGGCGGTACCACTGGCCGCTGCGCACGACCTGGACGAGGGCCTGTTCTTCGAGTTCGCCGGCCACGGGCCAGCGGGGGAAGCGGCCTTGTTTGGCCGGCGTGCCGCCGAGCAGGGCCGGCTTTGCCGCGGGGGCGGCGGCGAAGGCAGCGGCGGGTGCGGCGGCCAAAACTTGCCTGCGGGTCCAATGGGTCTTCACGTGGCGTTCTCCTTCGTGCAGAATTGTAGCTGAATCGGCATGCTGACACGGCGAGTATTTTTCACAACGGTAATAACCGCCGGGGCGCGGGCGGGGCGGGCGGCGCCGCGGGCGCGGGTGGAAGCGGTGGAAACGATCGGGCACCAGCCGGAGTACTACGCGGGGTGGCCCACGCTGGCGCGGCGCGCGACGGGCGAGCTGCTGGTGGCCTACTCGGGCGGGCGGGAGACGCATGTCTGCCCGTTCGGGCGGGTGGAGCTGATCCGCTCGCAGGACGAGGGGCGGAGCTGGAGCTGGCCGCAGGTGCTGATGGACTCCCCCATAGACGACCGGGACGCGGGCATTTGCGAGACCGCAGCCGGCACGCTGCTGCTGACCACGTTCACGTCGCTGGCCTACGAGCGGACCGCGGTGTCGAAGCTCGCGCCGGAGCGCGCCGCGCGGTGGGAGGCGGTGGCGCGGCGCACAAACCCCGGGCAGCGGCGGGCGCTGCTGGGGACCTGGATGCTGCGGTCGGCCGACGGCGGGATGACCTGGTCGGCGCCGTACAGGGTGCCGGTGAACAGCCCGCACGGGCCGGTGGCCGTCTCGGGCGGGCGCCTGATCTACGCGGGCAAGAAGCTGTGGGACGAGGCGCGCACCAACGGGGTGTGCGAATCGCGCGACGACGGCCGCACGTGGCAGTGGCTGGCGGAGATCCCCACGCGGCCGGGCGACAGGGCGGCGGAGTACCACGAGCTGCACGCGGTGGAGGCCGCCGACGGGCGCCTGATCGTGCACATCCGGAACCATAACCGGGCGAACGAGCGCGAGACGCTGCAGTCGGAATCGAGCGACGGGGGCAGAACGTGGAGCGTGCCGCGGGCGATCGGGGTGTGGGGGCTGCCGTCGCACCTGCTGCGGCTGGGGAGCGGCGCGCTGCTGATGACCTACGGATACAGGCGACCGCCGTTCGGCAACCAGGCGCGCATCAGCGAGGACCACGGGCGGAGCTGGTCCGAGCCGATGACGATTTCCGATGACGGCGCGGGCGTGGACCTGGGGTATCCCTCGACGGTGGAGCTGGAGGACGGGCGGCTGTTGACGGTGTGGTACGAGCTACCGCGGGGCGGCCGGCGCGCGGTGCTGCGGATGGCGCGCTGGCGGCTGGACGGGTGATCAGCGCAGCGGCCGGATGTAGATATTGCGGAAGGCCACGGGGCCGTGATCGCCCTGGAGCATGAGGGGGTTCTCGGGCGCCTCGGCGCGGTCCATGTGGGCGCGGGTGGGGCCGTCGACCTCGACGTCTTCCTGAACCACGACGCCGTTGTGGAGAACCCGGAGGAAGCGCGCGTTTTCGACCTTGCGGCCGGAGGCGTCGAAGCGGGGCGCGCGGAAGAAGATGTGAAAGGACTGCCACTGGCCGGGAGCGCGCGAGGCGTTCGCGCGGGGGGCCGAGCCGCCCACGGGTTTGGCGTCGATCCAGCGGTGATAGATGGCCCCGTTATCGGAGGTCTTGAGGGGGCCGGGGGCTTCGAAGCTGTCGAAGATCTGGACTTCGTAGAGGCCGTGGAGGTAGACGCCGGAGTTCGATCCCCGGGCGAGCAGGAACTCGAGGTACAGCTCGACGTCGCCGAAGGTGCGCTCGGTGTAGATGTTGTCGGTGCGGTTGCGAGGGCCGTTGAGGATGCGGTCGCCGGGGCCTCCGGCGCAGGCCAGGCGGTTGGGGGCCTGGGCGTCCCAGGTGATGGTTTTGCAGGGCATCCACTGGTTGCCGAGCTTGCCGTAGGAGCGCCAGCCGGCGAGGCTGTGGCCGTCGAGCAGGGCGGTCCAGCCGGCTCCGTGGAGAAAAGGAGGATCGCCGCCGGGCTGCGCGAAAAGGGCGCAGGCGGCGGCGCAGAGTAGGGCGAGTTTTATTCTCATCTGTGTCATCTGTTGTCCGGAGTGGCGGTGAAATCTCCAGTCCGGGTCGCGACGCCGGACATCGGCAGCGAGCAGCCGGGGGCCACGATGGGGCCTCCCAGCCTGGCGCCGCCGGTGGAAACGTAGCGGCTGGTGAAACCATAGGGCGCCGACGTCAACTCGCCGGCGAGATTACTAAACTGTGCTTCAGAGGCGAGCGGCAACAGCTTCAGTGCCGCTTCCAGGGCCTTCAGCCTGGCCTTCTGCGCGGGTTCGAACGCTTCCAGGTTGCGGGATCGATAAAGGATGGCGCGGTCCCGGAGCTCGCGGCAGAGGGTCTCGATTTCGGCGTAGAGAACTCCGAGCGCGGTGGGATCCAGGGGAGACTTGGCGGTCTCCTGGACGATCTCTTCCTGGATCTGGCGGATACGGCTCTGTCTTTCAGCGCTCCAGCGGTTGTATTTGTCGTTGTTGTGGAGAATGATTTGGAGCTGGACGTCGGAGAGTTGCAGGTACTCCTTCAGGTTGGCGAGCGGCTCAGGGGGCCACGGAGTGGTCTGAGCCGTCGCAGAAGAGGCGAAGATAGCAATGAGCGCAATCAGTCGCCTCATGCATCGATGATACGCGAAGGCGGTCCGGGCCGCCAGCCTATCAACGGGTCAGGACGTTGATGGTGACCTGCCGGCGGCTGCCGCGGTCGAGCGCCGAGACGATGGCGGTCTGGGAGCCTTTGGCGGCGGTGAGCCGGGCCTCGTTCCCGGTAGAGCGGTTGGAGTCGATTTTCCAGTCGTGGGCCGGCAGTTGCGCCTCGTAGAAGGCCACGATAGCGGGTATAGGCTCCGCGGTCATGACGGTCAGTTGGGGACCGGCGGAGCTTTTGAGGGCCATCACGGGATCGGCATCCTTCAAAAGCGGGACGTCTTTCGGCCAGTCCGCGGGGATTTGTTTGGCTTCGTACTCCGCGGTGAGAGTGCCGCCGCCGGGCTTCGCCATTTCGACGGTTCCCTTGTTTTTGCCGGTTTGGGTGACGGTGGCGTCCCCGCCGGGCGTGTGGACGTTCTGGCGATCCGGTGAGCACGAGATCGCGGCGGCTGCGGCAAGCAGCACAGGAAGCGCTCGGAGTGTGGGGGTCATAAGATTACGGCTGGGCGACCAGTTCGACGCGCCGGTTTCTGGCTCTTCCCTCCTCGGCCGTGTTGGCGGCTACAGGGGCGAAGGGACCGGCGCCGAACGGCGCGAGGCGTTTGGAGTCGATGCCGGATTGCACGAGAGCGGCAACCACGGCGGCAGCGCGGGCGGAGGAGAGCTTCAGGTTGGCCTCCGGGGTGCCGGCGCTATCGGTGTGGCCAACCACCCAGACGCGCAGCGTGGGGGTTCCCTGGAGCAGTTTGGCGATCTCCTGCAGGGCGGGTTGGGACTCCGGCTTGATTTCGGCCTTATTGAAATCGAAGAAGATGCCGGGCACTTCGGCGTGACCGCTCTCGGCCAGGCCACCCTTCATCGCCTCGGCATTGGCAACGATGTCCTGCTTCATCGCCTCACGCTCTAGAATGGTGATGTAGTAGCGCTCGGCTTGCGGGTTGCCGGAGGTTCTCACCTCGGCCCATATCTCCTGGCCATTCCTGGTGACGAGGAGCGTCGTCCTATAGTAACCGCTCTTCTCGGCGTACAACACCTTGCCGCCCAGCTTATGCACGGCGTTCTGAAAGTTGCGCTGGAGCTGAAGAGAGCTGGGAGCAGCCCGCCCGCCCGAAGCATCGAAATTGAGGCAGTATTCGAAGAGGCGGCCCTCAAGCTCCTGCTTCTCCGACGAGGTTCCTTTCTGGACGCGGAAAGCGCGAGCGTCGAATTCCGTCTGCTTGCAGTAGCTGGGGTAGGGCATGAAGTAGCCCGGCATGCGGGTAAACAGCGGGTGATCCTTACAGCTTGGATGATCCTTCAGCCCCTGCGCGGCGGCGGATCCAACAGCCAGCAGGAGAATGGGCAGCACGAGCAAGCTTCGCATATTCGGCTCCTAAACGACAAAAACAAAGTACCACAGGCGGCGGCATTGCCGAAGTAGTATATTTGCCCGGAGGAGGAGACGTTGTGCCAAACCGACGCAGATTTCTACAGAGCGTGGGAGCGCTGCCACTGGCCGGGGGCACGGCCCGCGGTGCGGCAAGGCGGCGCGATTACTTCAAAGAACTGGGGGTGCGGCCGTTTATCAACGCCGCCGGCACCTATACCACCCTGACGGCGTCCCTGATGCTGCCGGAAGTTATGGACGCGATTAACTACGCCTCGAAGGTCTTTGTGGACCTGAACGCGTTGCACGACGCGGTGGGGAAGCGCATCGCCGAACTGATCGGCTGCGAGGCGGCGGCGGTAACCTCCGGGGCGGCGGGCGCGCTGACGCTGGGCACCGCGGCGTGCATGACGGGGTCGAACCAGGAGTTTATCCGGCGGCTGCCCGACACCAGGGGCATGAAGACCGAGGTGATCATCCAAAAGTCGCACCGGTACGGGTACGATCATGCGGTGCGCAACTGCGGGATTCGCTTCGTGGAGGTGGAGACGCGGGAGGAACTGGAACGGGCGGTGAACGATAACACCGTCATGATGCTGTATTTCAACGCCGCCGAGCCGCAGGGGCAGATTAGGGCGGCGGAGTTCGCGGAGTTGGGGCGCAAACACAAGGTGCCGACGTTCAACGACGCCGCGGCCGATGTGCCTCCCACGGAGAATCTTTCGAAGTACATCAAGATGGGATTCGACCTGGTGACCTTCTCCGGAGGGAAGGG
Source organism: Bryobacteraceae bacterium (assembly GCA_041685075.1). Taxonomy (GTDB): domain Bacteria; phylum Acidobacteriota; class Terriglobia; order Bryobacterales; family Bryobacteraceae; genus JAMCRM01. Next base: position 10,639 of record JAWLGN010000130.1, read on the forward strand.
GATCAGGGGGCCGCAGAGCGCGGGGCTGCTGCTGGGACGCGCGGATTTGATCGCGGCGGCGCGGCTGAACGGGTCGCCGTACAGCGATTCGATCGGGCGGGGGATGAAGGTGAACAAGGAAGAGATGCTGGGGATGCTGGCGGCGGTGGAGGTCTATCTGAAGCGCGATGCCGAGGCCGAATGGCGCGAGTGGGAGAAGCGCGTGAAGACGGTGGCGGATGCGGTGGCTTCGGTGCGCACGGTGCGGACGGAGCGGTTCGTGCCGGAGATCGCCAACGCGGTGCCGCACCTGCGGATCACCTGGGACCAGGACGCGGTCAGGATTACCCCGCAGGAGGCGGTGAAGCGGCTGCGGGAAGGAGAGCCGGCCATCGAAGTGCGGCCGGGGTCGCGGGACGCGCTGGTGGTGGGGGTATGGATGATGCAACCGGGGGAGGCGCAGGTGGTGGGGCGGCGTATACGGGAGGTGCTGCGGAGCGCCTGAGCGGGGTACAATCACGGCCATGCGATCCGCCATCCTGTTCAGTTTCGCGCTGGCGGCGGGAGCCTTTGCCGCCAGCAAGCCGCACGTGGTGTTTGTGACGGGGGACGACGAGTACAAGTCCGAAATCACGATGCCGGCGCTGGCCCGGACGCTCGAAGCCGAGCACGGGATGCGCTGCACGGTGCTCTACGCGCGGCCCACTCCCCAGACCAAGAACAACATCGAAGGGTTGGAGGCGCTGCGCGACGCGGACCTGATGGTGATGTACCTGCGGTTCCGCGCGCTGCCGGACGAGCAGTTGCGGCACATCCTGGATTACGCGGAGTCGGGGCGGCCCATGGTGGGGCTGCGGACGAGCACGCACGCGTTCCGGTATCCGAAGGAGAGCCCGCACGTGGAACTGAACGACGGGTTCGGCAGGCGGGTGTGGGGACAGCGGTGGATCCGGCACCACGGGCACACGTCTTCGACGCACGTAACGATCGCGCGGGGGGCGGAAGGGCACCCGATTCTGAGAGGCGTGGAGAAGGAGTTCCACGCGCGCTCGTGGCTGTACGAGGTGCTGCCGCTCGAGGGCGACTGCCGGCCGCTGTTGATGGGCCGGGCGGTCAAGCCGGAGGGCAAAGACGCGGGACCGCAGCCGGTGGCCTGGACCAAGACCTATAAAGGCGCGCGGGTGTTCTTCACTACCCTGGGGCATCCGGAGGATTTCGAGGTGCCGTCGATGCGGCGGCTGATGGTGAACGGGATCCGCTGGGCGCTGGGAATGTAGGCGCTCCGGGCTTTATCGGCGCAGGGGGTCTTCCTCCCAGGGCGGCGTGGCTTCCATGAGGCGGCCGAGTTCGGGCTCGAGTTGCTCCATGGCGCACTTCATGTCCCAGGCCACCTGGCGGTAGCTGAAGTGGCCCTTCACGCCGCTGCGAAGCCGGGCGATGTAGTGGGCCTCGGCGAAATCCATTTTGAAAAGATAGCGGGTGCGGGCGCCGAAGGGGAGCAGGTAGTCGGCGCCGGGCGCGGGGAGAGCGCGCAGGGTCTGGAAGGCGGAGCGCATGGCGGCGTGGTAGGTTTCGGCTGCGCCGCAGCGCTCGACCAGCGGCGGGGTCTCGTAGCCGAGGGAGCCGGCGTAGGGCTGGCGGAACTTCTGGCAGCGGCGGTGGCGGTGGAGGTCTCGGAAAGCGCCGACGTCGGTGGCGAAATCGTAGGCGTAGAGGCCGCCGCGGAAGCCGGCCAGCAGTTCGTCGCGGGCGCCGCGGGACTGGAGGGCCACGTCGATGACTTCGGCGCGGCGGGCGGCGCTCCAGCCGAGGGCCATTTCGTAGAGCGCGCGGAAGGGCCAGGCGGTGACGGGATAGAGCAGGGTGGCGGCGATATCGGCGGCGGTGTCGGCGGGGCGCACGAGATCGACGCGCGGGGCGGTGTCGGAGGGGGCGGGGGGCAGGTTCTGGGCGGCCCACAGGGCGAGATCCTGGTGGGCGCGGGCGGCGTGTTCGTCGGGGGCGACGTACCGCGCCAGCGTGGGGGCGAGCGGCTCGGTGGGGGCTTCGGTGTACCAGACGCAGTCGGGCGGGGCGGCACAGGCGGCGGCGATTTCATCGGCCAGGCTGCGCAGCTCCGCGTAGGGGGAGGCATTGAGCCGGCGCACCTGTTTTTCGAGCGTCCGGATGGAGGTGACCTGCCCGACGTTGGTGGGGACGCCCCAGAAGAGCAGGTAGCGGGCGACATCGAAGGCGCGGGCGGCGATGTTGCGGCGCCAGGCTTCGGGCTTCATGCCGGAAGGACAGGGCAGCGCGGCACTCAGGGCCTCGCGCGCCAGTTGGTTGACGCGGGTGTAGGCGGCGAGCAGTTCTTCGGCGGCGGCGCGGTAGCGGGCGGCATCTTCGGCGGAGAACTCCGGCGGGGTGATGAAGCCGGAGGTTGAGAAATCCTGGTAGCGGGAACTCTTGGCCTGGCCGTCCCAGAGGGGTTCGGCTTCGATTTCCGTGGCGGCGAGTTCGGAGAGGCCCTCGAAGCACATCACCAGGTGGCCGAGGTCGGCGATGGAGGCGTGGCCGTATTGAAAGTAGAAGTGCTCGAGGAATTTGCGGGAGTCGTGCGCGCGCACCCAGGCGAGGGAGTCGCGGATGGAATCGGGGGAGCGGCTGTAGCGGGCCAGGGCGTAGGCGCATTTCTCCGGCGGCAGGGGCGCCACGGTCACGACGCGTTTCGGGGTGCTCAAGACGCTATGATACGGATTCATGCGTTTAAAAATCCAGCGGCTGCGCCCGGATGCCGCGCTGCCGGAGTACGCGCACGGGCCGGGAGAGGACGCGGGGATGGACCTGCGGGCGGTGGAGGAGGTGCTGCTCGAGCCGGGCGTGCCGGCGCTGGTGCCCACGGGCCTGGCGATTGAAATGCCGGCGGGCTACGAGGCGCAGATCCGGCCGCGCAGCGGGCTGGCGCTGAAGCACGCGGTGACGCTGCCCAACAGTCCGGCCACCATCGATCCGGGATACCGCGGGGAGATCCGGGTGATTCTGCTGAACCTGGGGCGGGATTCGTACCTGGTACGCGCGGGGGACCGGATCGCCCAGATGGTGGTGGCGCGCTACGAAGCGATCGAGTGGGAAGAAGGCGAGTTGAACAGCTCGCGGCGGGGCGCCGGGGGGTTCGGCTCCTCGGGGCGGTGATGACAAGCGCGAGGAATTCGCCTATGCTGCGTACAACGGTGAATTCGGATGGAGTGTAGAGAACGGGTTCGCGCGGCCCTGGCGCACCGGGAGCCGGACCGCGTGCCCATCGATTTAAGCGGCACGTCGGTGACCGGCATGCATGCCAGCGTGGTGGCGGCGCTGCGCGAGTGGTACGGGCTGGAGAAGCGCCCGGTGAAGGTGCACGAGCCGTACCAGATGCTGGGGATGGTGGAGGACGATCTGAAAGAGGCCCTGGGGATCGACGTGGCCGGAGTGTTCTCCCGCAAAACCATGTTCGGCTTCCCCAACCGGGACTGGAAGATGTGGCGCATGCCGGACGGGCTGGAGGTGCTGGTGCCGGGCGGTTTCGTCACCACCACGGATTCGAACGGCGACATCCTGATCCACCCGGAGGGCGACCCGGGGGCGCCGCCGAGCGGGCGCATGCCGCGGGACGGGTACTTCTTCGACGCCATCATCCGGCAGCCGCCGATCGACGATGCCGCCTTGCGGGTGGAGGACAACCTGGAGGAGTTCACCCCCATCACGGAGGAAGATCTCGAGCACCTGCGGTGCGAAGCGGCTGTGGCCGCGGCGAGCGGGCGCGCGGTGATCGCCGGCTTCGGCGGCACGGCGTTCGGCGATATCGCGCTGGTGCCGGCGCCGTTTCTGAAGCATCCCAAGGGCATCCGCGACGTGGCGGAGTGGTACATCTCCACCGCCACCCGGCGGGAGTTCATCCACGGGATCTTCGAGCGGCAGTGCGAGACGGCGCTGGCGAACCTGGAGCGCATTTACGCGGCGGTGGGAGATGCGGTGGACGTGATGTTCGTCTGCGGCACGGATTTCGGCACGCAAGACTCGGCATTCTGCTCGGTGAAGACCTTCCGGGAGCTGTACTTCCCCTATTACAAGCGCATCAACGACTGGGTGCACCGGCACACGCCGTGGCGGACATTCAAGCATTCCTGCGGGGC
>JAWLGN010000131.1:0-14692 GCA_041685075.1 Bryobacteraceae bacterium
GGATGCCAAGAAGGTCGCGAACAGGGCGGCGAATGCTCGGGTGAGCGAAAATCGACGGAAAAGGTCAACTCCACTCTTTCGATCAGACAGGAATCCCCGGAAGTACCGCCTCTTGAGCAGCTCATAGGCGTATGGATCAGCGGTGCAGGTGGTTTGCGAACAGCGTGTTCAGCAACCCAGCCAATTGATAACGCACAGCCAGCTGCGCGCGGTTGCGAACGCCGGGCGTGCTGTCCAGCCGCCGCGACGCGAATGCCACGATCTCCCAATTGGGCGCAGGCGAGAAGGACAGCGTGGCGCCCAGGCGCTTTCCCAAACCCATCGAATCGCCGTTCTGCACTAGTTGTACGCCGTTTCTGTCGAAAACCGACGTGGAGACGTCGCTGTAGGTCAGGCTGAGGCGCGGGCGTCCGCGCTCGCCCAGACGGCGCGACGCGGTAGAAGACCAGCCGAAGGAGCGGTTGCGAGCGGCACGCACGATCGCCTCCACCGAAATGTCATCGATCAACCTGAACGGACGCGTATCGCGCTTGAGGCCGAAACGGAGATAAGGCACGCCGGTGAATCCGCTGACATCAACCGAGGCGGCGGTCTGTGCGGTGAATCTCTTCTCAGCCAGAATCTGGAAGTAGTTGAATTGCGCCATCCGATCCGAGCGTTGGAAGAAGTTCGGCTGGCGAAAATCCCCCACATAGCCCGCTGTAAGGCTTACCCGATCGGGTGAGATGGGAAGGCCGGCGGGCCGCCAGACCAGGCGGTACCCCTCCAGCCAGCCGTCGTTGTCGGCATAGGTGGCCTGGGTAGCAATGCCGGGATCGTAGTCGATGCCGCCCACCTGGAATTCGAGCCGCTCGCCCACGTGCCAGCCGAGCAGGACGTTCTTAATGTTCAACGTATGGCTTTTCTGACCCAGGCCCACCGCGGTGTAGTTGTGATCGTTATTGAATGCGTCGCCGGTTTCGGCGCGCAGCCGAACGAAAACCCCGCCCCCGCGGGTGAGGTTGAACGTGAAGCGCCCGGTGTACTTGTAGTGCAGATCGCGCTGCGTAACTGCGTGCGGCCCCGCATCCAGGTAGCGGCCCCGGATACCAACCTCAGCGCGATCGACCACGATGCGCTGGACCGGTTCGGCCTCAGCACTGAGCAGGCCAGAAGTGAACAGCAAAGTAGGCAGGAGTAATCGGTTGATACGCATGATAGAGATGAAGCCATTCTTTTCGGCGGGCACCGAGACGCACTGATCGCGCAAGTTCCCGGTGCCGCGCGGGTGCGAGCCCGTTCACGCGAGCGGTGTGAAGACGGGCGTGTCGTTAAGGGACGTCTGGCGGAGGCGGAACGCTGCGCGCCAGGCGGAAGCCGTTCCAGGGGAGACGGCGTTCAGGACGCTCCGAATGCCGCAGGGACGGGTGGAACCAACTCTCGGGTTCCGCAAACGCGCCGCCGCGCAGGATACGAAGACCGGAGCCGCCGGCGGATTCGCGCCCGTCGAATGCGTTGTAAGGGTACGCGGCCGCCAGACTCGAGCACCATTCCCGAACATTACCCTGGAGGTCGAACAAGCCGAAGCGATTGGGCGTGCCCCCGCCGCCCGGTCTCGGCGCGGTCAAATCGAAGGCTTCGCCGGCCTCGCCGCCGGGCAAAGCCGCAAATTCCCATTCCGCCTCCGTGGGCAGCCGGAAACCGCCCCCCTCCACCTTTGCATTCAGCTTTGCCAGGAAAGCGGCCACGTCGTTCCAGGACACCGATTCCACAGGCATGCGGCCCGCGTCGGCATACTCCTTGCCCTGGTACCGGCTGGGATTCGACTGCATGACGGCCTTCCACTCCGCCTGGGTCGTTTCGCGCGCCGCCAGGTAGAAAGGAGCTATCGCGACGGAGTGAACCGGCTTCGATCCCCGGAACCGCTCCGAACCGAGTTCCGCATCGCCGCCGTTCACCAGGACCATCTCGATACCCAACTCCCGGACACGCACCCGGAGTGGCAGCCCAGTAGCTTCGTCAATGTCCGGAGCCGCTAGCTCGAACCCTGGCAACTCCGGTTTCAGCCGGCGGGTACACATGGCCAGCTTGCTAGCGGCGGTACCGTCGCCGGGTTTTTCCGCAAGCGCCGCGCGGTAAGCCGAGCGAGCGGCGCGCCAGTCACGCGCGCTGGCGTGGCGCTCACCTTCCGCCATCCGCTCCTCATACCGCTTCCAACCGGCGATGAGGCGGTCCAGCCGTTCGTCCTTCAGGCTGGCGGACTTCCTCACATCGACCAGCGCATGGTAATGATGGCACGTGGCGCAGCCCTCTTTGCGCTTGGATCGCGGGCACCCCGAATCGTGGCAGGTGGCGCACAGACCGTCCATCGCAGCGCCTTGAGGCACGCGGTCGGGCTTGATGTTGTTACGCTCATCAAGGACGTGGCCCCGGCTTTCGCCGTGACACTCGACGCAACCCGTGCCCGCTGCCCGGTGGCCGGAGTAACCCCACTCGACAACCGATATCACGTGGCAGCGGCCGCACTCGCCGGCTTCCGCGAGCGGCTTGTCGGGCTGGTCCTGCGCCCACGAGGCGCAGGCCGCAGCAAGTAGAACCACCGTGAGCCGCTTCATGCGCGCCAGTCCTTGTCCAGCCACCGATAGCGTTCCGGAAGCCAGGAATCTCCCACCAGAAGCTTTAGCCGCAGGGCGGCTTCGAGCACCGCCATCTGCTCGGATTGCATCACCCGGTAGTTGGTGAGCGCCTGGTAGTTCTCGGTGAGGCACCGGTCCTCGAACATGCCTGTCAGCACGGACGCGAGGAACGGCCGCGAGTAGGCGAACCGCATGGCCGCCATGCACAGGCTCTCTCCGGGCGTCCGGTTCAGGGCCTTGGTGAGTTCCGCGACCGCCGCCGGCACGATCGGCCGGTGACCGGGGCGGGTGCCGCTCTGGAAGAGTCCCACCACAGTCTCCTGCGGGCTCGATGCGATCTTGGCCATCGGATCGAGGTTGACGATGGATCCCGCGGCAAGCGGTTTCATGCCGATGAGGCCCACCTGCCTCCGTGCCGCCTCGGCCAGGAACGCGCTGTAGTCGGCGCGCGCATGGATGAAGTTGTAGGGAAGCATCAGGAAGTCGATGCCCTCGAACTCGCGCAGCGCCACCGGAAAGCTGCGCTCGATATGAGCGCCGATGCCGATCGCGCGAATCTTTCCGGCCTCCTTGGCGCGGCGCAGGAAATCCCACGTTTCAAGCGCCGGCCCATCCACATCCTTGATCGCGAAACGGTACATGTCGATGTAGCCGAACAGCCGGCAGGCGCGCTCGATACCAGCCGGCGTCCTGACGTGCGCGAGCGAAATCAGCACCTTGCTGCGCTTCTCGCGGACCAGCCGGGAGACCGGCTCCCACTGGCTGTCGCTGTTGTAGACGTCGAGCAGGTTTACTCCGAGGTCGAGTCGAGGGCTCGGGAGACCGAGTAGTCGCGCCGCGCCTGGCCCTCGGCGGTCAGTGCGGTCTTGCGCTGCGCCAGGCGGACCCTGTCGGCATGGTTGGTGTGCGATCCAAACGACAGCAGCGAGAGCCAGAGATCTGTCCGGCCCAGGCGGCGGTAGTACATGCCGCCGCGCCGGAATTCCTGCACCGGCGCCGCGGCGGCGGGGAGCCCTCCCAGCCCAGCCGCCAGGATCCCCGCCCCGCAGGCGCGTGCGATATCCCGGCGGCTCGGCTGCCCCGTAATTGAATGGTGGGTCATTTCTCTTTCTAACATTGTTCACGCTCTCGCAACCGGGCCACCACGGCCGGTCAAAAAGCCAGCTTCAGATACAGCTGAATGGTCCGGCCGGTGATCGCCTCATCCAGGAGTTGGCCGAAGGTGGCGCTCGTAGGACTCGTGGACGGCGCGGCCCAGCTCTGATGGTTCAGCACATTCATCATGTCGAGCCGCAGGTTCAGGCCGAAGCGGTCGTTGATCTGGATGCTTTTCTGCAGGTTGCCATCCAGCTCTCTTCGGGCCGGCGCCCGCAGCCAACTCATGGTTGACGGGAAGACGCGCCGGTGGAAGTTGGCCGGCTGCCTGGAGGCGGTCTTCTCCCACAGTTCGCCGCTGGTGTTGAACCAATGCTGCTCGTTGCGCTGGTCCGGTGAAAGACGGATGTCACGGTAGTCGTCGCCGTTGAAGAACAGGTTGCCCCAACTCAGCAGGCTGCCCGACTGCATCAGCCCGACAGCGCCGATCTGCCATCCGCCCAGCACCGCCCGCAGGATTCCGGGCTGGTTCAACAGGCGCCGGCCCTTGCCGAACGGCAGTTCGAGGATGCTCGTAACAACCCAGCGATGAGGCCGTGAGCCGCCCTCACGCCAGATCGGGAGAGTGTCGAATTCGTTCGGTAGCCAGGTCTTCTCCATGTCGTGGGACCAGGTATAATGCGTGCTCACCGTCCAGCCTTTGGACATGCGCTTGTCGAACCTCGCCACGAAGGAGTGGTACGAACTCTTGCCGTCGCGATCCGCCCGGCTCAGGGTCAGGCCGGTCATGTGCGGATAGGCCCGGAGCAGGTTGGCCCTGGAGATGGTTTTGGCTTTCATCAGGCTCTGGGTACCGAGATAGGCGTACAGCGCGGGATCCTGCTCCGCGAGACCGGGGAAGTTGGCGATGTAGAACGGATTCGGCAACGTGCGGTTCAAGTCGCTGGCGACGGCATTGTTGCGCTCGTTGCCGGCGGCCCAGTACTGCTCGGGCAGCGGCCGGAGGTTGACGCCGAGAGGGATGTGGGTGCCCTTCGCCGCGGCATAGGCGATGGAGCCCACGGCGTCCCTGAATAACTCGCGCTCGATGTTGATGCGCCAGCGGTGTACGCGAGGTGGAACGTAGTCCGGGTTCATGTAACTCAGGCTTGTTCCGGCGAAGGTGTGGGTGCCCATGGAGTTGCCATAGGCGATGTCGAAGCGGCTGCCGTCTTCGCGGATTGGAAAGGGGTCGTTCATGGGGGAGTTGTTCCGGGTAAAGTAACCGTAGTTCCAACTGGCCCCCTGGTCGCCGGTGATGGTGGTCAGGGTCTGCCGGCGGTAGCCGAAGGTATTCAGGTCCTCGGCGCCCTGGCTGGGATTGAAGGTGTCGGCGTACAGGCCGTAGCCGCCGCGAATCACCAGCTTGGGCGTTACAGCGTATGCGAAGCCGAAGCGCGGTTCAAACGTCAGAACGGGATCGGTGAGGACGTCGGAAGTGCCAACTCCGAGATACCGTGCTCCGCCCTGGACAAGGAAATCCGTGGCGGGCCGCTCCGGCAGTGGGTTCCGGGCGTAAGCGGCGATCGCATCGGCCGAGAAGACCATCGGAGCGTTGAAGTCGAAGTCGCGAACGCCCTGGTTGTGCCGTTCCCGGAAGCTGCCATCCCACTCCACGCGCAAGCCGAACTCGAGCGTCAGCTTATTTGTGGCGCGGTACTTGTCCTGTATGTACCAGGAATGGTACGGGGCCGTTACGTAGAGCGTGGGATTGGTGTCGATACGAATCTGGCCCGGGACGCCCAACTGAAGCGCGGCCCATTGCGCGCCGAGCGACTTTTGAAGGTTGTCGGTGGAGTCCTTGCGCAGCAGCTTGGAGTTGAAGCGGAACATCCCCGAGGTAGCGGCGGCATAGCCGCGAGACAGCAGATAGAGGCGCCCATCCCATCCCAGCTTGAGGTTGTGTTTGCCCGCCATGGTCATCACGTCGGCCTTCAGCGTTCCCACCGAGGGAATGTAGGGAATGCGATAGGTCTGGCTGATCATCGGATAACCGCTGATGATCACGTTGGGGAGGATCTGGCTGGCGCCGGCGTAGCCGTCGATGTAGTCCGGGAGCCCCATATCGGAGGCACTGTACCCCTGGGCGCCCAGGGTGGCGTCGGCCACTTCCCAGAACCGGTTGTATGCTGCGGAGACGTTGAGAACCGTTCGCGCGCCGAAGGTGTGGACGTAATCGAGTCCGACGCTTTTGTTCTTGGCCTGGGAGACCGTCTCGTTGACGCCGGGCATGGTATCGCGGGACCAGTCGTTGCCGCCGCTCCGGGAATTGCTGTAGCTCCATCGGGCGAACATGCGGTCGGAATCCGTGATGGCATAGTCGATGCGGTTCTGGAAGGCCGCGTACCGGGACGTGTTCGAGGTGTTCGTGTAGTAGTTGGCGGTGCCGTCCGGCTGGACGTAACCCGCGGGGTTGTTGGGCAGCGGGTAGAACTTCTCCAGGAAGCTGTAAGCCGGGTTCGTGAACCGGCTCGCCGGGATGATGTTGCCGGGGAAGGCGGCGCGCACATATTTGCCGCCCTGGAGGACCGTGGTGAGCGGGTCGTAGATGGTGTACCAGGCGGCGGCGTCCGAGGCCGATTGCGCGGGGGTCTTGTCGGACCATTGCGTGCGCAGCAACTGCGAGAAGTCGCCCGTTCTCTGCTCGGCGGTGGGGACGGAAAAGAGCCGGCTGCCCTGGCTCGACAGCGACCGCGTATCGACACCGTTGTAGATGAAGAAGAAGAACAGCTTATTTCTGCCGTCGTAGACACGCGGGATGACCACCGGTCCGCCGATCGACCCGGCCCACGTGCTGGAATGCCCGGAGGGCATCTTCGGCTCCTTGCGCAGCGATTCGGCGAGCGCCATGTCTCCCTTCGCCTCGGCTTCCCGAATGGCTCCCCAGTAGACGCGGTTCACACTGCGCGGCGCGGCGTTCCAGCGCTGCTGCCAGTGCGTGCCCGTAACGGTGCCGTGAAATTCGTTGGTGCCGGCCTTGGACAACATCGAAACCGTGGCGTTGCTGGAGTGGCCGCTGCTGGCGTCGAAGCGGGCGGTGTCCACTCTCATCTCGGCGATGGCGTCGCTCACCGGAACGTAGGCGGCTTTCTTGTCGCGCGATGCGTTGGGCGTCCCGTCGATGGTGAACTCATTGGCGCCGCTGCCCGTACCCGAGGCCGCACCCGCGTCCGCAGCGCCGATGTTTTCCGTGAAGTGGATGGTCAAGGTGTTATGGAGAAGGCCGGGTGTCGAGATGCCCTCCATCAATGCGACGGCGGCGGTGATGTTGTTGTAGAAGATCGGCAGGTCGTTGATTCGGCGATTGTCGATCGTGGCGCTGACCGACCCGGTCGTGGTTTCGAGCAGCGGCGCGTCGGCGGTCACCGTGACGGTCTCAGCCAGGTCGCCGACCTCGAACTGAATGTCGATGGACACCTCGGCGCCGACACTCAACTCGATGCCCTGGCGGAGGTACTTCTTGAAACCGGGTGCTTCGGCCGCTACTGCATAGGTCCCCGGCAGCAGGTATGGCGCTTCGTACAACCCGGGCGTGTTGGTTTCGGTCTTCGTGACGACATTGGTGGCAGCGTTGGTGATGGCGATCTGCGCGCCGGGAACGGCGGCCCCGGTTGGATCGAAGACCCGTCCAAGGATCTTACCTCGGGTTTCCTGGGCGAGACTCAGCCCTGGGAGGAGGAGAATCAGGACCGCCGCGGCGAGCGGGAAGTTGAGTGATGTCACAGCCGACCATCGGCTGGGCCGGAAGCCGGCCCTGGTAGGGAAACTCGGTTGCACTTGGCCTCCTGTTTATGAGAGCTCACGCAAACTGTAAACCGGCTTCGTAGACCGGTCAATGCGCCTGCGTCAGATTCCTTCAAGATGTTTGAATCACGCCGACAACGCGGCCACAGGCATGTCACGGTCGAGGCTGCCATTCGAAGTAAGCCGGGTAGCCGTGCACACCGCCCCGGGTCCGCGCCACCCACTGGCGGTACGCGCGACTTTCCATGCGCGCAGGTTCCTTGCGGCTGGCCTCGTCGAGATTGGAATACACACGAACCGCCGGCGTGCCGTCGGCCAGGGTGCCCCAGCAGACCATTTCGTCGCGGTAGTCTCCGACGAGGTCCGCCACCATGGGGCAACTGCTGCGCGCCATGTCCGCCGGACCACTGCCGGGAAGCGGAACGGCCTCCTTGCCGTTGAATCGCGCCAGGCGCGTGCCTTCCTTGTTCATCAGGTCGCGCGTTTGGCGCCCCGTCCAGTTGACCGGGCGCCAGTCTCCTTCGAACGGGTCGGCGAGAATTCTGCCTTGCGACGAAAAAAGCACCCTGTCCTGGACGTTATGGGCGTCGCGGTTGGTAAGAATTTCGAGTCCCGGCGCCCCGTCCCAGATGTCGGAAACCCAGCCGACATGGGCGTGGCGCCATCGCGGATCGTCCTCCGCGTTCTGCTTCCAGATGATGTTGCCGGTCTTCGCGTCCACCACGTAGGCGCCGGCGTGCATATTAGTTTCCACCGCGAAGAAGACCTGCCTGTCTTTGGCGCCCGGCAGGATGCGCTGGACGGCGACGATGTCCGGGTGGCGGCGGTAGAGCGACCACCGCATGCGGCCATCGGGATTGAGAACGGTGGTTCCGTCGAAGACTTCGTCGCGGCCGTCGCCATCCACGTCGGCCACGGCCAGGTAGTGGCTGCCGCTGCCGCTGGTCGCGCCGAAGCTGCGGAAAGTCCACAGGTGGGATAGCGCGGCATCATAAGCGTCGATGATTTCGTTTTCGTAGAGGCCCGACTGGGTGACAATGGCGGGGTTTTTTCCATCCAGGTATGCGATGGACATGTGGAAACGGTCCTTTGCGCCGCCGGGGCTTTCGCGCCAGGGTGTCTTGCGTAGGACCTCGCCCGTCCCGCCATCCAGGACGGCGATATACAGCCGCTCGCCCACCTGGAGTCGCGCGATCACTTCGGATTTTCCGTCTCCGTCGAGATCATAGATATTGAACGGAAGACTGGTGGCCAACCCGCCGGAGCGCCGGTGCCAGGCCATCTGTAGCCGCCAGAGCTGGCGCCCCGAACTGCTGAAAGCTTCCAACTCCACGGGAATGCCCGGGTCCGAGGATCCCTCGGTATACCCGTTGCCGGAGCGGATGACCGCGTCGAGGGCGCCGTCGCCGTCCAGGTCTCCGAAACCCATCGAGTAGGGGCCTCTGCCGCACGGGCGGAAGGACGCGATGCGGCCCGTTCGGGCTGCCGCCGGATCGACTGCGGACCATTCACTGGGTGGCCCTTCCCTGCCGGCGGCATCGACCGCGCGCACCCGGTAGTAGAGGCGGCCGCTGCGCGGAGGCCGGCGGTCGATGAAGTTGGTCGAGCCGGCGATGGGAGACCCGGTGAGGCGTTCACCGGCGGCGTCGGGACGCGAGCTGCGATAGACATGATAGGCTGTCCCGCTGCCGTCCCCTTCGAGCATGCGCCAGCCGACGTACACGGTGCCCTGCCCTGCGGGCAACGCCAGCACCGCGCGCCGCACCACGTCGAAATGAGTGGACCCGAGGGGCGCGCGCACCGGCCGGAACGCGAGGTCCGGATGCCGGATTCCCGGATGGATGCTGTCCGATTTGGTGCAAGGGAGCCATGCGGCGGAACGCGCCCACGACCCTCCCTTGACGGTACGCTCTCTACCGGTGTTGGTGTCCACCATCTGCCAGACGTTGCCTGCCATGCCGTAAAGGCCGAAAGGATTGGCCGGGAAGCTTTTCACCGGCATGAGCCACTTGCTCCACTCCCCGAAGGAACGCCGGCCGCTGTCGTCGAAGTTCGCGCGGCCGGCGGGTTCCTCGTCTCCCCACGGATATCGGCGGTTCTCCTGGCCTCCGCGCGCGGCGTATTCGAACTCCGCCACGGTGGGCAGCCGGTAGATGCGACGCTCCCTCTTCGAGCGCCAACGGCAGTATGCCGCGGCATCTTCCCGGTTCACGAACGTCACCGGCCGCTGCTCCATGCCGGAGGGTATCCGTCCCTCCTGCCAGTGAAGCGGCGCGGGATGTCCGGCCGCGCGGACGAACTCGGCATACTCGGCGTTCGTGACCGGATGATCGAGAATTTCGAAAGCATCGACACGGACCGGTACGCCGCCCGGCCGGAAAGTTCCGCCTGGGATGAGCACAAATCCATCCGCTCCGGCTGCGACCAGCGACGCCGCAAAGAGCACTCCGGCGAGGGCCGCTTTCGTCATGCCGGCGGGCAGGCGCAGCACAGCATCGGTAGGGCGAGTGATGGTCACAGCAGTAGCATATGCGGGGGCACCGCTGCGGTCAACGCGTTTCTCGAAGGGCATTCAAATAGTTTGAATCAGATGTCAGCAGCGGCGCGGGCCGACGTTGAAGGGTGGCCCGCATGGCGCCTATACTGGGGCGAGATTCAGATGCTTCGGCGATCGCTGCTTACAGGAATGCTGGCCGTGCCGCTGCTAGCGCAACCAGGCCCACACACCGCGGATTACCTGAAGGAGTTCGAGTGGTCCTGCCGTCACGTGATCCCTCTCGCGGAGGCCATCCCGGAGGAGACCTATGCGTGGCGTCCGGCGCCCGGTATGCGGAGCTTCGGCGAGTTGTTCATGCATACGGCCGGAGGCAACATCATGCTGTTGGGCGTGGCCGGCGTTAAACATCCGGCCGGCCTGAGCCACCCGCCCGATGTGGCAACGGTCCAACGATGGACCCGGGAGGTGACCGCCAAGAAGGACATCGTCGCCTGGCTCAAGCGGGGCTGCGAAGCGGTCCCGCCCGCGTGGCAAGCGGAGACGCCACACTCCCTGGCGCGCCGCGTATCGTTCAACGGGGATGAGCGCAGCGTGAATGCCATCTACCTGCGGCTTCTCGGGCGGCAGATCGAGCAGATGGGACAACTGATTGTTTACGCGCGCATCAAGGGAATTCCGCTCCCCTGGTTCAAGAAGTAACCGGCGGTCGGGGCGGCTTGCCGGCCGGGCAGCGCCGGCGGGAAGAGTGATATGACAAGACGCACAGCCGTTCAGGCGCTGCTCGGCGGTTCGTTGCACGCCCGGACTCAGCGGCCGCCGCGCAAGCCGAACTTGATCTTGCTGCTCGCGGACGATCTCGGTTGCGGCGACATCGGCTGCTTCGGCGGCACGGAAGTCTCGACCCCCCACATCGATTCACTGGTCCGCGCGGGGACGAAGTTCACCGACGGTTATGTCTCCGCGTCGGTCTGCAGCCCTTCGCGCGCCGCTTTGCTCACCGGCCGCTGCCAGCAGCGCTTCGGGTTCGAGTTCAATCCGGGCTCTGCCCAGCGGGAAGCGGAGGTCGGCTTCGGATTGCCGGCCACAGAGCGGATCCTGCCGCAGTTCCTGAAGGCGGAGGGGTACCGCAGCTCGATCATCGGCAAATGGCACCTGGGAGTGCGGCCCGGCTTCCATCCCCTGGACCGCGGCTTTGACGAGTTCTTCGGCTTTCTGGGGGGCGCCAACGATTATGTGACTACCCGCACGTCTGGCGCGCGCGCCATTGATGCCGGATGGCGCGGCATGGTGCCGGCACGGCGCTTCGAGCCGGTACTGCGCGGGCGCCAGGCGGTTGAAGAAGATCGCTACCTCACCGATGCTTTCGCCGCCGAGGCAACCGGCTTTATCGAGCGGAACCGCAAGCGGCCCTTCTTCCTGTATCTCTCGTTCAACGCGGTGCACGATCCTTTTCACAGCACCGCGCGGTACTGGGACCGCTTTCCGGCGATTCGGGACCAACGCCGGCGAGCGCTGGCCGCCATGGCGAGTGCCATGGACGACGCAATCGGCGCGGTCCGCGAAAAGGTCCGGCAGTGCGGGCTGGAGCGTGACACTCTGATTGTCTTTCTCAGCGATAACGGCGCGCCTGTTATCAGCGGCGCCGGCAGCAATGGCCCGTTCAACGGCGAGAAGTGCACGTACTACGAAGGCGGAATCCGGGTGCCGTTTGCGGCGTCGTGGCCCGGCCGCATACCTGCGGGCGCGGAATACCAAAATCCGGTGGTTTCCCGAGACATCGTGCCGACGTTTTTGGCGGCCGCGGGTGTGCGCCCGGATCGGACATTCGATGGCGTCGATCTGCTGCCTTTTTTGGACGACGGCGGCATGAAAGCGCCGCACGAGGCGCTCTGCTGGCGAGCTGGAAATGGGCGAGCCATCAGGAAGAACAGGTGGAAGCTCGTCGAGTTCGGCGACGCATACTCGAGGCTCTACGACCTGTCGGCCGATCCTGGCGAAAAGTTTGACCTTTCGGCAAAAGCGCCCGAAACCGTGAAGCAATTGCGGGCGGAGTGGAATGCCTGGAATGCGGGACTGTCTGGGCCGGCCTGGCCCGCGCGCTATCGCGAGATCGTCATCAACGGGGAGCGCTTGAATTGGGAACTCTAGAAACCGGGCGGTCTTTCGCGGCAATGCAGGTAAGTCCATTCAAAATATTTGCATGGCCTCTTGTAGGGCCGCCGGACCTCGAATACGCTGGTTGATCATGATCAAGCCGGCCACCACCATCTCGAAAGTCTGCCAGGTGCTGGAAGCGCTGCGGACGCGCCCGGCAATGGGTGTCACCGAATTGGCCAACTCGGTTGGCCTGCTGCCAAGCGACGTGCATCGCATCCTGCGCTCGCTGGCGCTCTACAACTTCGTGGAGCAGGATCCCCAGACCAAGATGTATCGCCTGGGTCTGGAGTTGCTGCGCCTCGGCTACGTGGTGCACAGCCGGCTGGAACTACGGCATCTGGCGCGCCCGATCCTGAAAGAGCTGACCGAGGCCGCCGAAGCGACGGCCAGCATGGCGGTTTTCGATCCGCACCAGCAGGAGATCGTCTTTGTCGAGCAGATCGATTCGCCGCGGGACGTGATGGTGAAGTTCCGCATCGGCAGCCGCGCCAGCCCGCACGCTACCGCAGTCGGCAAGGTGCTGGCCGCTTTTATGCCGCCGGAAACAGTCGAGAAGATTCTTCTGCGGAGCCGGCTGCCACGCCGGACGGCGCGCACCATTACCGATCGCGAAGTACTCAAGCGCGAGTACGAAAACATCCGTGCTCGCGGCTACAGCACGGATCGGGGGGAGTCGGTCGATGGCGCCGCTTGTGTGGGAGCACCGGTGCGCAACGAGTCCGGCGAAGTGGTGGCGGCCATCAGTGTGTCGTTGCTGTCGGCGCGGCTGGGACGGAGCAACGAGGCGCGGCTGATCGCACAGGTAAAGCGGGCCGCGGCCGAAATCTCCGAGCGGCTGGGCTACGACGGGGCCGAAAAGGAGGCCGCCGGGAAAAATGGCAACCGCTCACACAGAGGTTGAAGCCGCTGCACGGACGCACCGCTGGGTGGTCGCCGGGGCGTTTCTGCTGGCGGTTGTCCTTTACCTGGACCGCGCGGCGCTGAGCGTAACGGCGGCCTCCATCCGCGGTGAACTGGGAATCAGCCCCATGGCCATGGGGTGGGTGTTCAGTGCCTTCGTCTGGGGCTACGCGCTCTTCCATATTCCCGTGGGGTGGGTTGTAGACCGGTGGGGCCCGCGCCGCGTGCTGCCGGCCATCGTGGTGCTGTGGTCCATTTTCACCACGTTGACCGGATCGGCGTGGAATTTCGGCTCGCTGCTGGCGATCCGCTTTCTGTTCGGCGCTGCGGAAGCCGGCGCCACCCCGGCGATTTCCCGCGCGTTCGGGCAGTGGGTACCAGTCCGCGAACGCGCCCGGGCGCAGGGAGTCTTCTTTGCGGGAATGAGCGCGGGGTCGGCGCTGGCACCACCCATGGTTACCGCGTTGATGCTGGCGTTCGGCTGGCGGTTCTCGTTCCGCCTGCTGGGCGCGGTGGGGTTGGTGTGGGCCGTATGCTGGTATCACCGCTATCGGGATAAGGAACCCGCCGCCGGTACTCCCGCCGCCGCCAAAGTTCCCATCGGGTGGCCCGCGCTGTTGCGGAACCACAATCTTCAGGCCATCCTGCTCATGTACTTCACTTACGGGTACACCGGCTACATCTTCATCACGTGGTTTCCGGCGTACCTGGTCGAAGCGCGAAGCGTGCCCGTGCATATCGCCGGCCTGCTGGCCGCAGTTCCGAGCTTCCTGGGCATGTTCGCCAAACCCCTGGGGGGCTGGTGGAGCGACTGGCTCACCGGCCGCCGCGGCGTCGTGCTCGGCCGCCGTGTGGTGGGGATGTGCGGCTTCGGTATCGGAGCGGCGGCCTTCCTTCCCGGAGTGCTGGTCGAGAACGCGCTGCTCGCGGTGCTCCTGCTGGCTATCGCGGACGCCGGCGCGGCGCTGGCTCACGGGGTGTGCTTCGCGGTGTGCCTGGATGTGGGATTGCCGCGGGCCGGCACGGTGTCCGCCCTGATGCTGACGGCGGGGAGCCTCGGCAACGCGCTCTCGGCGCTGGCGTTCGGCTGGTTTCTGCAGGCCACCGGGTCGTGGATTCCTCCGTTCGCGATCGCCATGCTGGCGAACTTCGCGGGCGCTTTGCTGTGGCTCAAAATCGATCCGAGAAAGCGGGTGGTATGAAGATCGTCGACTTGAAAACTTTCGTGGTAGGCGCGGCGTGGCGCAATCTTATCTTCATCCGGCTCGATACCGATGAGGGCATTTCCGGTTACGCGGAGGCCACGTCGCATAACAAGACCCGGGCTTTGACGGGCTACCTGGAGGAGGCCAAGGGGCGGTACGTGATCGGCGCCGATCCTTTCGACATCGAGAATCTCTTCTCGCGCATGTTCCGCCTGGATTACTCCTACGCGGCGACGGTACAGACCACCGTCATCAGCGCTGTCGAGATCGCCTGCTGGGACATCGTGGGCAAGGCGCTGGGACAGCCGGTCTGGCGCCTGCTGGGCGGCAAGTGCCGGGAGACCGTGCCGGCCTACGCCAACGGCTGGTACACCGGCGACCGCTCACCGGCGTCATTCGCCAAACGTGCCGCGGAGGTGGCCGCCATGGGTTATCGCGGA
>JAWLGN010000467.1:0-2679 GCA_041685075.1 Bryobacteraceae bacterium
GGCCTGACGGCTGCGCCTTAGGAGCCCGTGCACCGCTGTTATCATGGGCTGATGGATCGTAGAAGGTTCCTGACAACGCTCGCCGCGGCGCCCGCGGTGTTCGCCGCCCGCCCGCCGCGTCTCAACGTAGTACTGATCGTTGCCGACGATATGGGCTATGGCGACCTGTCTTCCTACGGCGCGCCGGACATCCGCACCCCCCACATCGACTCCATCGGCGCGCGCGGCGTGCGTTTCGAGCAGTTCTACAGCAATGCTCCGGAGTGCACCCCCACCCGCACCGCGCTTCTCACCGGGCGCTATCAGCAGCGCGTCGGCGGGCTCGAGTGTGCCATCGGGGTCAACAACGTAGGCCGCTACGACGACGCCATCTGGCTGGCCGAACGCGGCGAACTGGGCCTGCCCACCTCGGAAATCACCCTCCCCCGCATCTTCAAGGATGCCGGATACGACACCGCCTGCTTCGGTAAATGGCACCTGGGCTACACGGAAAAGTTCTCCCCCAACGCGCACGGCTTCGACGAATACTTCGGCATCATCGGCGGCAACGCCGACTACTTCACCCACCACGAGGTAGGCGAGGGCGGCCTGGCGCTGCGCCATAACGGCAAGTCCCTGGTCCGCAAGGGCTACGTCACCGACCTCATCGCCGACGGAGCCGAGGCCTGGCTCAAAAAGCGCGCTTCCCGGCCCTTCTTCCTCTACCTGCCTTTCACGGCGCCCCATACCCCCATCCAGGACCCCGATGGCTTCGATCCCCAGACCGGCACCGCGCCGTGGCGCCAGGGCGATCGCAAGATCTACGCCAAGATGGTGGAGCGCATGGACCAGCGCATCGGCGGCGTGCTCGCCCAGTTGCAGAAGATGGGCGCCGCGGAGAACACCCTGGTCATCTTCCACAGCGATAACGGCGCCGACCGCAACGGCCGCAACCTCCCCTTCCGCGGCACCAAGAGCGAGGTGTGGGAGGGAGGCATCCATGTGCCCTGCGTCATGCGCCTGCCCGGCGTGCTGCCCGAAGGACGCACCATCCGCCAGACCTCCATCACCATGGACCTGCTCCCCACCATCCTGGCTGCCGCCGGCATCGCGCCCCCGCGCGGTCGCACCTTCGATGGCATCGACCTGATGCCGTTCCTCACCGGTCGCCGCAATCCCCAGCCCCGTACTCTCTTCTGGCGCTTCAAGCGCGGCAACGTGGTTCGCAAAGCGGTGCGGGACGGCGATCTGAAGCTGGTGCTCGACCCCCGCGAGGAAGCGCTGCACGATCTGGCCGCCGACCCTGGCGAGCAGAAGAACCTCCTGCCCGCCGCAGCCGGCCGCGCCGCTCCACTCAGGGCCAAGCTGGCCGCCTGGGAGCGCGACGTCATGGCGCCGCGCCTGCGCCCCTTCCGCACCACTCCCGGGTAGAGGCCCACGCGCCCGCACCGCTGTCATAGAATCGGTAGTTATGCACCGGCGATCGTTTCTTCGGCTGGCGGGAGCGGCCTGCGCCGCCTCCGCCTCCAGCGGCCCGCTCTTCTCCCTGGCCTCGGCCAAACGGCCCAACATCGTGGTGGTCCTGGCGGACGACCTGGGCTACGGCGATCTGGCCTGCTATGGCGGCAGCGGCGCCCGAACCCCTAACCTCGACCGCCTGGCCGGCCAGGGCGTCCGGTTCACCAACGCCTATGCGCCCTCGGCCACCTGTACCCCCACGCGCTACGCCATGCTCACCGGCGAGTATGCCTTCCGCAAGAAAGGTACCAACGTGCTGCCCGGCAACGCGGCCCTGATTATCGAACCGGGGCGCCCCACCATGGCCTCGGTACTCAAGCAGGCCGGCTATACCACCGGCGCCGTCGGCAAGTGGCACCTCGGCCTCGGGGACGGCAACCTGGACTGGAATGGCGAGATCAAGCCCGGACCGCTCGAAATCGGTTTCGACTACGCCTACATCATGCCCGCCACCGGCGACCGCGTCCCCTGCGTCTACGTCGAAAACCGTCGCGTGGTGGGACTCGATCCCAACGATCCCATCCGGGTCTCCTACAAAGAGCCCATCGGCGATGAACCCACCGGCCGCGCGCGTCCGGACCTGCTCAAACTGAAGTACAGCCGCGGCCACGATATGACCATCGTCAACGGCATCAGCCGCATCGGCTACATGAGCGGCGGCAAATCCGCGCGTTGGGTGGACGAGGAGATGGCGGACGTCTTCACCCGGCAGGCCGTCTCCTTTATCGAGAAGAACCGGGCCCATCCCTTCTTCCTCTACTTCGCTACCCACGACATCCACGTGCCCCGCATGCCGCACCCCCGCTTCCAGGGCCGCAGCCCCAGCGGCCTGCGCGGCGACGCCATCGAACAGCTCGACTGGTCCGTGGGCCGCGTTCTCGAAACCCTCGACCGGCTCCGACTGGCCGACAACACCCTGGTGATCTTCACCAGCGACAACGGTCCCGTGCTCGACGACGGCTATGCCGACCAGGCGGTTGAAAAGGCCGGGAAACACAAGGCGGCGGGCCCGCTGCGCGCGGGCAAGTACAGCATCTACGAGGGCGGCACCCGCGCGCCCATGCTGGCGCGCTGGCCGGGGCAGATCCGCCGCGGCACGACCTCCGATGCGCTGATCAGCCAGGTGGACCTGATGGCCTCCCTCGGCGCGCTCACCGGGCAGCGCCTCACCGGCAATGCGGG
>JAWLGN010000468.1:0-2678 GCA_041685075.1 Bryobacteraceae bacterium
GATGCGGTTGGTCTTGAGCGGCACCTGGTTGGCCATGAAGCTCACCGAAAGCCGCGTGCCGAAGTTTTCATCGAGGAACCCCGCCAGGCGCTCGCCCGTGAGCGAAGTATCCTCCACGAACGACTTCCAGATGGTGTCGATATCCTGGCTCCCATGCGTGCGCGCCAGCGAAATGGGCAGGCACTGGTCGGAGGTGTTGTTGTAGATCGCTCCGCCCGCCCACAGCCGGTTCGAGCGGATGAAATCCGCCGTGGCGCAGGCATCCGTGGCCCAGTCGCTGTCCACCGAGATCGACTTGTCGTAGCGCCCCGGCATGATGGCCTCGGCGCCCCCGAAGCAGTGCGTGAGGAAGTACTTGCCCAGCAGGTCGTTCTGGTTGATGCGGCGGTCGAACTCGGGAATTTCGAGCGCCGTCAGCTTCAGCAGCCGCACCGATTCAATCGCCGAGCAGGCCACCACCACCAGCTTGCCCGAAACCTCCCGCCGCTCGCCGCCCGCGTCCCTGTAGACGACCTTGGTGACGTTCCCCGAGCCGTCGCACTCCAGGTTCGTCACGGTGCAGTTCGGGCGCAGCTCGAAGTTCGGCCGGTCGTAGATCGGCGCCAGCAGCGCCACCCAGGTGTTCGACTTCAACCCCAGCGGGCAGCCGTAGCGATTGACGTACCCGGTCTTGGCCGCGTCGCCTCCCGGATAGGTGCGCCCGCTCGGCGGATGGTCTTCCGTGATCACCGCCAGCGGCGTGCGGTAGCGCGGCATCCCCAGCGCGTCCATCCCGATCTCCACGAAGCGGCTGATGGGATTCGGCGCCAGCGGCTTCTGGTACACTTCGCGGCTGGCCGGCTTGGCCTGGTTCTGCCGCGTGCCGTTGATCCCGACCAGTTCCTCGGCCAGGGTGTAGTACGGCTCCAGGTCGTCGTAGCCGATCGGCCAGTCGCGCGCTTCGCGTTTCACGTCGCCGTTGGGATCGTTGGCCAGCTCGTTGCCGTTGTCGTTGAAGCTCCGCAGCCGGAAGTCGTCCGGCGAGAAGCGCAGCGATACGGCCCCGTAGAGCTGCGTTCCCCCGCCCACCACCTGCGCGGTGTAGCCCTCCAGCGTGGCGCGGTCCTGTCCGTCGAAGCCGCGGTAGATGTGCGGCTCGTCGTTCAGATCCGGCTCCACGTGGCTGGAGTAGTACGAGGCGCCATAGTTGGCCGCTCCCTCCACCCGGATGACCTTTTCGGCTCCCGTGGCCAGCAGCTCGTCGCGCTTGAAATCGCTCAGCCCGCCGGTCTGGTCCTGCGTGCGGAAGAGCGGTCCTTTCTCCAGCATCACGACGCTCTTCCCCGCCTTCACCAGCACGTTCGCGATCGGGGCGCCGCCGGCGCCGCTGCCGATGATCACCACATCGAAAGTTCCGTTCGCCATCGTCTCCTCCTCAACCGCGATAGTGCTCGCTGGTTCCCAGCGGCGGCTCCTGCGCCTGCCGCCAGTTGAACAGGGTGGCCCCGGTCTGCGGGTCTCGATAGCGCTCCTCCAGGTAGGCCCAGCCGCTCGCACCGGCGTTGCCGCAGTACTTGGGATGCGCAAACGCCCCCGTGATGGCGTGCCGCCGCAGGAGTTGCAAAAAGAAGCGCGGGTTGCCGTACGCCTCGTAATCCCACCCCGGCACGTTGCCGGAGGCCATCTGGTCGTACAGCTCGATGTACATCTCCTTGGACATCTGCCGCGGCTCCACAAACGGGTTGCGCATCCGCAGCAGGCGGTCGATGATCCCCAGGCAGATCCTGTAATCCTTCAGCCGGTGGCTCTCCTCGCGCGCCACCAGCTTGTCGATGAAATGCGCAATCCCCACCCCTTCATCGAAGCGGTAAGCGCCCGGATACTGCGACTCCTTCGCCGCCCTGTCCAGTTGCTGGTAATACTGGTTCAGAAAGCGCTCCCCCTCCACGGTCCGAAACGGCAGGATATGATCCGTCAGCCGCTCCAGGATGTCCATCTCCCACCGCTCGAACGACAGCCGCTGGGTGCAGCCCTGCGTAAAGAAGCGCGACCACCTGCGCCCGCCATCGGTCACCGCGGTCTGCGGGTTGACCGGGTCCAGCTCCTGCCGCCCGTCCACCACGAACCGGTACGTGTGCACCTCCGCCTTCGGCACCAGCACCGTCACCGCGAAATAGGGGCTATCGGGGATGGCGCGCAGCGGGATCTCTTCATAGAGCGCCGCGAAGGTGCCGATCACCCCCACGCTCTGCGGCGCGGCTCCGCCCGCCGGCGCCCGGTAAATGAACGTCACCTCGTTCCACCGGTAAGACTCCCGCGGATCCGCCGCGTTGTAATGTCCCTCGATTACCGGAAATCGCCACGCTTCGCAGATGCGGGCGCGCGGGTCGCCGGCCGGTAAATGATCGAAGTTATGGCGTTCGTCGGTATTGCTTCTGGCCAGATATTTCGCGGCGTGATTCAGGATATAGACATCGTCTTTTTCGACGACTCGGCCGCTTTCAAACGGGCGTTCGACAATGCGTACCGGTGCTGTCCCCATACACCTCTACTGGTCCTTTCCGAGAGGTTCCCGCCTGGGACGGAAGCGGCGCGCACGTCCCCCCTGCGACTGGAAAGGCGTGTAACCCAGCGCGGCGGCTCGTTTTGGAGCCTGGCTTACCCTCGTGAGTCTATTGTCGAGATTATAATGGCGGCTC
>JAWLGN010000132.1:0-14607 GCA_041685075.1 Bryobacteraceae bacterium
TGGATCCCCGCCGACGCGGCGCAACGCATCGACCTGCGTGCGCTTGCCGCCGCGATCGACGACGACGAGCGGCGCGGTGAGCAGCCCTTCCTGGTGGTCGGCTCGGCCGGCACGGTGAGCACCGGTGCGGTGGACCCGCTGCCCGAACTCGCCGCCCTCTGCCGCGAGCGCGGCCTGTGGTTCCACGTGGACGGCGCTTACGGCGCGGTGGCGGCGGCGGCGCCTGACGGCCCGCCGGATCTCGACGGCCTGGCCGAAGCGGATTCCGTGGCGGTAGATCCGCACAAGTGGCTGTACGCGCCGCTCGAAGCCGGCTGCGCCCTGGTGCGCGATCCCGAGGCCCTCCGCGCCGCCTTCTCCTACAGCCCGCCCTACTACCACTTCAGCGGCGAAGAGGCCATCAACTACTTCGACTACGGGATGCAGAACTCCCGGGGCTTTCGCGCGCTCAAGGTATGGCTGGCACTCCAGCGCGCCGGGCGCGCGGGATACGCCCGGATGGTTACCGAAGACATGCGGCTGGCGGGCGAAGCCTACCGCCTGTTTGCCGCGCACCCGGAGTTTGAAGCCGTGACCCACAACCTGAGCATCACGACCTTCCGCTATGTACCGCCAGATCTCCGGGCGGCCGAAGATGCCGGCTACCTCAACAGCCTGAACCAGGAGCTGCTCACCCGCATCGAGCGCAGCGGCGAGGTGTTCCTCTCGAACGCCTGGGTGGATGGACGGTTTCTGCTGCGCCTCTGCATCGTGAACTTCAGAACGTCGCAGGCGGATATCGAGGCGTTGCCCGGCATCGTCGCGCGGCACGGGCGGGAGGCGCACGCTGCGCTCCGGCAGGGCGCGGGGGAGGGTGCATGAGGCAAGCGACCCATCCCGCGGCGCGGCGGGCCGGCATCCAGGTATACGAGCACTTCGCGCGCGACCTGGAACTGGCGCGCCGTATGGGCCATGACGAACCCTTGCCCGACCCCGCCACCATCGAGGCCATGATCGACGCGGCCTTCTGGGCCAGCCTGCATCGCCAGGAGGGCTACTCGCCGCGCATCTCCCTGGCATTCGTGCATCCGGAGCGCTCGGGCCGGACCCTGAGCTTCGTGAAGCCGCTGCCGCTGGACCCCAACACCCTCACGCCGCTTGCGGCCGCCGTCGAGCGTCCCGGCATCCACCTGGGCGTGTGGCCCGAAGACGGCGAGCTGTGCGTGTGGGGCGCCACGCGGGACATCCCGCCGTTGTGCTTCGTGCTGGAAGTGGTGGTGCCGGGACTGCTGGTGATCAAGCACCGGCGTGGCGACGAATCGGCCAAGTTCGTCAACGTAGCGGTGCTGGAGGGCGATCATGTGAAGGTGGTCGACCGCGAGGCCGCCACGCTGCCCGGTTGTCCCAACGTCGTCATGGGGCTGCTGGGTTTCGACTTGCCGGGCGGCGCCGGGGCGGCAAACCCGCTGGCGCAGTTGGCCATCTCCATGCGCGACCACGGCAAAGGCGGCACCTTGCTGGTAGTGCCCGCCGGCGGCGAGGAGTGGCGGGAGTCCCTGCGCCACCCCCTGCCCTACAACGTCTCACCGCCCTTTCGCAGCCTGGCCGATGTGATGGCGCAGGAAACGCGCCGCCATGCCGAGAGCGCCTGGCAGGAGCAGTTCCGCCGCGCGGTGGATAGCATCGCGGGCCTTACCGCCGTCGATGGCGCCACCGTCATGACGGACCAATACGAAGTGGTGGCTTTCGGCGTCAAAATCCGCCGCCGCGAGGGTTACCCCACGGTGGAGAGCGTCATGGTGTCGGAACCCATTGAAGGTTCGCAGGCGGAGACGCTGGCGACGGTACAACTGGGCGGCACGCGCCACACTTCGGCCGCGCAGTTCGCCCACGACCAGCGCGACGCCATCGCCATGGTGGCCTCCCAGGACGGCCGTTTCACCATCTTCGCCTGGTCGCCCTGCGACGAGATCGTGCACGCGCGGCGCGTGGAAACGCTGCTGCTGTAGGCGAATTCACTGGCCGCCGCAACTCTGCCCGGCGTGCGGGCAGGTGCGGCAGTGGGGGCCTTCGCAGGGCGGAAAGCTCATCCCGGATTGCGCCTCGCGGAAGCGCCGCACCGTCTCCAGGGTTTCGGCCAGGCGCGCGGGCGTGGTCTCCACCGGCACCGCAACATCCGGCCGCAGGAAGTAAACCCAGGCGCGGTCCGGCGCGCGGCCCGTCATCCGTTCGAGCGCCAGGGCGTAGAGCCGCAGTTGCACCGCGTAGGTCTCGGCCCGCGCGGGCGCTTCAGCGGCGCTGACCGCATCGGTCTTGTAGTCCAGGAGGGCAAGCTCGCCGTTGTTTTCAAACCACAGGTCGATCTGGCCGCGGAGCACGACGTCCTCCACCGCGAGAAGAAAATCGAACTCGCGCTCGACGCGGGCGGCGCGGGCCACACGCTGCCCCAGGGCTCCGGCATGGAAGCGCGCCGCGAGTTCGAGCGCCTCGGGCGCGGCGTTCTCCGGTTGCTGGCCGGCCCGCAACGCGTGCACCTGGAGTCCGAACTCGGCCGAACTCCCCGCGCCGCCGCCGCTCCGTACACCGGCTGCGGGCAGCCGCAGGTAATGCGAAAGATAATACCGCCGGGGACAGACGGCGAAGGCGTTCACGGCGGTCACGTTGGCATTGCCGTCGTACTGGTCGACAATGGCGGGGCGCTCGAGCACCACGGGCTCCGCAGCGGAAAGCTCCGCCTGCATCGGCGCGGCAAGCGGCTCCGGAGCGGCCGAGGTGGAGAGCAGCCGCAGGCTCCACGGCTCGCCCGAAGGGCTCAGAAACTCCATCACTTCGTCGCGCTCGGTTTCGTAGTCGAGTTCCAGCGCGCCGCAGACCAGCTTCGCCCAGTTGCGGCAGTCCGCGGCGGAAAGCACCAGGCGCTCTTCGGCGCGGGTCATGGCCACGTAGAGCAGCCGGTGGCTCTCCTCGCGTTCGCGCTCGCTGCGCTCCTCCCGGATGGCTTTCTGGAAACGGTCCCCGCGGCTCTTGCCGCCGCCCGGCACGCGCCAGGTGGCGCCGAGCCCATAGCGCGGCGAGAACGACAGCTCGCCCAAGCTCTGGTCGAACCCCTTGTGCAGCGCGGCCACGAAGACGATGGGAAACTCCAGCCCCTTGGCCGAATGGACCGTCATCACCTTCACGGCATCCAGCGCGTCGTCGGGCGGGGCCTCCGGTTCCCGCGGGTTGGCCTCCCGCACGAATTCGAGATCCTCGACGAACTCGTGGAGCGTGCGGCGCGCGGAGGCGGCGCGCGCATGCGCGAGAAACTTTTCGATGTTGGCCGCCGCGCGTGGAGCGCCGTCCCAGGGATAACCGGTCTCCTCGACGGCGCCGAGCAGCAGGCGGTCGAAGGTGATATACGGGGCCGCCTCGCGCCAGCGCTCGAGTTGCGAGCGGAAACGCACCAGCTTGTCGCGATCTTCCGGATCGAACGTCTCGAGGTTCCCCAGGCGGCGCAGCGCGCTTCCCAGGTTGCCGTCCTGCTTGAGCCGCAGCAGCGCTTCATCGGAGACTTCCGCGAAAGGCGAACGCAGCACGGCGGCCAGGCTGATTTCGTCCCGCGGATTGGCCACCACGCGCAGCAGGTTCATCAAGTCCACCACTTCGCGGGTTTCGTAGAAGCCCTTTCCGCGGCTCATCACGTAGGGGATGCCGGAGGCGTCGAAAGCGTCGGCGAATTCGCCCAGCACCTCGGAGTTGCGCACCAGCACGGCGAAATCGGCGTAGGAGGCGGGGCCCTTCGCGAGCGGCGTGCCGTGCAGCCCCGCGATGCGGCGCGCCACCCACTGTGCTTCGACGCGTACGGCGTCCTCTCCCCAGGCGAGCAGCAGTTCCACCGCCGGTTCGTCCAGCGGGCCGAATTCGCGGCCCGGCACGAGCGGGCGCGGCTCGATGCCGTCCGCGCCATCGAGAATGGTTTCCACCGCGCGCAGGATCTCCGGGCGGCTGCGGAAGTTCTCCCGCAGATCCACCAGCGGGCGGCCCGAGGCCTCCACCTCGTCGCGATAGCGCGCAAACACCGCCGGCTCGGCGTGGCGGAAGCCGTAGATCGATTGATTGATATCGCCCACCGCGTAGAAGCCCTCCGGCGGGCGCACCAACTCGAGCAGGCGCGCCTGCAAACCGTTGGTGTCCTGGAACTCGTCCATCAACACGCGGCTGAACTGCGCCTGGACGCGTGCGCGCACCTCGGAATGGCACTCCAGCAGCCGCACGGTGAACTCTTCGAGATCGGCGTAATCGAGCGCGCCGGCGGCCTGCTTCTCGCGGCGGTAGGCGGCGTCGCAGTGCGCCAGCAGGTGAATCAGTGTACGGCGGGCGCCGGCCCAGTGCTCGGTCAGGGCGCCGCGCGCCACCTCGTCGACCAGCCCGCGCAGCTCCTTCACCAACTCGACGGCTTGGCTTCCCCGTTTGAGTTTATTGAGGTTCGACTGCAACGGCGCAAAGAAGTTCCCCGCGCAGATGCGCTCCGCGCTGGCCACGATTTCCTCCAGGTGCGCACGCTGCGCGTCCGTCCATCCGGCGGTGTCGGCGGCGCGCAGGCGGTCGATCGCCCGCCGCAAATCTTCCGGGCCGGGCCCTTCGGGCACAGGGTAGGTTTCGAGCCGCTCGATGGGGATGCCCGCGCAGCGCATGGCGTCGTAGACGTTGAGCAGCGCGCCCGCGACGTTCGCCTTGAAGCCGCGCATGAGTTCCCGGGCGGCATCGGGTCGTGCGGCCAGCAGCGCGTCCAGGACCTCCTCGGCGGCGCGCGTCTGCAGGCGGCCGGACTCCTGCTCGTCCATCACGTGGAAGTCCGGATCCACGCCCGCGGTGACGGCGTACTCGCGCAGCAGCCGCGCGCAGAAGCCGTGCACGGTGGAAACCCAGGCGCGCTCCAGGCGGCTGCGGAGTTCCGGGTCGCCTGCAAAGGCGCGCGCCAGCTTGTCCCGCATGTTGGCGGCGGCCTTCTCGGTGAAGGTGATGGCCAGGATGCGCAGCGGGTCCACGCCGCTTTCGACCAACCGGCGGAAATGCTCCACCAGCACCGTGGTCTTGCCCGAGCCCGGACCGGCCACCACGCAGGTATCCGCCCAGGGGCGGCGAACCCGCACGGCGTCGAGCTGCGAAGGAGTAAAGTCGATCATGCGCCCTCCGCGGTCATGGTGCGGGCCGCCTGGTAGCGGCAGACGTCCTTGCCGGTGCACCAGCGGCAGGCATCCTGGTTTGCGGGCAGCGGTGCGATCTCTCCGGCGCGGATGCGTGCCGCGGCATCCAGCGCGCGCGCCGTGGCGCCGGGAATCCAGGCTTCCGGGAAGGGCGCCTCCCATCCGCCCCAGACCACTTCGTTGCGCAGCCCGCAATATTGCATGCCCTGCGGCTCCAGCTCGAAGGCGCGCTCCACGGCCAGCAGGTAGAGCGGCGGTTGCAGCGACTCGGCCGCTTTCACCAGGTCGCGCACGCGCTGGATGCCGCTGTACTTGTAATCGACGACCAGGGCGCGGTTCTCCGGCAGCACCTCCAGGCGGTCGATGCGCCCGCGAATCGAGACCCCGGGCGCCAGCTCGTATTGGAAGGGCTGCTCCGTGCGGGTCTCGATGCCGCGCCGACCTTCGCCCGCCGCGGCCAGCCGCTGGAGGTCTTCGAGCATGCGCCGCCGCAGCGCTTCGGTCTGATAACCGGGCGGCACGTACAGCGAGGCACAAGTCTTTTCGAAGGCGCGCTCGAAGTACGGCTCGATTGCCCGATCGCCTCCGGGCCACGCGGCCAGCGTCTCATGCACGATGTTGCCCTGGGCGAGGAAATCGAGGCGCTTGGTGGGACGCGGCGGCGGCGGCTCCAGGCGCAACAGGTGATCGTTGAAGAAGCGGTAGGGGCAGGAGAGGAATGCATCGAGCGCCGTGGGCGAGAACGCCTTGGTGCGGGCGGCGATGGCCTCCAGCAATTCCGGATTCCGTATCGCTACGGGAGGCCGCCAGCCGTTGGGTTGCGCCAGGGGCGCGGGCCGCACCGGCGGAGCTTCGGCCACCTGCGCAGCTACGGCTTCGAGAAACACCGAGGGCAGGTTGCGCTCGCCCCGGCCGTCCACGCGCGGGTAGCTCAGCACCGCAAGCGCGGTGGCGCCGCTCAGGGCTGCGTGGAACAGCGCGCGCTCCTCTTCGTCGAACTGGGAGGCGGTCCGCACCCGAATGCCGGCCGCGGCGAGTTCCCGGCGCGCCGCATCGGGGAAAAAGGGATCCTGCCGGTGCGGGCGGGGGAACTGCTTCTCGACCATCCCGCAGATGAAGATCACGGGCAGGCGCCACTGCCGCGCCTCGTGTGCGGTGAGCACGTGGACCGCGTTGCGGCGGTCGTCCGGCACGCGCAAGGGCGCCAGCCGCAGGACGGAACGGAAGGCGCGCCAGTAATCCTCCAGGGGGACGGCGGCCGCGCCGAGCGCTTCGGCCGCGGCATCCAAAGCCTCCTCGAAGGCATCGAGCGCCGCGGCGTGGCCGCGCCAGATGCGCGCCATCTCGTGCGCCACGCCGTCGCCGGCGCGCGGCGGGCGGTAGAGCGAGCGCAACCCGCGCAGCCGCGCTGCCCATTCCCGGGGAGCGATCGCCAGCCCCCGGCAATCCTCGAGAGCGGTCTCGATGGATGCGGGCCCGTCGAGCAGCCGGGAGGGCTGGCCGGCCAGTTCCCGCAGCCCCTCGATGCCGCGCCCGGGGAGGCGCTCCCGCAGCTTGAATTCGAAGCGGTCCATGGCGGCCGAGTGGACCAGGTGAGGCGCCTGCCGCAGCGCCGCCAGGGTCGCGCTCCAATCCCAGCCGGACAGCATGGCATCTACTATGCCCGCGAGATACCGCACGGCGGGATGATCCCGCAGAGCCGCTTCGAAGTAGAAGCGCGCCGGGATGCCGAAGCGGTCGAAGGTGGCGGCGAGCAGCGCGCGGTAGATCTCCGGCGCCCGCACGACGACCGCCATCTCGCGGAAGGCCCTGCCCTGCTCCGCCTGTTCGAGGATGCGGCGCGCGATCTCATCGGCCTCGCGCTCGGGCGACGCCGCGGCGAACGCCTCGATGGCCGGCGGCATCTCGGGCCCGCAGGGCTCCCCGACGATCACTTCGGCATGGCGGCGGAGAGCCGCGGCGAGCGCCGTCTCCGGATCGGGCAGCGCATGAAAACCATCGAGCAGCACCGTGCGGATGCCCGGCAGTCCACCGCGCGCGATGCGTTCCGCCGCCACTTCCAGCCGCCGCGCGCGAGTGGCCACGCCCCGCCGCGCGAGTTCGGCGTCGACTTCCTGGTAGACCGCCAGAAAGGCCGGGCCGAGCGGCGTCTCGGGCAAGTGCGCGGCCAAACGCGCCGCATCGCAGCCGGCCGATGAGAACTCCCCCATGGTGCGGGCCAGTGCCGCGCAAAAGCCCGGCTGCCCGATGGCGGCGGCGAATTCGGGCCGGTTGAGACGGCGCGCCGCGGCCTCCACCACGAGGTAGAAGGCCGGTTCGGAAATCTGCGGCAGATCGGCAACCCAATCGCCGATGAAGCGCGAAAGCGTCTCCACCATCCCGGGGCGGAAGACAAAGCCCTCGCGCGCGAAGCTGTTTTGCAAGTGCCGCGACAGGGTGGCGGTGGGAACCAGCAGCCGCACGGCGCCGTCCTGGCGCTGGAGGGCATCGCGAAAGCGTTCGGCAATCGTCGGCGCGGGCATCGGTAACAGCTTAGCGCGCGGCATGGCCGGGCGGGCACGCAGCGGCAGCGCGCGAGGTAACACGATTGATGCGCCGGGAGAGGCGCACGCCGATGGCGGGGCGAGGGGGCAAACGGCGCTCCGCGGGTGCACCGCCCGGTGCACCCGCGGGATGCGCGGAGGAAGGGTGACTTACGCCTTGGCGGCCTGCGCGTAGCGCTTGGCCATCTCTTCGATGCTGATGGGTTCGTAGTCGCCCGCGTGTCCGGCCTGGCCGAACTGCGTCATGCGCTGCGCCACCACCTGCTTCATAGCCGCGCGCGCCGGCGTCAGGTAGGCGCGGGGGTCGAAAGCCTCGGGCTTTTCGGCGAATACCTTCCGGATAGCGCCCGTGATGGCCAGCCGGTTGTCGGTATCCACGTTGATCTTGCGGACGCCGTTGCGGATGCCGAGCTGGATCTCTTCGATCGGCACGCCCCAGGTGGGCTTCAGCGCGCCGCCGTACTGGTTGATGATGTCCTGCAACTCCTTGGGCACGCTGGAGGAGCCGTGCATCACCAGGTGCACGTTCGGCAGACGCTTGTGGATCTCGATGAGCACGTCCATCTTGAGCGTCTCGCCGGTGGGCTTCTTGGTGAACTTGTAGGCGCCGTGGCTGGTGCCGATGGCGATGGCCAGGGCATCCACGCCGGTCAGCCTGACGAACTCTTCGGCCTGCGCCGGATCGGTGACGTTGGCCAGCCCGTCCAGGCCCGCGCCGTGACCGTCCTCGATGCCGCCCAGGGTGCCGATTTCACCTTCCACTGTCACACCCTTGGCATGCGCCATTTCAACGACTTCGCGCGTAACTTTCACGTTGTACTCGAAGGTGGAAGGGGTCTTGCCGTCGGGCATCAGGGAGCCGTCCATCATGACGCTGGTGAAGCCCATCTCAATGGCCGACTTGCAGGTCTCGACGCTGTTGCCGTGGTCCAGGTGGAGCACCGTGGGAATCTCCGGATAGACCTCGGTGGCGGCGAGCATCAGGTGATAAAGAAAGCGGTCATTGGAGTAGGCGCGCGCGCCGCGGCTGGCCTGCACGATAACCGGCGACTTGGTTTCGCGGGCGGCCTCCATGATCGCCTGGATCTGTTCCATGTTGTTGACGTTGAAAGCGCCAACGCCGTAGCCGCCCTTGGCGGCCTCGTCCAGAAGCTGCCGCATCGAGACTAGGGGCATATTTCGAGGTTCTCCTTAGAGTTGATATCGGATCGGGGATTCTAAACCGCACTTGTAGCACGATTGCGCCGTGAGCGGCAACGCGCGGGCGGCCGCGGCGGCAATTTTTTCCGGGCGCCGGAACATCGGACCCCCGCGTTTCGTTATAATCGGGTTTCTTTTGCTCGCAGGCCGTACCGGCGCGGGTCGCCCCAGCCGCTTCAGCCCCGACAACAGATTCGAAATTGGAGTCCCAAGCATGCGCATCAAGCTTTCCAACGGTAAAGAATTGCCCATCGAAATGCACAAGATTCGTATTGTGCAGAAGGCCCACCTTGTGCCGGTGCGGCAACGGCTGCGGGTCATGGAAGAGGGCGGTTACAACACCTTCCTCCTTCGCACCAGGGATGTTTTCCTGGATATGCTCACCGACAGCGGCACCAATGCGATGAGCGATAACCAGCTCGCGGCCATGATGGTGGCCGACGATGCCTACGCCGGATCGGAGAGCTTCTACAAGCTCGCCGACGCCGTGAAGGAGGTATTCGGGTACGAGTACCTGCTTCCGGCACACCAGGGCAGAGCCGCCGAACACCTGATCGCCAAGGTTTTCGTCAAAGAAGGCGACGCGGTGCCCATGAACTATCACTTCACCACCACCAAGGCGCACTTTGAACTGTGCGGCGGCACGGTGGTGGAGATCTTCACCGACGAAGCCCTCAAAACCCAGAGCGAGAACCCCTTCAAGGGCAACCTGGACCTGAAGAAGTTCCAGGACGTGATCGACCGCTACGGTCCGGAGAAGATCTCCTTCGTGCGCATGGAGGCCACCACCAACCTGCTCGGCGGCCAGCCGTTCTCGCTCGAAAATCTGCGCCAGGTGAAGGAGATCGCCGCCCGGCACGGCATCCTGCTGGTGGTGGATGCCAGCCTGATCTCCGAGAACGCCTATTTCATCAAGACCCGCGAGAAGGCCTTCGCGGATCTCTCGATCCAGCAGATCATCCGGGAGATTATGAGCCTGGCGGATATCTGCTACCTCTCGGGGCGGAAGAGTTGCAGCGCGCGGGGCGGCTTCATCGCCACTAACCGGCGCGACCTGTTCGACCGCATGCGCCCGTGGCTGCCGGTCTACGAAGGCTTCTTCACCTATGGCGGGATGTCCACCAAGGAGATCGAAGCCATGGCGGTGGGGGTGCGGGAGATGGTGGATTACGACGTGGCCGGCTCCTCGGCAGAGATGGTGAAGTACTTCGCCAACCGGCTGATCGAAAACGGCGTACCGGTGGTGACGCCTCCGGGCGGTTTGGCCTGCCACGTGGACGCGCGCATGTTCGTGCCCCATCTGGATTCCATGCAATACCCCGCCGGCTCGCTCGCCGCGGCCGTGTACCTGGCCAGCGGCATCCGCACCATGGAGCGCGGTACGATCTCAACCGATCGGGACCGCGACGGCAACGAGGTGGCCTCGGACCTGGAACTGGTGCGCTTCGCCGTGCCGCGGCGGGTCTACACCATGTCCCAGATTGAGTACGCGGTGGACCGCATCACCTGGCTCTACCGCCATCGCGACCTGGTGGGCGGGTTGAAGTTTATCGAGGAGCCCCCGGTGCTGCGCTTCTTCTTCGGCCGCCTGGCGCCGATCGGCGACTGGGGCAAGCGGCTGGTGGAAGCCTACGAGCGCGACTTCGGCGAAGAGCCCGCGGCGGCCGCCGCTACGGCCTAGACCGGGCCGCCCCTACTCCGGAGCGACCAGGCCCGCAATCGCGCCGGCGATCAGCGCCAGCAGCGCGACGCAGCCGATACCGAAGACGACTGCATCGAAGATCATGCCCGTGAGACGCCTGCGGGACGCGGCCGGGATACCGCCCGGCAGCACCCGCGGGTGCCGGGTCGTACGGTGCGCGACATAGAAGTGGAGGTCAGGCCGCCTGGCGATTCTCCCAATAGTCCTCAAATCGGCCGTTCAGGTGAGAGCAGCGGAGCGAGAGGATCGCGTTAGCGCCCTTGACGGTATCGCCGAGAACCACTTTCTTTTCTGCGCGGCTCCAGCCACGCTTCCAGGCCTCGACGTACAATCGCTTACCGCACTGCTCCGCCCACCATAATCGGCAGGTCGAGTTGCTCCCGTCGCGCGATATCGACGCCGATGGTTTCCGCCCCGCGTTCGACGGACTTGGCCGTGACCTCCAGGCCGGCCAGCAGTTTCATCTGCTGGCGGCCGTGATCGAGGGAAGCATCCTGGCCCACCAGAGCCTGCATGCGCCGCACACCGGGCGAGCGCCAGGGACTCGCTCATCGTACGGCCTTCTTCTGGAAATAGTATGTACTTCCAGAAATTACGAGTGCACCCCGCCTGCTGTCCCCGTGTTCCATTTCTATGCCGTACCCCCTGAGACGGGCGCGCCTTCGCCAGCAGATAAGCAGGTGGTAATATCTCTGGAACAAGAGAGCACGGAGGCTTCTGCCAGGCTGCCGTCCAGCGCTCTCCTCGACATTCCTGTTAGGCGACTGGAGATGATTGCTACGCACGCCGTTCTCGTTTCTGCCCGATACCTCGCGGTGGCCGCAGGCCTGGCCGGGTTGCTGGAATCGCAACCGCCCGCCCAAGCCGCCGAATCGCTCACCTTCGTTCCCATCATGCCCTGCCGACTCGTGGACACACGGGAGGACCAGGGGAAGACCGGTCCCTACGGCCCGCCGATGCTCGAAGGGTCGCAACGCCGAACCATTCCGGTTGCGAACGCCGGCTGCGATGTGCCGGCGGCGCGGTCCTCCTGCCGCACTTCGTGGTGATCCCGCCGGAGGGGCAGGGGGTGGGGTGGCTCTCCGCATGGGAGGACGGCCAACCCTGGCCGGGAACGGTGGTGCTGAACGCCGTCGAGGGCGGCATCACGGGCAACACGACAGTGGTGCCGGCCGGCACGGGAGGGCGCATCCAGGTTCTCGCCAGCGATGCCACGGACCTGGTGATCGAGTTGTACGGCTACTACGTTCCGGCGCCCGCGGGGCCGGAGGGGCCGGAAGGGCCGCCGGGACCCATGGGTCCCATGGGGCAGCGGGGCGTGCAGGGCCCCGCGGGGCCGCAAGGGATTCCGGGTCCCACCGGGCCGCCGGGGCCGCCGGTGACGTTCAAAGGTACGTGGGAGAGCGCCACCGCCTACAGCATGGGAGATGCCGTCTTCTTCAACGGATCGAGCTACGTCAGCCTGGCGGACAGCAACACCGGCCATGAGCCCGGCGCCGGCCCGCCATGGGCGCTGCTTGTGCAGCAGGGCGCCACGGGACCGCAAGGCCTCCAGGGCATCCAGGGGCCGCCGGGTCCGATAGGACCCACCGGCGCCACGGGAGCCCAGGGACCGGTAGGCGCGGCGGGTCCGGCCGGGCCGCAGGGGGTGGAGGGGCCGCAGGGCGTCCCCGGCGTCACCGGGCCCGCAGGCCCCGAAGGCCCCGCCGGCCCCCCCGGGCCGAGCACCCTGACGATCGCTCTCCAGCGCTGGTACGACGTTAATCTTGCCGCCAGTTTCAGAATCGAATGGAACCCTCTCTCGGCGGCCTTCGATGGCGCCAACATCCTCGTGCTGAAGTGGGACGGCACCGTCATCAAGCTCCGGGCCGCGGACGGTTCTGTCGCCGGCGAGTACAACTCCGGCGGGGTCGGGCAAGCCATCGCCTTCGACGGCGCCAACATATGGGTAACCCACCCAGACAACGACACCGTCACCAAACTGCGGGCCGCCGACGGAACCATTTTGGGGTCCTATCCGGCCGGATACTGGCCCACGGCGCTGTCCTTCGACGGCTCCCATATCTGGATCATCCACGAGGAAGGCACCACCGTCACCAAGTTGCGCGCCGGCGACGGTGGCCTCGCCGGCACGTACCCGGTGGGAACCGATCCGCGCGGCATCGCCTTCGACGGCGCTCATATCTGGGTATCCAGTGACGACAACCATACCGTTACGAAACTGCTGGCGAGCGACGGAAGCCTCGTCGGCACATACCCGGTCGGACTCAGACCCAGGGGGGTGGTTTTCGACGGCTCCCATATCTGGGTGGCGAACTCGGGCAGCGGCACGGTGACGAAGCTGCTGGCAGGCGACGGGTCCATCGCCGGCACCTACGCCGCGGGAACCAACCCGGGCGTGCTGGCCTTCGACGGCGCCCATCTCTGGGTGGGGAGTAATTATCCCGGCGAAACCCTAACCAGGTTGCGGGCCGGCGACGGGACGATCACCGGCACCTACACAACGCTATCAACGCCGACATCTCTGGCCTTCGACGGCGCCCATCTCTGGGTAGTCGACTTCAGCGGACATGCCGTGTCGAAACTGTAGGCGCCGGTCGAGACGGGCGCGCCTTCGCCAGCAGATAAGCAGGTGGTAATATCTCTGGAACAAGAGAGCACGGAGGCTTCTGCCAGGCTGCCGTCCAGCGCTCTCCTCGACATTCCTGTTAGGCGACTGGAGATGATTGCTACGCACGCCGTTCTCGTTTCTGCCCGATACCTCGCGGTGGCCGCAGGCCTGGCCGGGTTGCTGGAATCGCAACCGCCCGCCCAAGCCGCCGAATCGCTCACCTTCGTTCCCATCATGCCCTGCCGACTCGTGGACACACGGGAGGACCAGGGGAAGACCGGTCCCTACGGCCCGCCGATGCTCGAAGGGTCGCAACGCCGAACCATTCCGGTTGCGAACGCCGGCTGCGATGTGCCGGCGGCGCGGTCCTCCTGCCGCACTTCGTGGTGATCCCGCCGGAGGGGCAGGGGGTGGGGTGGCTCTCCGCATGGGAGGACGGCCAACCCTGGCCGGGAACGGTGGTGCTGAACGCCGTCGAGGGCGGCATCACGGGCAACACGACAGTGGTGCCGGCCGGCACGGGAGGGCGCATCCAGGTCCTCGCCAGCAACGCCACGGATTTGGTAATCGAGCTGTACGGCTACTACGTTCCGGCGCCCGCGGGGCCGGAGGGGCCGGAAGGGCCGCCGGGACCCATGGGTCCCACCGGGCCGCCCGGCCCGCTCGGCGTCGAGGGCCCCGCGGGGCCGCAAGGGGTCCAGGGTCCCACCGGGCCGCCGGGGCCGCCGGTGAGTTTCAAAGGAGCGTGGGAGAGCGCCACCGCCTACGGCATGGGAGATGCCGTCTTCTTCAACGGATCGAGCTACGTCAGCCTGGCGGACAGCAACACCGGCCATCAGCCCGGCGCCGGCCCGCCATGGGCGCTGCTCGTGCAGCAGGGCGCCACCGGACCGCAAGGCCTCCAGGGCATCCAAGGGCCGCCGGGTCCCATGGGACCCACCGGCGCCACAGGAGCCCAGGGACCGGTAG
The DNA here is from genome assembly GCA_041685075.1 of Bryobacteraceae bacterium. Lineage (GTDB taxonomy): Bacteria > Acidobacteriota > Terriglobia > Bryobacterales > Bryobacteraceae > JAMCRM01. The sequence continues at coordinate 14,191 of JAWLGN010000132.1, forward strand.
GTCCGGCGGGCCCCGCCGGGCCGCAGGGGGTGGAGGGGCCGCAGGGCGTCCCCGGTGTCATTGGGCCCGAGGGCTCCGAGGGTCCCGCCGGCCCCCCCGGGCCGAGCACCCTGTCGATCGCTCTCCAGCGCTGGTACGACGTCAATCTTGCCGCCAGTTTCAGGATCGAACGATCTGGTCCCGTCTGTGCGGTCTTCGATGGCGTCCACATCTGGGTTGTGACCTGGAGCGGCGACGTCATCAAGCTCCGGGCTGCGGACGGTGCTGTCGCCGGCGTGTACGACACCGGCGTGAGCGGGCACGCCATAGCCTTCGACGGCGCCAACATCTGGGTAACCCACCCAGACAACGACACCGTCACCAAACTGCGGGCCGCCGACGGAAGCATTTTGGGGTCCTATCCGGCCGGACCCTGGC
>JAWLGN010000133.1:0-14568 GCA_041685075.1 Bryobacteraceae bacterium
CGCGCGCGCCGCCGGACCGCAGCGGCGCGCTGCCGAACGCCGAACCTTACCGCAACGTTTCCAGGTACTGCCCCGTGGAAGCGTCCACCAACACGGAGAAGTTGCTGGTTGCGACCGACTCGCCCCAAACGACCCGCCATGCGGGGTTGGGATGCTTGTTGGTGGATTCCAGAATCACCGAAATGGTCTTGCCGGGGTTCTTCTTTTCGTAGTCGGCGGCCTTGGTGAGGGCCGTTTTGTAGGCCTCGTCCGAATCGGTCTTCACGGCCTGGATAATGAGCGGCTTGTTGATGCCGCGCGGTCCCGACCAGTTTTCCTCGAGTCCGGCGAAGACTCCCTTATGGAGGTTACCCTCGCCTTCAACGACCGAATAGGTCCAGCTCCTGGCCCTGCCCTTGCTCGGGGAGACGAAGGTGACCTGCCAGGCTGCCGCCCTGCCGGGCGCCGCCTCCACCTCGGGCAAATGGATGCTGTTCAGCCTCAGGATTTCGACATCCGGAGACCACGCGCGCGCCGCCATGAACATCTTGTAGAGGGCTTCGCGTCCGGAAGCAGGCTCCGGAGGAGCCTCCTCCTTCTTTGTGGTCTCGGTTTTCGTGGGGGTGCCCGAACAGCCGGCCAGCGCCAGCATTACGGCGCAGCCGAGTGCGATGGTTAGATGTTTCATACTTGCGTCCTGCGCCGCTCATTTTAACAACCTGCATGCTGGTATGGCTCCGGCCGCCCCTTATTCCGATCCCCACTGGCTTTCGAGCATCCGGGAGTACTCGCCGGAGCCGTAGAGGGCGAAGTCGAAGCTGCCCGGATCGAGCGGCGCGTATGACCGCAACTGTTGGTAACAGGCGAACAGGTAGTCGGCGTAGCGATGATAGCTGAGAATAAACTCGCGGCTCAGCATTTCGAAGGACGGGGGCTGGGCAAAAGCCGTCAGCAACCCCAGGGCGCGCGAAAAAATGGAGGCGTAGTCGTGCACTCCCCAGGCCCGCAGCTTCTCCTGCACACCGGCGGGCGCGTGGCTGGTCAGCAGTTCGGCGAAGCTCTGCTCCCGGATGGTCTTGTAGTCCAGGTCGTGATCCTTGCGGGCCATCTCCACGCACTGCTCCAGCCAGCGGTAGAGATCTTTGCCCAGGAAGTAGAGCATGCGGATTTCCAGGTACCGGGCGCGCATCACCCGTTCGGTCAGCTCCTCGTGGGTATAGCCGCTGTCGGGCAGCAGACCGGAAAGCATCAGGCTGGCTTTGGAGTTCTCCAGGAATTGGGCCGACCCCGCCGGGTCGGCAAACGGGTGCAGGATGAGCGGCGGCAGCATACGCGGTGAAACGCCTGCCCCTTCCCGCCCGGGGGTGCTTTGCGCCATGTGACTCCTGCCGCTCATATCGGCAGAATCGGCGGGGGTTTTAAGGGAATTACCGCCGCGGGCCGTCGGCGCCCGGTTTCACGAAGCGCGGCCGCTCGGACGCCGAGCACAGCGCCTCCACCACGTCGGCCGCCAGCGACAGCAGCCGCGCCGCACCCTCGGCTTCGATCGTCTCCCAGGTGTCCGCGGGCTGGTGATACTCCGGGTGCAGGCCGGAGAAGAAGAACAGCACCGGCACCTGCCGGGTGATGAAGGAGACGTGGTCGCTCGAGCCGTAGCCGTTGGTCTCCGAGTAGTCCGGCCGCAAATCGTGCCGCGGCGCGACGCCATCCAGCAGCGCCTGCAACGTCGTGCCCGTTCCGGCGCCGCCGATGTACACCTTGCCGTCGCGTACCCGGCCGATCATATCCAGGTTGATCATGGCGGCGGCGTTTTCGATCGGCAACACAGGGTTATTCACGTAGAAGCTGGAGCCGAGCAGCCCGATCTCCTCGCCCGCGAAAGCCAGAAACAGGATGCCGCGTTTCATCTTCGGCCGGGCGGCGAACCATCGGGCCAACTCGATCACCCCGGAGACGCCCGAAGCGTTATCGTCGGCCCCCGGATGCACCTTGCCGGCCGCCGCGGGCGCCATCGAGAACTGTTCGCCCAACCCCAGGTGGTCGTAGTGCGCCCCCACCACCACGTACTCGGCGCTCTCGCCCGGCAGGTAGCCGGCGACGTTGTAGACGCGCTTCGGTTCGTGCTCCACGTCGACGCGCGCTTCCACCCGCACCGACGCGGGGAAGGCGAAAGAGCGCGGCTTCAGGTCGGCGTCGATCTGCTCCTGCACCTCGTCCAGCTTCCTGCCCGCCGCGGCGAACCAGTGGTCGGCAATCGAAGCCTTCACCTGCACGAAGGGGACGCCCGCCTCCCCGGGGCCTACGCTGGAGAGGAAGGTCTCGAGCTGATCGCCGGAGCCGGGATGACTGGCGCGGTCGGCCACCAGGATGATGCCGCGCGCCCCGTGCCGGACGGCGTTGAGGGCCTTGCTGGCGAACTGCGCGCGCTCGGTATAGGCACGGCCGGCGAAGACGCTCTTATCGTCGAACTCCTGCGGTTCGTGGCGCAGGATCAGAACGATTTTGCCTTTGGCGTCGATCGAGGCATAGTCGTCGTAGTCGTACTCCGGGGCGGTGATGCCGTAGCCCGCGAAGACCAACGGGCCCTCCATGGCGCCGGAGGAGGAGAAGTTGAAGGGAATGAAATCCTCCCGGGCCTTGATCTCTGTCCGGCGGCCGTCCACGTACCAGGCGAAGCGGTTGTCCTCGCCCAGGCGTGCGTTGATGGTGACGTTGAAGGGCTGCAAGTAGTCCTTGCCGACGGCCGGCGCGAGGCCGAAGGCGCGGAAGCGGGCCGCGATGAACTCGGCGGCGCGGTCGAGTTCCGGCGAGCCCGTGGCGCGGCCGCGGAGCTCGGTAGAGGCCAGGTACTTGATGTTCTCGAGATAGCGCCCGGCATCCACGGGCGCCGTAGCGCCGGCGCACCAGACCGCCGCAGCGAGCCAGAGCGCGGCTGCGCGGCGGCATGCCGCCAGTTTGCGGGTCACTGGCCGGCCACACCGGGCAGCAGCGGCTTCAGCTCGCAGCAGGCCTCCTCCCCGGCGTTACGGGTCGTCTTCTGGTACTCGATCTCGAAATCGATGATGCTGCGCAGCGTCGGCCAGTCCAGGCGGCCCACCAGCCGCCGGCCGTTGACGAACAGGGTAGGGGTGGAGTTCAGCTTCAGCACGCGGGCTTCAGCGATGTTCCGGTCCACGTCCGCCTCGGCGGCGCGGGTGTCGATGCAGCGGCCCAGTTGCAGCGCATCGATCTCCTTTCCCTTGGCCCACTCGAGCACCCTGGATTTCAAATTCTCCGGAGTGATGGAGGCCTGCTGGGCGTAGATCCAGTCGTGATAATCCCAGTAAGCTTCGGCGTTCTGGCGGAAGACGCAGCGCCCCGCAATGGCCGCCGGCTTGGCCCAGGGGTGGATCTGTTCGATCGGAAAGTCCTTGAAATAGAGGCGCACCTGCTTGGGGTAGGCGCTCAGCAGGTTGGTGCGGAGCATCTTGGCCTCTTCGGCGCAGAAGGGGCACTGGTAATCGCTGAACTCCACCAGCACCACGGGCGCGCCGGGCGTCCCGAAGCTCGGCTCCCCATCGGTCTTGAGCAGCGCCAGGTCCCTGGAGAAGGGATTCTCGGCCACGTCGAAGACCTCGCCGCGCACGATCTTGCGGCCGTCCCGGGAGACATAGAACGGCAGATCCTGGGACTGGTTCCCCATGGAGGCGCGCACCACCACGTCGAAGAATCCAGGCAACACGGACGGCTTGGGATCGAGCACCTCCACCTTCACCGCCGGGCCCATCACGTAGAGATGGCGTGCATAGGCCTCCATGGTGGCCTTATCGAGCGCGGACTTGCCCGCCTGGGCGGGCGGTTGACCGCTCTTTTCGGAGGCGGCCTTCTGAGCCGGCGCCGGGATCAAACAGGCGGCCAGCAGGAACGGGAGCAACAGCTTGCGCGGCATTACCTTCATTTTAACGGAGCGCCGTTAACGGCGGGTGAGGCCGGCTTCATCCAGGGTGCCGGAAGGCTCGAGGCCGCCCAGCAGGGCGATACGGCGGCGCAGTTCGGCGGTGAGGCGGGTGTGGTCCTGGGGGGCGAGGTCCGCCGTGGGAATGGGGTCGCCGATGCACAGCCGCGCCCGGCCCGGCATCACCTGAATGGAGCCCATGGGCAGAATCTCGCGCGTGCCCGTGATGGCCACCGGCACCGCCGGCACCCCGGCCTTGATGGCCACATAAGAAGCGCCCGGGCGGAACTCGTGCAGGGTGCCGTCGTCGGAGCGGCCGCCTTCAGGGAAGATCAGGACGGAGATGCCGCGCCCGCCGAGCAGCCGCGCGCCGTCGGCCAGGGTCTTCAGTCCCGCGCGCGGGTTATCCCGAACCACCGGTAAGTGTCCCGCGCGCCGCAGGTGCCCGCCCAGCAGGGGAATGCGGAACAGCCCCTGCTTGGCGAAAAAACGGAACTGCAGCGGGATGTGAGCCATCACCAGCGGCGTATCGGTGAGGCTCAAGTGATTGGAAACCAGCACGTAGCTGCCCCGGGGATCGAGCTTTTCGACGCCTTCCACCTCTACCCGGATGCCGCTTACCGCCAGCAGCACTCGCGCCCATACGCGGGCGATGCGGTGCTGGGTCACGCCGGTCGGATCGAACAGCGAGGCCATCATCGAGAGGCTGCCGAAGATGACGGTGTCCAGCACGATGAGCGGAGCGGTGATGAACAAAGCTCGCAGCCGGGTCAGCATGGGACGCCGCGATTATAGCGCGCGGCGCGCGCCGCGGAGCAGCAGCTCGGCTTCAGCCACCAGGAAGAGCGAGCCGGTCACGAAGATCGCGTCCTCGGGGCACACCTCCCGCCGGGCCAATTCCAGGGCGCCGCCCAGGGTAGGGACGGCCGTGACGTTCGGATGATCCGACAGCGCGGCGATGGTTTCGGGCCGGGCGGCGCGCGCCATCGCCGGGGCGGTGGCGATCAGGCGCTGCGCCTTGGGAAACAGCACGCCCCCGACTTCGGTGATGGCCTTGTCCCGCATGGCGCCGTAGATCAGCCACACAGAGCGCCCGGAATAGAAACGGTCGATGTAAGCGGCCAGAGCGCGGGCGCCGGAGGGATTGTGCGCGCCGTCGAGGACGATATCGGGCGCTTCGGCGACGCGCTCCAGCCGCCCCGGCCAGCGCGTGCCGGCGATGCCGCGTTCGGTGGCCGCGGGCGGCACTCCTATCCGGAGGAGGGCGGCGGCCGCGGTGAGCGCGTTCTCCACTTGGTGCTCTCCGGCGAGTGGGCAGTCGATGCGCAGCGTTTCCGAACCGGTGGCTATGAAGCGGCTGCCGCCCGGGTGCATTTCCAGCTCCCGCACGGCAAAATCCGCGGTATGGACGACCGGGATACCCAGTTCCGCGGCCCGGCGCTCCAGCACAGCCGCCGCCTCCGGCCGCTGCCGCGCGAAAATAGCCGGCACCCCGCGCTTCAGAATGCCGGCTTTTTCCAGCGCGATGGCCTCGATGCTCTTGCCCAGCAGCGCTTCGTGGTCGTAGTCCACCGGGGTGACCACGGCCACCTCCGGGAGCACGATGTTGGTGGCGTCCAGCCGCCCGCCCAGCCCGGTTTCGAGCACCGCCACGTCCACCTCCGCCTCCTGGAAGGTCAGCAGGGCCATGGCCACCACGGTTTCGAAGTAGGTGGGGTGGAGGTCCAGTTGCCCTACGTCCAGCATCCGTTCCGCTGTTTCGTGGACGCGCGCGAAGGCGGCGGCGAAACGCTCGGGCTCCACCGGCACGCTATTGATGCGGATGCGCTCGACCGGCTCCAGCAGGTGCGGCGAGGTGAACAGCCCCGTGCGCAGGCCCGCGGCGCGCAGCCCCGCCTCGATCATGGCGCACACCGAACCCTTGCCGTTGGTTCCGGCCACGTGCACGAAGCGCCTGCCGCGCTGCGGCGCCCCCAGCGTCCCGGCCAGCGCTTCCACGCGGTCCAATCCCAGCTTGGCCGTTTTGACTTCGTTGCCCAGCGCGTACAGGAACTGGACGGTATCGGGATAGTTCATCGGGAAACCGCGGCGGGCGGCACGGTCAATCCATGAAGAAAGAGAGCGCCTTGGCGATGTAGCCCTTCAACTCGGGGCGGGGAACCACGGCGTCGAGCATCCCGCACTTGAGCAGGAACTCCGAGCGCTGAAAACCATCCGGCAGCTTCTGCCGGATGGTCTGTTCGATGACGCGCGGACCGGCGAAGCCGATCAGGGCGTCCGGCTCGGCGATGTTCAGATCGCCCAGCATGGCGAAGCTGGCGGTGACGCCGCCGGTGGTGGGGTCGGTGAGGACGCTGATATAGGGCAGCCGCGCCTCGTCCAGGCGCATCAGCGCGGCGGAGATCTTGGCCATCTGCATCAGGCTGATGGCGCCCTCCTGCATGCGCGCGCCGCCGGAGGCCGAGACGATCACCAGGGGGGCGCGCCCGGCAATGGCGCGCTCGATGGCGCGGGTGATCTTTTCCCCCACCACGCACCCCATGCTGCCTCCGATGAAGCGCGGCTCCATGGCGCAGATGTGTACGGTGCGGCCCTCCAGCTTCCCTGCCGCCGAGATCAGGGCGTCGGAGAGGCCGGTGGCCTGCCGCATGGCCTCCAGCCGCTCGGTGTAGGGCTTGCTGTCGATGAATCCCAGGGGGTCGGCCGAACGCAGGTCGGTATCGAACTGCTCGTATTCGCCGCCGTCGAAGAGCAGCTTCAGCCGCGTAGCGGCGTCCACGCGCGAATGCCGCCCGCACTTGGGACAGACCGACTGGTTGGCTTCAAGCTCTTTTTTCCAGATGATCTGGCGGCAGCCTTCGCATTTCTGCCACAAACCCTCGGTGCGGACGCGCCGCTCCTCGTCCCGGGCCGCCGCTTCTTTCGCAGGCTTTGCCTGCCGCTTAAACCAAGCCATTCCCTGACTACGTTAGCACGCAGGAACGCTCTACCGCGCTCCCGCGGCGCCGGCGAGGCACTCGACCAGGCTTCGTCCGAAGCGCGAGAAATCCTCCGCCATGCGGGGGCGGCCCAGCCGGGGATGGCTCTCCACCATCAGCTCCATCAGGAAGGCTGCCAGCTTGCGCTCCGCGAACAGGTACTGGTTCACGGTCATGCGCCCCTTGGCAACGGTCCGCCGTCCGCCGCCGCCGCGCGGGGAGGCCGGATCGTGGAAATCGGTGGTTTCGCGCAGGCGTTTCACCAGGTCGTGGGCCACGGCGGCGATGGCCGGTCCGCCGGCCGCTACCGGGCCCGTGACGTAATCGGCGCTCTCGGTGTTGTGCAGCGCCAGGAAGACGTCGATGGGATGGCCCGCGTCCACCCACTCGATCATGACCTTGCGCGCGGCGGCGATTTCGGGCATGTGCCGGGGATCGGCGGTGTCCCAGTTGCGATTGTTATCGTAACCGTTCACGTTGAAGCGCACCGCGCCTTCGGCCACTCCGTCCGGGTCGAACAGGGGGAAGATTTTGAAGATGGTGGATCGGCGCAGCCGGACGGCTCGGGCGTCGTCCGAGAGCAGATAACGCACGGCGCCATCGGCCACCCAGGAGGTACCGGTCTCCCAGGCGTGCTGCCGGGCCATGAGCCACACCACGCGCTTGCCGGCGGCGGGCGCCTCCGGGTCCGTGATGGTCAGCAGGGTGAGGTCGCGCCCGCGCGCGGTCTTCCCCACGCTCTCGCGCCGCAGGAGCGGATGGCGCGTTTCGAGCAGGCGCTCCAGATCGGCGTTCACGTACGGTTGTGTGTGCGCGATCCACATGGTGGGGCGCTGGGGACGGAACCGGACGGTGAGCCGGATCTCCTTTTCGTCCCAACGGGTCTCGGCATCGGTGAAGTGGGTCCAGGTGCGCCGGTCGTAGCTGTAAACCGGGCGGCTGTTGCGGGTCACCGAATGGGATCCGGGGCGGTAGTTATACTCCCCCACCAGGTCCGTGAGATCGATCCGGAACTCGCCATCCGGCAGGCCATCCAGCCGGAAGTAGTACCAGTTGGCCTGCCGGTTGCGGTTGTCCTGGTCCGCCTGGCCCTCGACGGCGCAGCGCAGGTGGTTGGGCGCCACCTGCTCGACGCGCCCGATACTGCCTCCTTCGAACGAAGCGCTCACGGCGACGGCGAACAGCAGTGCGAACATGGGTCCTCCGTTCAGGCCATCAACCACTTCTTCAGGAAGCTGAGGCCCGACTCGAGGTGGATCTCGTGGCCGCCCTCGCCGAGGTCCATCGAAATACGGTCTCCGATGCCCAACTTGCGGTAATGCTCCTGGGAGGCTTCGAACTCCTCCACCACCTGCGGCCACCAGGCGATGCGGTCGCGCTTGCCGGTCTGCACCAGCAGGGGGCGCGGGCAGATGAGGCTCACCACGTCGCTATCGGTGAACTCCCGCAGCCAGCCGCGGAAGAAGGCATGCTCCTCCCGGGTCTCCAAAAAGCAGCTATAGCGCTTGTCCGGGATCACCATCTTGTTGCGCCGGTGATTGAACCAGGCGCACACGATGCCGCACCGCAGGCGCGGTTCGAGCGGCATCCAGAACATGGTGGCCATGCCGCCCAGGCTGATGCCCCACATTCCCACCCGCGAGGCGTCGATGCGTTTATCGGTGAGGACCTCGTCGAGCAGCGCCTGCGCGCGGGCCAGCTCGATGCCGGGCAGGGTGGTATCGGCAAGGCGCGCCAGGCGCTCGATGCGGTTGCGCTTCTCGACGGTGGCCAGGTTGAACGGCGCCAGCACGGCGAAGCCGGCCTTCACCAGCGCGTGCCCGTAGTCCTTGTAGCTGTTGCTGGCGTCGTCCATGCCGAAGACGCGCTCGGGGAAGCTGCCGATGCCGTGCTGCGCCAGAACCAGCGGCACCGGTCGCGAAGTGTCGCTGGGGAATGCCAGCAGGGCCTCGGCCTTCAGGGGGCCCAATGGAACGCTGATCCACTCGGCCCCGGGCACGGCATCGGAGGGTGTACGCCGGGCCGGGCCGCTGCGTTCCAGAGGCGGCGGGGCAAAGATAGCCCGGTAGCGCGCGCGGTTGGGTTCCACGCTGCGGAGGAAGGCATCCACGCCGCTGTAGCTGCGCTGCCAGGTTTTGGCCGCGCGGGCGGGATACTGGTCCACCAGGTAATTGCGGAAGTATTGTTCCAGTTCCTCGCGGTAGGCCTCGTTGCGCCGTTCGATGGGGTTGGCCGGCGCGGCCGCGGGGGCCTGCGCTGACATTCCGGCGGGCAAAGCGGCGAACGCGGCGGAAAAGTCCCTGCGTGTCATGAATGCGCTGCTCCTGTTTCGAGTTGTCGATCGGCCGCGGGCGGGTGCGCGCCGTCCGGCGGCATGGCGCCCAGCATATCACTTGCGCGGTCTCAGCGCGGGTAGGGGTGGCCGCGGAGGGTGGCGAAGGCCCGGTAGATCTGCTCGGCCAACATGGCGCGGGCCAGTTCGTGCGGGAAGGTCATGGGGGAGAGCGAGAGCAGTTCGTCGGCCTGTTCGGCCCAGCCGTCCGGCAGTCCGTCGGCGCCGCCCACCAGGAAAACCAGGTCCCGCGCTTCCAGTTCGGCGCGCTCTATCATGCGGGTGAAGGCCTCCGAATCCATGCGCTTGCCCGCGGGGTCGAGAAAGATGAGGCGGGCGGTGGGGTGCCGGTCCCGCAGGTGGATGCGCTCCGGCCGGATTTCACGCATCTCGCACGGTGAAAACCGGCCGGCGCGCTTCAGGAAATCCGCCGCTACGGCGTTGGTATGGGGGTCGCGGGGCTTGCCGATGAAGTAGAGGGAAATCTTCACTCGGGCGGAACTTCCACCGGCCTGGCATTGCGCCACAGGCGCTCCAGGTCGTAATAGGCCCGGGCCTGCGGGGAGAAGATATGGACCAGGAAGTCGCCGTAATCGGCGAGTACCCATTCAGCCTGGTTATAGCCCTCGATGTTCAGGGGACGTTCGCCTTCCGCCTTGAGACGGGCCTCCACCTCGTCGGCGATGGCCTGAATCTGGCGCGCGTTGGCCCCGGTGCAGATCACAAAGTAGTCGGTGAAAGAGGTGATGCCGGTGAGATCCAGAACCCGGATATCGGTGGCTTTCTTGGATTCGGCGGCCCGCACGGCGGTGAGCCACGCCGGGGTTTCGCTGAGTTCGTCCTGATTCTCTTCGGGCTTCCTTTGTGCGTCTTTCAGAAATCGCTCCCTGATCGTATCGTACTACAATGAAAAGGCATGTGTTCTGTTTGGGGGCTGCTGGCGCTGATCTCGGCGGCCGCTCTGGGGCTGTCGGCGGGCGAAGCCCCGGAGGCGGCGCGCGCCAGGGCGGAACTGGAGCGATTGCGGGCCCTGGTGGAGGCCGGTGCGGCGCCTCGCGCCGAGCTGGAACGGGCTGAAGGTGAGCTGGCCGACGCCGCCGACGCGGCATTGCTCCGCCGCACGCTTTACGGCCCGGACCTGACGGTGGACGAGGCCGGCGAGATGCTGGAAGCCGCCCGGCGCCGGGTGGATCGCCGCCGGGCAGAGCTGGCCGCGGCTCGCAAACTGGTGGAAGAAGGCGTCGCCTCGCAGCTCAGCTTGGGTCCCTACCTCGAAGAACTCGACCGCGCCCGCCGGGAATACGACCTGGCCGATTCACGCGCGCGCGTCTGCCGGGAACTGGCCGCCATCGCTCAACTGGAGGCCGAGAGCGGTTTCGAGAGCGGCCCGGCAGCGCGCGTCGACGGTTTTCAGGGTACCGCCTCCTTCACCCTGGAGGATTTCCGCCGGGTGCAGGCGGCCTTCGAAACCCGCTTCGGCAGCGAGTTGCCGGTCAGCGCCCTGGGAGACACGGCGGTGCACAGGGCGCTGGGCTTCGACCACCGCGACCGCGTGGACGTGGCCGTGCATCCCGACCGTCCGGAGGGCGTCTGGCTGCGCCGCTACCTGGATAGGGAACGCATCCCCTACTTCGCCTTCCGGGGAGCGGTGCCGGGCAAGTCCACCGGAGCGCACATTCATATCGGGCCGGCCAGCCCGCGGCTGGGGCGCTCCCCGGTGGCGGCGCTGGCGGGGCAGGCGCGGCCATGAGCCCGCGGCAAGCCCCTCTCGAGGTGCTCATTCCCGCCGAGCGCATCGCCCGGCGCATCCGGGAACTCGGCGCCCAGATCGATCGGGACTACCCGGACGGCAACCTCCACCTGATCTGCATCCTGAAGGGGGCCGCCTTCTTTATGGCCGACCTGGCCCGCGCCATCCAGCGGGACGTGGTGGTGGATTTCATGGGCATCTCCAGCTATGGGCAGGGCACCACCAGCTCCGGGGAGGTGCGGGTCACCCGCGACCTGGACCTCTCGCTCACCGGCGACGATGTGCTCATCGTGGAGGACATCGTGGACAGCGGTATAACCCTGAACTACCTGGTACGCCTCCTCGAGCAGCGCCACCCGCGCTCCATCCGGATTGCCGCCTTGCTGGACAAGCCGGAGCGGCGCCGGCGCCCCGTGGATCTCTCCTACGTGGGGTTCCGGATTCCGGACAAGTTCGTGGTGGGTTACGGGCTGGACTACGCCGAGCGGTACCGCAATCTGAAGGACATTTGTGTGCTGCCGGAATAGCCGCGGGAGTATCCGGGCCGCCCGGAAGGGACCGGCCGCCGAGGCCGGAGTGGGAGGGCGTACTTGCAAAACTGCCTCGCTGCTCGCGTGCTATGATGGGTTAGAATTTCGTTTGGAGGAAGGTTTACCGTCATGGGTCCCCTGGGTTGGCAGGAAACGGTACTCATCTTTATCCTCGCTTTGATCCTCTTCGGCCCCAAGAAGCTGCCGGAGTTGGGCAAAACGATCGGTAAAGCTGTGACCGAGTTCCGCCGTGCTTCGAACGAGTTGAAGGCTACGTTCGACCGCGAAATGAAGACCCTGGAGCAGGAAAACGATTCGCTGAAAGAAGTCACGAGCAACTACGCACCGGACAACTACGATTACGACTATTCCCAATACGAGTACGGGAGCGACTACCCGTACGACGACGGGACTGAGTCCAACGAATCCACTGCAGCCAACACTTCCACTGAAAGCGCATCCGCAACTCAGGGCGCTGAATCAACCTCGGACGCGGCGCCGGAGGGCACCATAGCCCACGGCACGGATCCAGCGGGCACAACAGAGGATCAGATAGCGGACGGAGCCGCAGGTGAGGCTCCGGCGGCGGATCCCACGGCCCAGGCGTCTCCCGCGACTGAACCGCAAAAAGCATAGATCAGATGGATTTTCCGGAAGATCGAGAGGGAGCACAGACTCCCCAGGGAAGCGCCACGTCTTCCGAGGAGCAGCAGCCGGACGCCGAAACGGCGCCGCCTGCCGCCCCCGAGGACTACGCCGAGGAGACCGGCTACACGGACGACGACTACTACGACGGCTATCCCACGGAGGAGTCGTCCGGCGCCGCCGCCGTGCCTGCCGTAGCCGATAAACAGCCGCCCGCCGCATCGGCGGGTGGAGCCGGCGCGCCGCCTCCCGAGCCGCCCTCCTCCGGCGAGGAAGACGATGAGGAAGATGGCATGCTCCGCATGTCCTTCCTCGAGCACCTGGAGGAGCTGCGCGCCCGCATCATCAAGGCGCTGCTCGGTATCGGCGTCGCTTTCGTCCTCAGCCTGACCTTCACCAACCAACTGTGGAGCGTGGTTTCGGCCCCGGCCGTGGACGCGCTGCGCTCGCTGGGGTACGAGAATCCTCAACTGACCCAGATCAAGCCCATGGAAGTCTTCAACGTGATCTGGATCAAGCTCCCCATCCTGTGCTCCATCTTCCTGGCTTCCCCCTGGGTGCTCTACCAGGTCTGGGCGTTCATTTCCCCCGGGCTCTACCGCCGGGAGCGGCGCTGGGCCGTTCCGTTTATCGTCTGCTCGGCGGGACTCTTTATCGCCGGCGGCCTGTTCGCTTATTTCGTCGCATTCCGCTTCGGACTGACGTTCCTGCTGGGCATCGGGCGTGGCAATTACATCACCCCCATGGTCTCGGTGACCGAGTACTTCGACCTGTTTGTCAATGTGACCCTGGGGGTAGGGATCATCTTTGAGCTGCCTGTCCTGGTTTTCTTTTTGACTCTGTTACGCATCGTCACTCCCGGGTTCCTCATCCGCAATAGCCGGTACGCCATCCTGGTGATCTTCGTGCTGGCGGCGCTGGTCACCCCCACCCCGGACATCTTCAACCTGATGATGTTCGCGGTCCCCATGGTGCTGCTGTTTTTTGTGGGTATTTTCAGCAGTTATCTACTCGTATTACACCGCGAGAATCGCCGCTTCCCCTGGATTAAGATGTTTTACGTGATCGCCGTAGGGCTGTTATTGGGAGCGGGTGCAGTGTATCTGGCTATAACTAAATACGGCTATCAACTGGTACTGCACTGGCCATTTTTGACCCGGTAGTGGTTCCATTTTTGTAGAGTAAGGCGCTCGAATCGTTGTACCATCGAACAGGCGCGTCCAACGACGGATTTGGAGCAAGCCTGCATGGATCTTTATAAGGCGATTCGGCAGTTGTATGAGGAACGGGACCGATTGGGCCGCGTCATAGCCTCGCTCGAGGAGTTGCAGAAGGCGGCCGGCGGCGAGGAACAGGCCAAGCCCGCGAAGCGCCGGGGACGTAAGACCATGAGCCCGGAAGAGCGGCGGCAAGTCTCCGAGCGCATGAAACAGTACTGGGCGGCACGGCGAAAGAAAGAGAAGGCCAAGCTGCCCGGCGGAGGCGGTTGACCTCCCGGTCCGGGGTCTTCAGGTCAGTTTCTTGAAAAACCAGAGCCAAAAGTACTGGCTCCCGGCGCCGTGCCGGTAGCGTGGCTCGAAGCCGCATTGTTCCGCCAGCTCCACGGCTTCTTCATCGGAGAAGGGCACTCCCAGCCAGGTATCGTCCGGGGAGGTTTCGATCGAGGAATCGCCCTGCACCTGAAATTTGAACAGCGCCCCTGGGCGCAGCAGGCGATGCACCTCCCGCACGTAGTTGTAGATCACGTCGCGGCTGGGGATGTGCTGGAACACGATGGAAGAAAAGGCAAAATCAAAGTCCACGTCGCCCAGCACCGCCAGGTCCGTACCGTTGTTCTGAAAGACGTGGGCTCCGGGGAAGCCGGCCAGCGCGGCCCTGGCACGTTCCACCATCTCGCCGCTGATGTCCACGCCGTAGACTTCGCCGAAGACCTTGGCTAAAGCGCGGGTCACCCGGCCGGCGCCGCATCCAATCTCGAGTACTCTCATCTGCTTGGGGTCTTTTCCCTGGCAGATATTGATCATGTCGTTCAGGATCTGCTCGGCGACGGTACGTTCACCGGAGGCGAAGAAATCCTCATCGGTCCAGGACCGGCAGGCGGTATTGACGTAGTAGCGGGCATTCTCCCGCGCCCGGCGGTCCCAGTCGTCGCGCATTTTCTGGAGTTGCTTTTCGAGATCGGCAGTGCTCATCATGCTATATTGTAATAGGCCTGTGTGGGCGGCTAGCTCAGCTGGGAGAGCACGGCGTTCGCAACGCCGGGGTCGTGGGTTCGAATCCCATGCCGTCCACCATCCTATCCTTCCCCGGCCAGCTTTAACCGGCTCTACGCCATTAATGGGGGCAGACCCCATGCCCGACCACCTCAAGAACACATAATCCTAACGCGTAATCGGTAGTTGTTGAAGTTGCGAAAGCCG
>JAWLGN010000134.1:0-14551 GCA_041685075.1 Bryobacteraceae bacterium
AATACTTCCCATGCCCGTTCGAAAACCGATCCGCTACCAGGATGCCGGAGTGAGCATCGATGAAGCCGACCGCTCCGTCTCCTCCATCAAGAAACTCGCGCGCCGCACCTTCACCCCCGCGGTCCTCACCGACATCGGCGCCTTCGGTGCATGTTACTCGCTGGCGGGATGGAAGAAACCGGTGCTCATCAGCTCCGCCGACGGCGTGGGCACCAAGGTGAAAGTCGCCTTCGCCACCGGCCGCCACGATACGGTCGGGGAGGACCTGGTCAACCACTGCGTCAACGACATCGCCGTACAGGGCGCCGTGCCGCTGTTTTTCCTGGATTATTTCGCCACCGGGAAGCTGGATGCCGAGGTCACCGCGGCGGTAGTCTCCGGGCTGGCGCGCGGATGCAAGGCCAACGGCTGCGCCCTCATCGGAGGCGAAACCGCCGAAATGCCGGGCCTCTACGCCGCCGGGGAATATGATCTCGCGGGCTTCATCGTGGGCGCCGCCGAGCCGAAGGGCCTCCTTACCGGGCGCGACATCAAAGCCGGCGACCTGTTGCTGGGCCTCCCCTCCACGGGCCTCCATACCAACGGCTATTCTCTGGCCCGCAAACTCTTCTTCGAAGTGGCCGGCTACAAGCCCGACACCTTCGTACCCGAACTCGACACCACCGCCGCGGACGAGTTACTCAAAGTCCACCGCAGCTATCTTCGGCCCATCCGCACGCTGGCCGGCGAGGGCCTGCTGCGCGGCGCCGCCCACATCACCGGCGGCGGCATCACCGACAATACCCCCCGCATGCTCCCCAAGGGTCTGGCCGCGGCCATCGATACAACCGCCTGGACGGTGCCGCCCGTCTTCGAGCTGCTGCGCCGCCTGGGCAGCATCCCCGAAGACGACTGGCGCCGCACCTTCAACCTGGGCATCGGGATGGTGCTGGCCGTGCCGCGCCGCCGTGCCGCCCGGGCTATCGCGCTGCTCGAGAAGCTCCGGGAGAAGCCTATAGCCCTCGGCGAAGTGGTCCCGCACCTGCGCGGACGCCCGCGCGTGGAGTACCGATGAAAAAGCGCCTGGCTATCCTGATCTCCGGCCGCGGCTCCAACTTCGAAGCCATCGCGGACGCCATCGATGCCGGCCGGCTCGAGGCGGAGATCGCCATCGTCATCAGCAACCGTCCCCAGGCGGCAGGCCTGGAGATCGCCCGCCGCCGCGGCATCCCCAATGTGGCGCTGCCCAGCCGCGGACTCGACCGCGAACACTACGATAACCTGCTCGTCGAGGAGATCCGGCGGCACGATGCCGACCTGGTCTGCCTGGCCGGCTTCATGCGGCTGCTCAGCGCAGGCTTCGTGCGGCAGTTCCCCCTGCGCATCCTCAATATCCACCCCTCGCTGCTGCCCGCCTTCCCCGGTCTCGAGGCCCAGCACCAGGCGCTCGAACACGGCGTCAAAATCAGCGGCTGCACGGTCCACTTCGTCGACGAATACCTCGACGCCGGCCCCATCATCCTTCAGGCCGCCGTCCCGGTGCTCGACGACGACACCGCCGAAACCCTGGCCGCACGCATCCTCGAAGAGGAGCACCGCATCTACCCGGAAGCGATCGGCATCGTGCTCGACGGGCGCTTCTGCATCGAGGGCCGCCGCGTCATCCGGATGCCCGCAGGTTCTGCTTCAGGTATTCGGAAAGCTTGAGCGGCGGCACGACCCCATAGTCCAGTCGCCGCTCGGCGGCCTTCCGATAGCCCCGCAGCACGCTGCGGAGACGCTTGGGCTTGAGGCCGCACGCTCCAATATCCAGCAGCAGTTCCACTTCCCACGGTTCAAAGGTATTGCGCGTGATCTGCCCGCGCTGCAATTCGTTCATCAGGCGCGTGAACCGCGAGAGCACGAGCTGCGCATCGGCTGCGGTCTCCATATCCTGCTCATCGGAGCGGACCGTGTAAACTTGAACGGAACGGGCCCGCCGGAGACATTCCACAACCCGTATCGAGCCGGTTATGGCTTCCGAAATCCTCTCCCGCCTGAAGGACTTCCGCGCGAAGACGGTGATGGACTGGCTTCAGGAGGCCTGCGCCCCAAGGCGGCTGAGGAAGCGTTTACGCAGTAGTCGTCGTAAGTGCATATCTCAGAACCCGGCCATTGGTCGCCGCCAAAATCAAGTACCCGCCTTGCACGTCAATTTTATGCAACGGTCCGAGATCTTCCCCTCCGGTTCTGCAATGGTATCTCGCTTTAAGCAGACCGTCGTTATCGACGTGAACGACTGAGGGCCCCGTAGCTCCGTGGTAAGGCCAGAGTAACAAGTAAAACCCAGAGGGATCGGCTGCTGTATCGACAATAATGACGTGCCTACCCAATGGTGGATCAGTCGTCGATAACACCGCTGCAGCCCGTGCTTTTGCTCGAGTCACTTTGGCCAGCGCTGTCTCGATTTCAGGCGCTTGAACGGACTTTGCTGTCAGAGTGCCGGTGCGATACTCGTTCAGCACAATTTGCGCGGTCTCTTGATCGATAATCGCGAGAGCGCCACTTGAGAGAGACTCAGCGAGCGAGCCCGAACGTATCCAGGACGAGTATCGGGAAGTCTGGCCTCCGTCTCCGTAGACGAGAATGTTACCATCCACGCAAACTACGGCAGGGCGGCCTGAAAGAACGAGCAGCCCATCCGAGCCACACAGGACAGCTTCTTCAGAAAGGAGCGTGCCCTTGAAGTCGTACTGTAGCAGCACGGTCCGCTTCTTTTGAAAATTAAAGAACAGAGTAGCGACGACGCCGTCAGTAACCGCAAGACTGCGAGCGTCTCCGCCACCAGGCAGCCCTATATTAGCAAGGAGCCTGCCTGACATGTCGGTCGATACAAGACGATATCCTTCTCGGCCTGGATTTTGTAGAAGAAACCAGTAAACACCGTTGCTGGACCTGAACTCGCGAACACGCGTGCGCTCCAGCCCTGGAATTTCCGCTACTGAGAACGAGTGTTCTGGTTCTAACTGCCGCAGGTCTGCTGCTGTTGCGGCCCCGCACAGGCCAAACAAGATCCCCGTAACTGCTATTCCCAACGAAAAGATGTGTAGCATCCTCCATTTCTCCTCGTTAGACTGGTTGTCTCACCGCATGTGCCCATGCACTTCATCCGCTGCTTGACAAGTATGTCCTTACCATTTATCTAGCGCTAACACAAGCCCTTCCTTGCTCGGCTATGGCTCCCCGCGGTCGCGCAGTTCCCGCGGTGTGGATTTACGGACGCGGCGCTCGGGGCCGGGGTTTCTCTTCAAGTGACTGTCCACGCGCCGGCCACCACGCATTTCCTTCGTATGTTGCGACTGGAGGCTGGGCCGGGTTCGGCCGGCAGAACGCCCGTACCGGCAGGCCCTCGCCCCTTGGATCGCAGGGGACTTGACCCTCGCTCCCGCTTCCGCTACTATCGGTTTTCGATCTCGAACTTCGATAAATCATGCGGGACCACGAGCTCTACTCCGGGTTGATCCGGCTCCACATCCTGCACCACGCCGCGCGCGATCCGATCTTTGGACTGGGGATTATCGAGGAACTCGGCCGCCACGGCTACAAGCTCAGCGCGGGCACGCTCTACCCGCTGCTGCATGCCATGGAACAAAAGGGCTATCTTCGCTCCTACCAGGAACGGAATGGCCGTGCCTCGCGCCGCGTCTACAGGGCCACCGCCCAGGGGCGCAGGGCGCTCGAACGGGCCAAGGGGAAGGTCCGGGAACTGTTCGGGGAGCTGTTCGAAGAAGTCTGACCGCACTGGGGAATGGGAATGTCTGTCGCCGCACTCCGGCGCGCCGTCTGGTGCGCCGCCACCGCCATTTGCCCGCTCGCCGCCTTGGCGCAGGGGCCAGGCATAACGCTCGAGCAGGCCGTGGCCGCCGCCATGGACCGCTATCCGGCTATCGAGGCCGGCCGCCAGCGGGCCGCCGCCGCGGGCGCCGCCATCGCGCTCGCCCGCACCAGTTACCTGCCCCGCGCCGACTTCGGGGGCCAGATCAACCGCGCCACGAATAACAACGTCGCCGGCATGCTGCTGCAGCAGCCCGCTATCGCTCCCATCTCCGGACCCGTGCTGTACACCAATACCCTGCGCAGCGTGTGGGGCAGCGCGGTGGGGATGCTGGTCTCCTGGGAACCCTTCGACTTCGGCCGGCGGCGCGCCGGCGTAGCCGCAGCCCAGGCCGCCCGCGAGACCGCCGATGCCCGGGTGGAGGTCACGCGCCTGGACGTGGGCGCCGCCGCCGCCGATGCGTTTCTCTCGCTACTCGCCGCCGAGCAGACGGTGCTGGCCGCGCGTGCCGGCGTCGAGCGCGCCCGCCTCACCCACCAGATGGTCGAGAGCCTGGCCGCCAATGAGCTGCGTCCCGGCGCCGACGAATCCCGCGCCCGCGCCGAACTGGCGGCTGCCGCCGCGCAACTGGTCCGCGCCGAGCAGGCCGTCGAAACCGCGCGCGCCGAGCTTTCGCGTCTGGTGGACATACCGCCGCGGGAGATTGCACTGCTCTCGGGGCCTCTGCTGGAGTTGCCGCCCGGTTCCCTCTCCGATGCCCCGGCATCCACCGCCGAGCACCCCGCGGCCACGGCTCAGGATGCCGCCGTCCGGGAGGCCGAAGCCCGCCGCCACGTGCTCGACCGCTCCTATTACCCGCGCTTCGCCCTGCTGGGCACCACCTCGGTGCGCGGCAGCGGTATCCGCTCCGACTTCACCGCCGCGGGCGGCGCCAGCGGCCTGGCGCCGAACTTCCGCAACTGGGGCCTGGGCCTTTCCGTCACCTTCCCGCTGCTCGACGCTCCGGCCATCGGTGCCCGCAAAGCCGCCGCGGCGTCCCAAAGCCGAGCCGAAGCCGCGCGCTACCGCCAGGTGCTCCAGGATATCGGCGCGGAGGTGGCCAAGGCCGAAGCCGCGCTTGAAGGCGCGCGGCGCATCGCCGAGGTCACCCCCATTCAGCTCGACGCCGCCCGCGCCGCCGAACAGCAGGCCTCCGCCCGCTACCGCGCCGGGCTTGCCGCCCTGGTCGAAGTGGCCGACGCCCAGCGCCTGCTCACCCAGGCCGAAATCGACGACCGCCTCGCGCGCCTGGCCGTCTGGCGCGCGGAACTTTCCCTGGCAACCGCCCGGGGCGACCTCGCGCCTTTCCTGCGGATGGCTGGGAGATGACCTTTTAGGGGATTACGCTCTATGTGGCTCGTACGCGCCGCCATGCGGCGGCCCATCACTATCCTGGTGGCAGTCATCGCGGTAGCGCTCTCGGCGGGCCTGGCGCTCCGCCGTATGCCGGTCGATATCTTCCCCGATCTCGGCGCCCCCGCCATCTACGTGGCCCAGCCCTACGGCGGCATGGACCCCGCCCAGATGGAAGGCTTCCTGACCTACTACTACGAGTATCACTTCCTCTACATCACCGGCATCGAGCACGTGGAGTCGCGGAACATCCAGGGCGCCGCGCTCATGAAGCTGGTCTTTCATCCCGGCACGGACATGAGCCAGGCCATGTCCCAGGTGGTGGGTTACGTCAATCGCTCCCGCGCCTTCATGCCGCCCGGCGCGGTGCCGCCGTTCATCGTGCGCTACGACGCCGGCAGCGTTCCGGTGGGCCAGCTCGTCTTCTCCAGCCCCATCCGCACCCCGGCCGAGATGCAGGATATCGCACTCAACCGCGTGCGCCCTCTATTTGCCACCCTGCCGGGCGTTTCCGCGCCGCCGCCCTTTGGAGGCAACCAGCGCACCATCGTGGTGCGGCTCGACCCGGAGCGCCTGCGCGCCTACGGCCTTTCCCCCGAGGAGGCCATCGGGGCCGTCAACCGCGCCACCCTGGTGATGCCCTCGGGCAACGTACGCACCGGCGACCTTACCCGCATTGCTTCCACCAACTCCGTGCTGGGCGGCGATCTCGACGCCCTGGGCGAGACGCCCGTCCGCACGGGCAGCGGCCCCACCGTCTACCTGCGCGATATCGCGGTGGTCGAGAACGGCACCGACATCATCACCGGCTACGCCCACGTGGACGGCCGCCGCACCGTCTACATTCCGGTCACCAAGCGCGCCGACGCCTCCACCCTGGATGTCGTCCGCCGCGTGCGCGCCGCACTGCCGGCCATGCGCGCCGTAGTGCCCGAGGACGTCTCCATCCGGCTCGAATTCGACCAGTCGCGCTACGTGGTGAATGCCATCCGCAACCTCGTGGCCGAAGGTTTGCTGGGCGCGCTGCTCACCGGCCTGATGGTGCTGCTCTTCCTGCGCGACTGGCGCAGCTCCCTGGTGGTGGTCACCACCATTCCCTTTGCCCTGCTCTCGGCCGTGGTGTGGTTGTGGGCCGCGGGCCAGACGGTCAACATCATGACGCTGGGCGGGCTGGCGCTGGCGGTGGGCATCCTGGTGGACGAAGCCACGGTCATGATCGAGAACATTCACACGCACCTAGGCGCCGGCATGCCGCGCGCCCGCGCCGTCGTGGAGGCGGCGCGCGCTACCGCCGTGCCGCGGCTGCTGGCGATGCTCTCGGTGCTGGCCGTCTTCGTGCCGTCGTTTTTCATGGCCGGGGTGGCGCGGCAGTTGTTCGTGCCGCTGTCGCTGGCGGTGGGCTTCGCCATGATCTCCTCCTACGTGTTGTCGAGCACGCTGGTGCCTGTGCTCTCGACATGGATGATGCGGCGCGGCCACGCGGTGAAGGAGTCCCGCTGGCGCGGTCTCTACGGCGGCGGCCTGCGCCGGCTGCTGCGTCTGCGCTGGCCGCTGGCCGCCGCCTACACCCTGGGCGCCGGCGCCCTGCTCTACTTCGCCGCGCCGCACCTGGCCATGGAAATCTTTCCCGCCACCGATTCCACGCAGTTCCAGCTCCGGCTGCGCGCCCCCACAGGCACGCGCATCGAACGCACCGAATTGGTGGCGCTGCGGGCGCTCGAGGTGATCCGCGAAACCGCCGGTCCGGAGAACGTCGAAATTTCGACCGGCTTCATCGGGGTGCAGCCCGCCAGCTACCCCGTGAACACCATCTATCTGTTCACCAGCGGGCCGCACGAGGCGGTGCTCAAGGTGGCGCTCAGGCGCGGCGCGCCGGTGAGCGGCACGGAACTGGTCGAGCGCCTGCGCGGCCGCCTGCAAGAAGCGCTGCCCGAAGTGGCGTTTTCCTTCGAGGCGGGCGACATCGTGGGGCAGGTCATGTCCTTCGGCTCCCCCACCCCCATCGAAGTGGCGATACAGGGCCCAAATCTTGCAAATAACCGCCTTTTTGCTGCAAAAGTGCGGCAAGAAATGGCCAAAATCACGTATTTGCGCGACCTCCAGTACGGGCAGCCGCTCGATTACCCCACCCTCCAGGTGAACATCGACCGCGACCGCGCCGGGCAGTTCGGCCTCACCATGGCCAACGTGGCGCGATCGCTCGTGGCGGCCACTTCCTCCAGCCGCTTCGTCGACCCCAACTACTGGCGCGACCCCGTAAGCGGCAATGCCTTCCAGATCCAGGTGGAGATCCCGCAGCACCGCATCGCCTCGATTGACGACGTGCGCGGCCTGCCGGTCATGTCCGGCGGGGCGCCGCGGCCGCTGGTGGCCGATGTGGCGGAGGTCGACTACGGCACCACCGCGGGCGAAGTTGCGCGCTACAACATGCAGCGGGTGGTGAGCCTGACGGCCAACATGCATGGCAAGGTGCTGGGCGAAGCGGCGAAGGATGTACGGGAAGCCATACGGCGCGCGGGCACGCCTCCGCAAGCCGTGACGGTGAACGTGCGGGGGCAGGTGCCGCCGCTGGAAGAAACCATCTCCGGGCTGCGCACCGGGCTGCTGTTGTCCATGGCAGTGATCTTTCTGCTGCTGGCGGCGAATTTCCAATCGGTGCGGCTGGCGGCGGCGGTACTCTCCACCATGCCGGCGGTACTGTGCGGCGTGATCCTTATGCTGCTCGCCACCGGCACGACGCTGAACGTGCAGTCGTTCATGGGGGCCATCATGGCGACGGGGGTGGCGGTGGCGAACGCGATTCTGTTCGTCACCTTCGCGGAGACGAGCCGGCACGCGGGGGCCGGTTCGGTGGAGGCCGCGCTCGAGGGCGGGCGCGGCCGCGTGCGCGCCATCCTCATGACTGCGGGAGCGATGATCGCCGGCATGACCCCTATGGCGCTGGGCTTCGGCGAGGGCGCCGAGCAGACGGCGCCGCTAGCCCGCGCGGTGATCGGCGGATTGCTTGCCGCTACGCTGGCGACCCTGCTGGTGCTGCCCCCGGTCTATGCCATTCTTCAACGGCGGGCGAGGCTGGCTTCGGCATCGCTCGATCCCGACGATCCTCGAAGCAGGTACTACGATGCGAACTAAAGTCTTGATCCTGGGGTTAGGGGTACTGGGCATGTGCCTTGCGCAGACGCCCGTGGAGGTAGTGCGGGTGGAGGCCAGGGCGCAGCAGCGGACCATCGCGCTGCCGGGCGAATTCGAACCCTACCAGGCGGTGGACATCCACGCGCGGGTGACCGGGTTCGTGGAAGCGGTGCACGTCGACCGGGGCTCGGTGGTGAAGGAGGGCGACCTGCTGGCCACCCTTTCAGCGCCGGAGTTGACCGCCGAGCGGCTGGCGGCGGAGGCCAAGGCGGAGGCGGCCAGGGCCGGAAGCGCGGGCGCCGGGGCGCGGCTGGCTTCGGCTCGCAGCACCTTTGCGCGTATGCAGGCGGCTTCGAAGACGCCCGGCGCCGTGGCGGGCAACGAGCTGCTGCTGGCGGAAAAGGAAGTCGAAGCGGCGGAGGCCGAGGTGCGGGCCGTGGAGTCGTCCATCCGGGCGGCGGAGGCTTCGGTGGCGGCGCTCAAGGAGATGGAGGCCTATCTGCGGGTGACGGCGCCGTTCGCCGGCGTGATCACCCGGCGGGAGGTGCATCCCGGCGCGCTGGTAGGTCCCTCGGGCGCGGGCTCCCAAACCCCCATGTTCCGCCTGGAACAGAACCAGCGGCTACGGCTGGTGGTGGCGGTGCCGGAGGTGGACGTGGGAGGCATAGCGGACCGTGCGCGGGTAGCCTTTACGGTACCGGCGTGGCCGGGCCGGACCTTCACGGGCGTGCTGGCGCGGGTGGCGCACTCGATGGATCCGAAGACCCGCTCCATGGCGGTGGAACTGGACGTCGACAACCCGCAGGGCCGGCTGGCGCCGGGCATGTATCCCACGGTGATGTGGCCGGTGAGAAAGGCCGCGCCGGCCCTGGTGGTGCCGGCCACCGCGGTGGTGACCACCACCGAGCGCACTTTCGTCGTGCGGGTGCGGGATGGCATGCTGGAATGGGTTACGGTGGCGAAAGGCCCGGCGGCGGGCACGCACGTCGAGGTGCGGGGCGCGCTCAAAGCGGGCGATTTGGTGGTGGTGCGCGCCACCGATGAGCTGCGCGCAGGCACGCGCGTGGCGGCGAAAGAAGCGCAACCCCGGAGTAGATCGTAAACTCTATTTAAGATATATGGCTGATCAACAGACTTCCAGTACCCGGCAGTGGGGCTTTTCCACCCGCTGCCTGCATGCGGGGCAGCATCCGGACGCCGAGACGGGCGCCCGCGCGGTGCCCATCTACCAGACCACGTCCTACGTCTTCCAGAACAGCGAGCACGCGGCCGCGCTGTTTGCACTGGAGAAGTTCGGCAACATCTACACCCGCATCATGAACCCCACGACGGCGGTTTTCGAAGAGCGCGTGGCGTCGCTCGAAGGGGGGGTGGGGGCGCTGGCCACGGCCAGCGGCCAGGCGGCGCAGCTTCTTGCGATCACCAGCCTGATGGAGCCGGGCGATGAGATGGTGGCGGCCAGCACGCTCTACGGCGGCACCTACACGCAGTTCGACGTGAGCTTCCGGCGCCTGGGGATCAACACGATCTTCGTCGAGCCGGACGACCCGGAGAACTTCCGCAAGGCCATCACGCCGCGTACCCGGGTGATCTACGGGGAGACCATTGCCAACCCGCGGATGAACGTGCTGGACATCGAACGGGTAGCGGCCATCGCGCACGAGGCCGATCTGCCGCTGGTGGTGGACAACACCCTGGGCTCGCCCTACCTGTGCCGGCCCATCGAGCACGGCGCCGATATCGTGGTGCACTCGGCCACCAAGTTTCTGGGCGGGCACGGCACCTCCATCGGGGGCATCATCGTGGACAGCGGGCGCTTCAACTGGACGAAGGAGAAGTTTCCGCAATTGACCGAACCCAGCCCGGGCTACCATGGGCTTCGGTTTGTGGAGGCCTTCGGGAACCTGGCCTATATCCTGAAGGTGCGGGTGGAAGGACTGCGGGACCTGGGTCCTGCCATCAGCCCGTTCAATTCGTTTCTGTTCCTGCAGGGCATCGAGACGCTGCCCATGCGCATGGAGCGCCACAGCCGCACGGCGCTCGAGGTGGCCCGCTACCTGGAGAAGCACCCGCGGGTGACGTGGGTGAAGTATCCGGGGCTGGAGTCGAGCCCCTACCATGAGCTGGCCAAGAAGTACCTGCCGAAGGGATGCGGCGCGCTGCTGACCTTCGGAATCGAAGGCGGCCTGGAGGCCGGGCGGCGCTTCATCGACGGCGTGAAACTGCTCTCCCACCTGGCCAACATCGGGGACGCCAAGAGCCTGGTCATTCACCCGGCATCCACCACTCACCAGCAGTTGAAGGCCGACGAAAAGGCGGCTTGCGGAATCAGCGACGACATGGTACGGCTGTCGATCGGGTTGGAGGATCCGGAGGACATCATCTGGGACCTGGATCAGGCGCTCGAAGGGGCGTCGGGACAGGCCGCCGGGGCGTAGAAGAGCAGACCGCTGGACCCTGCAAAGACGCTGGAAGGTCCGCAAAAAAGATTCTGCGGAACTCGCCGGAAAAGTACTATCTGAACTGGACATTCAGGTCTGAACATGATAATTTGAGTCCCATACAGACAGCATCCCTGGCGACGAGACCCCTCCCGTCGCCAACCCCTCTGAGTGCAAGGCCCCGGTTACCCAGCCGGGGCCTGTTTATTTTCGGAGTGAACTGCCGGCGAGCCACAGACCGGGGCCGGTTTCCGAAGTGAAGCGCCGGCCGGGCCACAGCCGGGCCGGTATCCGGAGTGAAGCGCCGGCAGCCACAGCCGGGCCGGTATCCGGAGTGTCGAGCCGGCCACGCCACAGCCGGGGGCGGTACCCGGAGTGAAGCGCCGGCAGCCACAGCCTAGGCCGGTTTCCGTAGTGTCGAGCCGGCCACGCCACAGCCGGGGGCCGGTTTCCGAAGTGAAGCGCCGACGAGCCACAGCCGGGGCCGGTTTACTTCGCAGTGAAGGGCCAGCCGGCCGGTCTGGGGGTAGGCACCGGCGGGGCCTGGGGCGTGGCGCGGAGTTGCGCCCGTTCCAGCCGGGTGGACTCCTGCCAGGTGTAAATCATGCGGTGGATGACGGTAAGGTTGGACAGCACCGCGATAAGCCACAGTACCGGCGCCATGCGGTTGAACAGCGCCCCGATAATGATCAGAACAATGCGCTCAGGGCGTTCGAGGAAACCCACCTTGCACTTGGGGATGGTGCACTCGGCGCGCGCGCGGGTGTAGCTGACCATCACGGATCCGGTCATCACGATAGCCGTGAGCACGACATAGAAGAAGCGATTGATGGAGGCGTAGTAGACCAGCAGACCCACCAGGAGCGCGAGATCGGAGTAGCGGTCGATCACCGAATCGAAGAACCCGCCGAAGCGCGTGACGCGATTGCTGGCGCGCGCCACCCGGCCGTCCACCATGTCGAAGAGTCCCGCGCCGATCACCACCAGGCCGGCGGCGCGGAAGCTCCCTGTCGAGAACAGGTATGCAGCGTAGACGTTGATCACCAGGCCGAGAAACGTCAGGACGTTGGGGTGGATCCGGGACAGCGCCAGCCACCGCACGATGCGGTCGATGATAGCGCCGCAAACCAGCCCGATCGCACGCGTATAGGTCATAGATTGTGAATGGTGGTCAACTTGAGAATCTCGAGCTCTTTCACCCCGCCGGGGCTCTGGACCTTGACCACGTCGCCTTCCTCCTTGCCTAGCAGGGCACGGCCAATGGGCGAACTGGTGGAGATTCTTCCGTTCGCGGCATCGGCCTCTTCGGTGGTAACGAGGCTGTAGGTGACTTCCTCATCCTTGGAAGTATCCAGCACCACAACCGTGGACCCCAGACCCACACGGTCGTGCGGGATCTTCGACAGATCCACCAGGGACATTTCGGCCAGCCGGCGTCTGAGCTGCGAGAGCCGCGCGTTGACCAAGCCCTGGCGCTCCTTGGCGGCGTGGTACTCGGCGTTCTCGCTGAGGTCGCCGTGTGCCCTGGCCTTCAAAATCTCCTTGGGCAGTTCGGTGCGCAACTCGTATTCCAGGGCGGCGATCTCGTCTTGCAGCTTCTTCTTGATATCTTCCATGGGCCGGGAACTGCTCCCCGGTTCCTATTATAGCCAGTCGGGCAAGCGCGCGAAGAAGCTGCGGGCGCTGCCGCCATGGATGTACGCGGCGGCGCGGGCCGGCTCACTCGCAGCGCAGCGCGATGGCTGGATCCACACGCGTGGCGCGGCGGGCGGGAAGGTAGCCGGCCACTGCCGCCACGGCGGCGAGGAGCAGGACCACGGCTCCGAACACCGCCGGATCGGCAGCGCTGACCCCGTAAAGGATGCCGCGCAGGAAACGGGTGAACGCGACGGCGGCGAGGACCCCGGCAGCCAACCCCGCACCGGCCAGCCGCATCGTTTCCCCGAGGATCATGCGCCGCACGCCCGCGGGATCGGCGCCCAGGGCCAGCCGTACCCCGATCTCGCGGGTGCGGCGTGCGACGGTGTAGGAGAGGACACCGTAGATTCCCACGGCGGCCAGCAGGATAGCCAGCACGGCGAAGGCGCCCAGCAGCCAGACGGCCAGGCGGCGCTCGGCGAGCGAATCGCCCATCATGCGCTCGATGGTGCGGACTTCCGAGAGGGCCTGGCCGGGGTCGGCGGCGGCAGCGGCGGCGCGCAGCAGGGGCGCCATACGCTCGGGGCCGCCGGCGACGCGCACCGCCACCTCCATGGCGGTGACGGGTTGCTGCGTGTAGGCCAGGTAGATCTCCGGCTCCGGTTCTCCGGCCAGAGAAAGGTGGCGCACGCTGCCGACCACCCCCACGATGGTGATCCAGGGCGGAACGGGGCGGCCCGGAGGCGGAGGCGCGGGGTTGGCGTCCCAGGCGATGCGTTTGCCGATGGGGTCCTCGTTGGGGAAGAAGCGCCGGACGAGCGCTTCATTGACGACCGCGGCGAGAGGCGCATCGGGAGCGTCCCGCTCGGAAAGCAGCCTCCCGCGGCGCAGGGGAATTTCCATAGCGCTGAAGTAGCCGGGAGTGGCGATGCGGTACCAGACCGGGACGGCATCCTCGGGTCGCACCAGGGGGCGGCCTTCCACCCGCATAGTGCGCCCCTGGCTGGTGCCGCTGAAGGGGAGATTGTTGACCAGCCCGGCCGCCTGGACGCCGGGCGCGGTGGAAATCTCGTCCAGGAAGCGGGCGAAGAAAGCCATGCGGTGGCGCGGGTTTCCGTAGCGCGCCGCGGGCAGGTTGATGCCGGCGGCGAGCACGTTGCGGGGATTGAATCCGGGATCGACCTCCAGCAGCCGCCCGAAGCTCTTCATCAGCAGGCCGGCGCCGATGGCGAGGACCAGCGCGAGGGCCACCTCCACCACCACCAAGGCCCGGCGCAGGCGGTTGCGGCCGCGGCTCTCGAGACCCGAGCGGCCGTCTTCCTTGAGGCCCTCGTAGAGGCCGGCGCGCGACGCGGCCACGGCCGGCGCCAGGCCGAACAGGACGGCGGTGAGCAGCGAGGCGGCCAGGGTGAAGGCGAGCACGGGCCAGTCCAGCCGGGCGGTATCGATCAGAGGATAACGGGCGGGCGCCAGGGCCACCAGGAGGCGCACGCCCCAGAAGGCGGCCGCGAGTCCTCCGGCCGCGCCGGCTAGTCCCAGGACGATGCTCTCGGTGAGCAACTGGCGCGCCACGCGCCAGCGCCCGGCGCCCAGGGCGGCGCGCACGGCCATCTCCCGCCGGCGCGTTCCGGCGCGGGCCAGCAACAGGTTGGCCACGTTGGCGCAGGCGATGAGCAAGACCAGCCCCACGGCCCCCATCAGCACCAGCAGGCTGCGCTCCACCTGCCGCACCATGAACTCGCGGGCGCGCCACAGCCGCAGGCTTCGTCCGGAGGTCCCGAAGAAACGGGGGTTGAGGCGCGGTACGATGGCCGCGGTTTCGGCCTGCGCCTGGACCAGGGTGGCGCCGGGCCGAAGCCGCGCGATGGCGCCCACCACGGCGGCTCCGGTGGGCGGCAGGGCCAGCGGAACGTAAACGTCCGTTTCCGCGTTCAGGGAGCGGAAGCCCGGCGGCAGCACACCGGCGATGGTGTGGGGGACGCCGTCGAGCACGATGGCGCGGCCCACGATGGCGGCGTCCGAGGCGAAGCGCCGCTGCCAGAGCCCGTGCGAGAGGATGGCGGTGGGCGGGGCGCCGGGGCTGTCCTCCCGGTCGAGGAAGCCGCGGCCCAGCATGGGGCGCACCTGGAGAACGCGCAGGTAGGAGGCATTCACC
>JAWLGN010000469.1:0-2658 GCA_041685075.1 Bryobacteraceae bacterium
GCGATTTCGGCGGCCGACTTAACAGTAAACCCTTCCGGCGGCAGGGCGTGAGTCTGCGCCAGGGTGCGCAACTCGGCCAGGCCCTCTTCGCTACCGTGATAGGCGGTGTAGTTCCTGGTCAGGTAGTCGCCGATCTGTTTGCGCACGTTCGGGTCGGGGAGACCGCCGGCCTTGGGATCGAGCGAAACAGCCCGCGCGATGTGGAACAGTGCGGGAGCCTGCTTCTCGGGATTCTGGCTGGCCAATTGGACCGTGCCCATCCAGTAGGAAACTTCGCCCTGGTTGGGCACCAGTTCGAGCGACTTGGTGAACTCCTGCTCAGCGGTGGCATAATCCTTACGCTGCCAGGCAACCCAGCCCAGGGCCTTGTGCGCCAACCCGTCCAGGTTTTGCTTGGCCTTAGTCCAATCGTCGGCCTTGGTGTTGGGCGGCATCTCGGCCGCCAGCAGGCCGTTGGCCGCTTTCTCGGCGTCACCCAGGGCCTCGGGCGAGGGGTTGGTCGGATGCACCACAGGGGTCAGAAAGGCAATCCAGTACAGCGCCGTAACGTTCTTGGGATCCAGCCCCAACAGCTCCTTGCTGGAGTCGATCACTTCCGCGAACTTGCCGATCTGGGCATAGGCCTGGATGAAGTGCTGCAGCCGTTCCTCTTTGAAGTCCGTGCCCGGGTACTTCTCCTTCCAGGTATTCAGGAGCTTGATCTTCTCGTTCGGATCGCTCGCCTTTGTGACCTTGTCGAATAGGTCCCATTCGACCTGGTCCTTCACTTTCTTCTGGGCCGCCGCCTGGGCATAGGCCGGCCGCGCCGGTAGCAGCGCCATCGCGCCGACGCCCGCGACGAGCATGATCCCCGTCAGAGTCTTACAAATTCGATGCACTTACCGCCTCCTGCTGGTTGCGCTCTAAAGTTTGGTGCTGTGGGCCTATGCAGCCGCATCGCGCCAGTTGGGCATCGCCCCCGGATCCCCGTCGCGTTCCGGGCGGCATTTGCGGAGTATAGCCGAACTATCGATAGAGCTGCAACTATACTTCTGGGACGCCCGTCACTGCAATTAAGTTCCGGTCCACACACGGCCGAAACCCCGAGGAGCCGTGCCGCCACGCCACGCCGGACGCGGCGGAAATCTCCGAAGCACCGATCATACCAAATCGACCGTATACTGGTAGCTCACCCGCGTATGAGATACATCGACCTCGGGGTCATTCTGCTTTACCTGGTAGGCATCACCTGGTTCGGCGCCCGGTTTCGCCACGGCCAGCACAACCTGCGGGACTACTTCCTGGGGGGCCGAACGGCTCCGTGGTGGGCCATCGCGCTTTCCATCGTCTCGGCCGAAACCAGCACTCTCACGATCATCGGCACCCCCGCCCTGGCCTTCGCCGGCAACCTCGGCTTCCTCCAGATTGTCTTTGGATATCTGCTGGCTCGCCTGGTGATCTCCGCGCTCCTGCTGCCGCACTATTTTCGCGGCGAGATGTTCACCGCCTACGAACTGATGCGGAGGCGCTTCGGCGAAGGTGTCCGGAAGCTGACGGCCGCCATCTTCCTGGTAGCGCGTTCGCTGGCCGAGGGCGTGCGGGTGTTCGCCATCTCGCTGGTGATCTCGATCGTGCTGGGCACCGGGGAGGTGGCCTCCATCGTACTCATCGTGGGGCTGACCCTGTTCTATACCTACCATGGCGGTATGACTGCGGTGATCTGGACCGACGTGGTGCAGATGTGCCTCTACATGCTGGGCGCCGCCATCAGCTTCTTTGTCATCCTCTCGCACATCCCCGGCGGATGGACGCACGTGGCCGAGGTGGCCGGCGCGGCCGGCAAATTCCAGGTCTTCGATTTCGGCTTCGAATTCAGCATGGAGTTTTTCTCCCAGCCCTACACCTTCCTGGCCGGGATCCTGGGCGGCTGCTTCCTGACCACCGCCAGCCACGGCACCGATCAGCTCATGGTCCAGCGTCTGCTGGCCGCGCGCAACCAGGCGCAGAGCCGCCTGGCCCTGATCGCCAGTTGGGCGGTCATTTTTTTCCAGTTCGCCCTTTTCCTCTTCATAGGCATTTTGCTGTACGTCTACTACGGCGATAACAACCTGGTGGCGCCGGAGCAGATGGACCGCATTTATCCCGCCTTCATCTGGGAAAACCTGCCGGTGGGGGTGGCGGGGGGCGTGGTGGCCGCCATCCTGGCGGCAGCCATGGCCAACATCGCCGCGGCGCTGAACTCCCTGGCCTCCACCAGCGTGATGGACTTCTACCGGCTCTACGCGGGTAAGCGCGACGAGGCACATTACCTGCGGTTCGCCCGCTGGGCGACCTTCGTCTGGGGACTGGTGCTGCTGGGCATCGGCATTATGGCGCGCAAGTGGGGGTCTGTGCTGGAAGCCGGCCTGACGATTGCTTCCATCCCCTTCGGCGCGCTGCT
Organism: Bryobacteraceae bacterium; assembly: GCA_041685075.1. GTDB lineage: Bacteria > Acidobacteriota > Terriglobia > Bryobacterales > Bryobacteraceae > JAMCRM01. Next base: position 2,420 of record JAWLGN010000469.1, read on the forward strand.
GGGAGTGTTTCTGCTGGGGGTTCTGACGCGGCGCGTGGGTTCCCGCGCAGCTCTTGCCGGAGTGATAGCGGGACTCTCCGTCATCATCTACGTGCGGTTCTTCACTCCCATCGCATGGACCTGGTACGTACTGATCGGCTCGACCGTCACCTTTACGGTGGGCTGGATCGCGTCGTATGGCTTCGCGCCCGGCGGCCCGCCTTCGCTGCCCGATCCCGTCGAAATCGACATCGCGGAGA
>JAWLGN010000470.1:0-1531 GCA_041685075.1 Bryobacteraceae bacterium
GACCGAACGCCTGGCCCAACGTGGCCAGCATATCCCGCCCGTCCGTGGCCATGACGCAGGCGTCGAACTGCTCCGTCTGTTCCGGACCGCCGGAGGACGTTGATACCACTTCGCACCCGCCCTCAGTCCGGCGCACCGCCTGGACGTCCTCCCCATATCGAACCTCGAAGCGTTCCGCCAGCGCATGAGCCAGCTGATCCATGCCGCCCTTGAGCGCGAAGCTGGAGTTCGCCGCCAGATTCTTGAGGCACCAGAAGGTTTCGATAACCGAGCCTTCATCCGCGTCGTGGAGATAGAGTGTCCGGATCAGAGGCTCGAGAAAATATTCCAGCAGCTCGTCAGTGAGTTCCCGTGCGGCAAAATCCTGGAGCGACTCGGTGTCCCAAGGCGCGGCCCCGGCGGTGGTGTCGAAACCGAGCGTCCCGCCCATTTCCGCGAGCTTCCTCGCGACCGCCAGCAATTTCATCTTGCTGCCAACGCCGATAAGGCCGCTTAGCGCCAGGCTCAGGCGCGGACTGCGCATGTTGATGTGGTAAAGTTTGCCGTCCCGGGGAATGGCCACGTAACCATCGACCGGTTCCGCCAGGTGGGAAAGCCCGGCATCCTTCATCAGCTTGATCACGTCCACGTAGGTGGATGGCAGTATGCCGGCGCCAACGTCGATGCTGAAGCCGTTCTTGCGGATGGCCTTGGTTCGGCCGCCGGGCGCGCTGCCCCGCTCGAACACCACCGCGTCAATACCCGCTTCCTTCAGTCGGAACGCCGCGGTCAGTCCCGCCATACCCGCCCCGATGACCGCAACTTTTTTTTGCTGTTTACTCATTGTCATGATTCCTGAACACTTGAAGCAACAGCGCAACTCGACCCACCGATCCGCGTGGCCACAATCGCGCCAGGTTCGACCCTGCCCCTATCCGCCGGCCCCTTAGACCCCGGCCCCAGCGTCGAGGTAGAGGTACAGAAGAAGACCGCAGACTGCGACAATCCAGCCCTCGTAAAGGAGCCGCCAGCCCCAGGGGGCGTGTCTGAGGTCCATGAAGTAGTTCAACACCAGGTGCACCTTGATGAATGCGAGCACCATTAGGCCAACGCCCAGAACCGCGGAACCGTCAACTAACGCCGCCTCCTTCACGCCGATCTGCCATGAACCCAGTGTGGCCATCAGCAGGATGGCCCAGATCAGTGTCGGAGAGCTGCGAAGAAAGGAGTTCATCAGCCTACCTCAACAGATAGAGAAGCGGGAACAGCACGAGCCACAAGAGATCGACCATATGCCAGTAAGTGGCCCCGCTCTCGAGCGGCGGCATATTTGCCGGGCCGATGGACCCGTCCCGCAGTTTTCCCGACAGAAACAGCAGAGCGCCGACGCCCAGGATCACATGCACAAGATGGATGCCTGTCAGGGCATAAAACAGCATGAAGAAGTCGTTCGCCGTGATGCTGAAGCCCGATGTGGTCTTGTCCCAGTATTCGAATATCTTGAGCGCGATGAACACCGCGCCGCATGCCGCCGCACCGCGCACCAGGCGGA
>JAWLGN010000470.1:1541-2658 GCA_041685075.1 Bryobacteraceae bacterium
ACAACGGCGTTTGGTCGACGGCGGCGGCCCTGACGGCTCCCGCTACACACCAGGAACTGGTCAGAAGCAGGATCGTGTTGAAGGTCCCGAGTCGTACATTCAGCGCCTGTTGGGAGCGCGCGAAAACGCCCGGATCATCCTGCCGGTAGATGAGATAAACCGCAAACAGCAGCGTAAAGATCACCATATCGGCAAGGACAAAGATCCATACGCCCGGCTCGCCCGGAAGACGTTTCACTGTCGCGGCGCTCACACCGCTCCTCGAATCCGCAGGTCGCTCAAGGGGCAATGTCACGATATGCTTCCTCCCCTCTCCTCGGCCATTTGGCGGCGTGCGGCCGCAATCACCAGAACGGCCATCATCGCGATCCAGAACGAAAACACGCCGAGCGGCAGCCAGAAATCGAACAATCCGTTCCAGGCAAACGGACCGGTCTTGAAGAACGTCCCGAGCGCGCCCGGCAGGAAATTGATTCCGCACCAGAAATTCAGGTAGCCCGCCCACCGTGGGAATACGGGACGGCTGCCCTTGTCGCTGAGGATCAGCACGCCGATGGCGAACGCCTGAATTGCTGCCGGGAAGACCGGCATCACCAGGCTGAGCCAGCCCATGTCGTTCAGGAGATAAACCAGTTCCGCCGAGCGATCCGCGCGGAATGCGGCGAGCGTCCAGAATATGCACGGTATGACGAACAGAAAGAACCCGGCGCTGCCCATCACGAGCTGCAGATAGGTCAGCACGGGCGTTGACCCTGCCTCGATCCGTCGCATCTGCGCAGAAATGGCAACCGTCCAGGCTATGCCGAAAATGGCAAACTGCATGGTCAGCATCGCGCCCAGCCGTATTTCGTTTCGGCTGCGGTCATAGATCTCGAACACCTGGTCGGGGGTCAGCGTCGGCGCGAGCGGCGGAATGAACCCCATGTTCAGCCACGCGGGGAAAAGAACAAGAATAAATACCGGCCCCAGCGCGGCACAAAAGATCTGCGCCTTACAGTTCATTCCACCCATCACAGCCCTTAGAATGCTCGATCCACTCGGTACCCGCTATCGTGCAACTCTGTCACTTTCCCCGCAGCATAATTGTCAAAACGTGCTCCTTGCAAGAAAAAAGTAC
>JAWLGN010000135.1:0-14527 GCA_041685075.1 Bryobacteraceae bacterium
TGTCAGACCAGGTGAAGCTGCTGTTGAAGGTGACGGGCCCGGTCCTGCGCTGCACCTGAAAGACGGCCGAATCGTACTGCCAGGAGCCGTCGGTGCGGATTTCGTGAGTGGAGACGAACTGCGGGAAGGGCCGCCGCGCGGGAGTGAACGGGGTGGTGCCGGCCTGTGGCTTGTTGGTGTCCAGCATGTAGTTCATGCCGGAGCCCCGCGCCCCGATGTAGGCCGCGCGAAAGTGCAGGCCCAACACCGACGCGTCCAGGCTGGCGTGGTACTGCCGGATCACGCCTTCCTCGGTGCTCATGGGATACGAAGTCACGCTCTGGCCCGGGAGCAGCGCCGATGACGGGTTGCTGGGGAACGGCCGCGGGAAGCTGAGCCACGGCGAGGTGCCCACCATCTCGTTGGTGTAGGTCTCGGTGATCTCGAAAGGATTGGCCGCGCTCACCCTGCCGAACAGGCCGTAGCCCGGGTTTTCGGTGAATTCGCCGTATCCGGCGCGGAGCACGAGCTGGTCGGTCAGGCGGTAGGCGCCGCCCACCCGCGGGCGGAAGTTGGTGGTCTTGGCCTCCGGAATGACTTCGCCGACCGCCACCGGAACCGATTCGGGGAAGTAGGGACTGACGGAGGTGAAGGTGCCGGGCGCCACGAACAGGGTGGCGGTGGAGGGGTCCCAGTTGGCCATGAAGCCGTCGTCGTAGTAGGGCGTGTCGTAGTAATCCCAGCGCAGGCCGAAGTCCAGGGTCAGCCGGGGGCTGACGCGGAAGGTATCGGCCAGGTAGGCCCCGGTCTGGTTCTGGCGGATCAGCCGGTTGGGCCGGACCGCCTGGCGGGTGGCGGTGGCCGGAATGCCGAGCGCGAAATCCGCGAAGGCCAGGCCGGTGAAAGCGCCGGTGAAGGTGAAGGCGCCCCAGGCGTTTTGCGGTACCGTGTCGTCGCGCCACCGCAGCCGCAGGTGCTGCACTCCCGCCCGCACGGTGTGGCGCCCGCGCGACCAGGTGATGCCGTCTTCCAGGCTGACGAGCCCGTCGTCATGCGCCACGAACTTGTCCCGCCCGCCGGGATAGGCAACCGCCAGCGGCGTCAGGCCGGAGATCGCCACGGTGGGGAAGCCCACGGCGTGAAGACCCTTCGGGTTCACCCCTTGCAGCCCCACGGTAGTGGCCACCTGGTCACCGTGCATCGGGTCCACGCTTTCCTCGCTCTGCCCCTGCTTCACCTGGATGGTCGTACGCGCGAATTTGAGATGGTTCACGAGGGTGGGGGAGACCTCCTGCACGTCGGCGATGACGAACCCGCGGTAACGCGGTGAAAGGGTGGAGGCGAACTGGTGCGAAATGCTGCCCGGCGCCACCGTGGCGGTCTGATTCATCATCCATCGCGCGTAGAGATTGTTGCCCCGCCACAACCGCTGGTCCACCCGCGCGAACGGCCAGACGCCCTTATACATATCCGACCCGTACGGGTGTACCCAACTGTAGTTCTGGGTATAAGCGCCCTCCTCTCCGGTGTTGGGGCTGGGGAAGTAGCCGAGGTACTTGAGCGCGACCGAGTTGATGCGGTTGGAGGGGATGATGTTGCCGGGGAAGGGCTGGTTGTTGCGCGGGTCCCGAATGGTCACCACGTTGCCGCCGGGCGCGGTCAGGGGGTCCAGAAAGGCGCTGAAGTTCCAGTTGCGCATGGCTTCGGTCGGCACGTCGGAAAAGCGCGTCTGGGCGTAAGGATGCTTCTGGTACATGCCGCCGCCGTGGATCCAGGTGCGGCCGTAGAACAACGGGAAGCTCACCTCCCCGAAGGCTTCGCTCAGCTTGTAATCCGGGCGGGCGGGTTCGAAGTAGGAGCGGGCATCGAAGGACGAGTTGGCGCGCTTGTAGTAGAAGGTTCCGTGGAAGCCGTCGCCGGCGCGCTTGGAAACCATGTTGAAGTTCACCGGGCGCGCCGTCTCCACTCCCGCGCCGGCGATGGTCACCTGGGCCACGCCGAAGTGGGCCGGATTGCCGGTCTGGTCTGTGATATCGTGCGGCACGCCGTCAACGGCCCAGGTCTGCTGTTGCCGCGAGGAGATGCCCGAGATCACGAGGCCTTTGCCGTTGCCCTGCACAGCGGGCGCGGTGGTCAGCAGGGAGAGCGCCGAGGGATGGCTTTCGGCCGCCGGCGCATCGTTCCACTTCAGCTCGTAGTCCACCGGGTGGGTCACGGCGCCGCTCTCCGATTGAAGCGGCGATGGGTTATCGAAGACAGTGACGGTTTGCTCGGAGTCCTCCGGTGGTAGTTGGATATCCAGGGTTCGGGTCTGACCCGGTTCGAGCAGCACGGCTTCCGCGACGAACAACTCCTGGACACTTACGCGGTAGAAGCCGGGCTGCAGAAAAGTCACTTCGTAGACGCCGTCGGCTCGCGTGACAACCCGCCGGGAGGGGGCGAAGTTTTCCGGCTCCGTAATTGCCACCGTCACCTCTTCCACCGGCACGCCCTTGGCATCCCTTACGGTGCCGCGCAGCGTGGCGGTTTCCGGCTGAGCGCATAACAGCGCCGCAGAAGCGGTCATAAGGACCAGCAATCGGTTAAAATCGAAGCGCATAGCGTAATTCAGTCCTGGGCCGGTGCCACAGGCACATCGCCGCCCGGGGCGGAAAGTTTCGGACGTACGCCCCCGCGGGCCGGTTACCATATGTTCTAGCACGGGTACCGAAACCCGGGAAACGGCACTACCGTCTACCATCGTTCACGGTGCGGGCGTCCGGAACCGGGAGCGTCCCTGCGCGCCGTACGCAAACCGAGGTGACTGGATGAGAATACCGATCGGCGGCCGGTGGGCCGGAATCTTCCTCTGCGCGCTTCTGACAGCAGGCGCCAGTGGTCTTCGAGGGCAGACCGCGGCCGTCGCGCCCGCGGAAACCGCTGCCACCGACGACGAGGAGAGGCATCCCTGGGAGTTTCCGATCCGGCGCCCCAAGGTGTCCTTCGGTATCCGCGCCCGCACCTTCCCGATGCGCTCCCTCAGCGTCATGGGCAACCAGACCAGTCTGGGCACGGCAGCCGAAAACGGCACCGTGGTGGACCGGCACGGCAACATTACCTCCCGCGCCTCCCGTATGAGCGGCGGCCCGGTAGTGGAAATTCTGCTGGGTGAGAAGCTGAAACTCAGGACCGAGGTGCTGTATACCCGCCTGGGCTACGACAACGTGACAAACACCTTCTCGGGCGTTGACAACCCCGCCACCAACGAGGACGAGCGCACCCGCTCCACCGTCAGCGAGAATACCCGCGCGCGGCTGTTCGACATCCCCGTGGTGCTGCAGTACGGCAAGCTGACGCGCGAGGGGCTGCTCTCCCGGGTTTTCTTCACCGGCGGCGCGGCGGTGCGCACCGTGTCGAAGATTCGCAGCAGCACGAGGATCACGGCGCCGGACGGCGAAGAAACCAGCCACCAGATCAGCGCCTCGCCGCGCAACCGGAACGTGCTGGGCGGCGTAGTGGGGATCGGGTTTCGCTTCATCGACGACTTCAGCGTGAACGTGACGCCGGAGTTTCGCTTCACGCGCTGGGCCGGCCCCAGTTTTCAGGGGGCTCCGTTGAACCAGTTCGAGTTCGGCATCGGAATATCCTACTGAGCGCGGGTGTGCCGGGGCGCGGCCTGCGGGCGAGTCCCTGAGCGAGGTCTGCCGCGGCCGGCGGCTTAGCAGACCAGCTCGTCGCGTCCGATGCGGAAGCCGTCCAGGTTGCCCAGCACCGTGAGGGCGATCTGCTTGGGGTCGAAGAAGGTCCGGGCCACGCGCTGCACATCCTCGGCCGAAACCGCCTCGATGGATTCCACCAGTTCGTCCAGGCTGAAAAAGCGGCCGAAGTACATTTCCTGGCGGGCGAGGTTCGACATGCGCGCGGAGGTGGACTCCAGGCTCAGCATGAGGGATCCCTTCAGGTGGTCCTTGGCGCGGCGCAACTCCTCGTCGTTGACCGGCTCGTCCTTGAGCCGCTTGAACTCCTTGACGATGGAGGCCACCACCTTGGGCGCCGATTCGAGCGAGGTGCCTGCATAGATCGACAGGCAGCCCGTATCCCGGTAGGGACTCAGCTCGGAGAAGACCGCGTAGGCCAGCCCCTGGCGCTCCCGGATATTCTGGAACAGCCGCGAACTCATTCCCCCGCCGAGCATGGCGTTCAGCACATAGCAGGCGAAGCGGCCCTGGTGGGGCAGCGGATAGGAGGGCACCCCCAGGCACAGGTGCACCTGTTCCAGCGATTTCTTACTGCGCAGCGCGATGCGCGCGTGCGTGGCGGGTGTGTTTTCGGCCTCCTGGGCGCACCCGGGCGCCAGGCCGGCGAAGTACCGGCTCGCCAGATCCACCATGCGCTCGTGCCTGAGATTGCCCGCCGCGGTCACGATCAGGTTCGAGGGTGAGTAGACGGTCCGGTAGTAGTCCCCGATCATACCTGGGTCGAAGCGCTTGACGGTCTCGCGCGTGCCCAGGATGGGCTTGCCCAGAGGGTGGTCCTTCCAGAAGTTGGTGGCGAAGATTTCGTGCACCAGGTAGTCCGGGCTGTCCGCCTCCATTTTGATCTCTTCCAGGATGACGCCCTTCTCTTTGGCGATGTCCTCCTCGCGGAACAGGGGATGGAGCACGAGGTCGGCCAGGACGTCGAATGCCAGGGAGAGATGCTCGTCCAGCACCTTGCAGTTGTAGCAGACCAGCTCCTTGGCGGTGAAGGCGTCCAGGTTGCCGCCGATGGAGTCCACCGAGCGGGCGATGTCCTCGGCCGAGCGGTTCTCGGTGCCCTTGAAGAGCATGTGCTCGATGAAGTGGGAGATGCCGTTCTGCTCGGGAGTTTCGCGGCGCGAACCGCTGCCCACCCAGATGCCGACCGAGGCGGAACGGACGTGGGGCATGGTTTCGGTAATCACCCGCACGCCGTTGGCGAGGGTGGTCATTTCGATTTCGCGCACTGCGCTCGGGGATGGGCTGGTACTGGACACAGAAGACCTTCTTCATTCTAGCATTCGCGCCTTCGGGCGGGGCGCTGATAAAATGGGTTCAGATGGTCCAAACCCTTGTAGGGATGGAATTTAGGGATATTCAGGAGGCGCTCGGCGGGGAGCAGCCGGGATACCGCGCGCGGCAGATCTACCAGGCGCTCTACCGCGGGCGGGTGGAGGCCATCGCGAGCATCACCACGCTGCCGGCCGAGTTGCGGCGCAGCTTGGCCCAACGCTTCCCACTAGGCATCCCCGGAATTGCCCGGCGATACGATTCGGAGGACGGCACGCAGCGCTACCTGTTGGCCCTCGGGGACGGCCGCACGGTGGAATCGGTGTGGATGCCGGAAGAGGGGCGGGACACGGTCTGCATATCGAGCCAGGTAGGCTGCGCGGTGAACTGTGGTTTCTGTATGACGGCGCTGCTCGGCCTCGAGCGCAACCTCACCGCCGGGGAGATTGTGGGGCAGGTGCTGGCGCTGGCACGGGAGAATGGCGCGGGCGGCGAGCGCGCCCGGTTGAACATCGTCATGATGGGGCAAGGGGAGCCGCTGCTGAATTTGCCCGCAGTGCTGAAGGCCTGCCGCATCCTGCTGGACCCGGAAGGCATGGCGATCTCGCCGCGCCGGGTGACGGTTTCCACCTCCGGGATCATCCCCGGAATGGAGGTGCTCGGCCGCGAGCCGCTGCGCCCGAAATTGGCCATCTCGCTGAACGCCTCTACCCAGGAGACCCGGGAGCGGCTCATGCCCATCACCCGCAAGTACCGGCTGGGCGAACTGATGGAGGCCTGCCGGGCGTATCCCCTGCGGCCGTGGGAGAGGCTCACCTTCGAATACGTGCTGCTGAAGGATGTCAACGACGGCGATGCCGATGCGCGCCGGGTGGTGAAGCTGCTGGGCCAACTGCGGGCCAAGGTGAACCTGATCGCGCTCAACCCGGGCCCCGGCATTCCCTATGCAAGCCCCGAGCCGGAGCGCGTGGAGAGCTTCCAGGCGATCGTGCGGCGCGCGCTGCCCTGCTTCGTGCGCAAGCCGCGGGGGCTGGACATCTACGCCGCCTGCGGGCAGTTGAAGCGTGCCGGCGGCAAACCGCACACTGGCGCGCCGCTTGCCCCGTAACCGTTGGCATGCCCCACCAGACCGAGCTTACCGGCGAAATGCGGGAGTGCATTCAGGACTGTCTCGACTGCGCCCGCATGGCAACGGAAACCGTGACCCACTGCCTGCTGTTGGGGGGCAGATACGCCGAGGCGTCGCACATCCGGAACCTGCTGGATTGCGCGGAAAGCTGCGCGGCGAGCGCCGGCTTCCTGCTGCGCGCATCTCAGTATCACGCCCGTATGTGCGATGTCTGCGCGGAGGTCTGCCGCGCGTCGGCCGATAGCTGCCAGGCATTCTCCGGGGAGGATGACACTCTGCTGCGCTGCGCCGAAACGGCCCGCCGCACCGCCGAATCCTGCCGCCGCATTTCCATGGCGATGGCCTAGCACATCCCCAATATTGGATCTGCGGATCCGAAAAAAATCCCCTTTGCGGCTTGCGCGCCCGAGCGTCGGAATTGTAATCTAGGGTGTTCCCAACACCCAAGGTGACGGCTTAGGAGTGTAGGGCGCGGGACGGCTGCATATCGGGTATTCCCCGTGCCCAGGAAAGCAATGAAAGATCTTCGGCGATGCGCGGCTCGGGGTGGAGCGTGCCCGGTGGCATCTACCGGCAGACCGGACTTGCCGGCGACGCTGCGCCCGAGAGCTCGTTGAATCCGATGCTTCTATCCTTTATACTGTGGTTTAACATACACTGTTCCCTTGGTTCACCTTCGAGCAAGTCATCTCTCCGCAACGCTTACCGAACGGGGCAAGCTCGCCGGGTGCCCGGGAATCCATAAACGTCTGGAGGGTTTCACTCGAATGCATTCGAATACCGCGCACGGGCCGGCTGGGTTTCCGCCCCTCAGGTCCGTTCTGCGCCTGGCACTTTCTTTTCTGCTACTGGTTCTAGTGGCTTCGCCTGTCATGGCGCAGCACGAGGGCGGCGGCGAAGCCAACCTGGTTTTGCCCGACCTCGACGCGGCAACGTTCCTGGGCGGGATAGGCGGCCGCACGGTGCTGATGGTCGGCCTGCTGGCCAGCGCTCTGGGCATGCTGTTCGGCCTGACGATTTACAAGCGCCTGCGCGACCTGCCGGTACATGCGGCGATGCGCGAGGTTTCCGAGCTGATTTACGAAACCTGCAAGACCTACCTCGCGACCCAGGGCAGGTTCCTGATTCTGCTCGAACTCCTGATCGCGGCGATCATCGCTTTCTATTTCGGTTTTCTGCAGGGCTTCGAGGTCTCCCGCGTGCTGATCATCCTGATCTTCAGCGTGATCGGCATTTCGGGCAGCTTCCTGGTGGCCGCGTTCGGCATGCGCGTCAACACGTTCGCCAACTCGCGCACGTCCCACGCCAGCCTTACCGGAAAGGCGTTCCCCTGCTATGACATTCCGCTGCAGGCGGGAATGAGCATCGGGATGCTGCTGATCTCGGTCGAGCTGCTGATCATGCTGTTCATCCTGCTGGCGGTGCCGGGCAATCTGGCCGGACCGTGCTTCATCGGCTTCGCCATCGGCGAGTCGCTGGGCGCAGCCGTGTTGCGCGTGGCGGGCGGCATCTTCACCAAGATTGCCGATATCGGCTCGGACCTGATGAAGATCGTCTTCAAGATCAAGGAAGACGACGCGCGCAACCCGGGCGTCATCGCGGACTGCGTGGGCGACAACGCAGGCGATTCGGTAGGGCCCTCGGCCGACGGTTTCGAAACCTACGGCGTCACGGGCGTGGCGCTCGTCACCTTCATCATGCTGGCGGTGGCCAACCCCGTGGTGCAGGTGCAATTGCTGGTGTGGATCTTCTCCATGCGCGTCATGATGGTGATCGCCTCCGGCGTGAGCTACTTCGTCAATGGCGCCATCGCGAGAGCCCGGTACGGCAGCGCCGAAAAGTTCAATTTCGAAGCGCCGCTCACCTCGCTGGTGTGGCTGACCTCCCTGCTCTCGATCACCGCGACCTTCGTGGTCAGCTATTTCATGATCCCGAGCCTCGGCGGCGACACGTCGCTGTGGTGGAAGCTCTCCGTCATCATCAGTTGCGGCACGCTTGCCGGCGCGCTGATTCCCGAATTAGTCAAGATATTCACCTCTACCAACTCGCGGCACGTGCGTGAGATCGTAACCAGCTCGCGCGAAGGCGGCGCCTCGCTGAACATTCTTTCCGGTTTCGTGGCCGGCAATTTCAGCGCTTACTGGCTGGGCCTGGCGGTGATTCTGCTGATGAGCATCGCCTATGCGGTCAGCACCATGGGACTGAGCCTCCTGATGGTGGCGCCGGCCGTGTTCGCCTTCGGACTGGTGGCCTTCGGCTTCCTGGGTATGGGACCGGTGACCATCGCGGTGGACAGCTACGGCCCGGTGACGGATAACGCGCAGTCGGTCTACGAGCTGTCGACCATCGAGGAGCAGCCGAATATCTCCGCCGAGTTCCAGCGGCAGTTCGGCTTCGCCCCGCAGTTCGAGAAGGCCAAAGAGAACCTGGAAGAGAACGACGGCGCGGGCAACACGTTCAAGGCGACCTCCAAGCCGGTGCTGATCGGCACGGCGGTGGTGGGGGCGACAACCATGATCTTCGCCACCATCGTGATGCTGACGCACGGGCTGACGCAGAACCTGGACAAGCTCTCCCTGCTCCACCCGCCCTTCCTGCTCGGCCTCATCATGGGCGGCGCGGTGATCTACTGGTTCACCGGCGCTGCCACCCAGGCGGTTTCGACGGGCGCCTACCGCGCGGTGGAGTTCATCAAGAACAACATCAAGCTCGAAGGCTCCACCCGGGCTTCGATTGCGGACTCCAAGAAGGTCGTCGAGATCTGCACCCAGTATGCGCAGAAGGGCATGTTCAACATCTTCATGACCGTGTTCTTCTCCACCCTGGCGTTCGCGTTCCTCGAGCCGTTCTTCTTCGTGGGCTACCTGATGTCGATCGCGCTGTTCGGGCTGTTCCAGGCCATTTTCATGGCCAACGCCGGCGGCGCCTGGGACAACGCGAAGAAGGTGGTGGAGACGGAGCTGCGCGCCAAGGGTACGGAACTGCACGACGCGACGGTGGTGGGCGACACGGTGGGCGATCCCTTCAAGGACACCAGCTCTGTGGCCCTGAACCCCATCATCAAGTTCACCACGCTGTTCGGCCTGCTGGCGGTGGAACTGGCCGTGTCGATGACGCGGCAGCAGGGTCCCACCCTCAGCCTGGTGCTTTCGGCGATCTTCCTGGTGTGCTCCATGATCTTCGTCTACCGCAGCTTCTACGGCATGCGGATCGAACACAAGCAGTAGTCCGCTGGACTGGAAAAGCCCGCGCGGTTCTCTCCCGCGCGGGCTTTTTTTTGCGTACTACAGCGCTCAAGTGGTACCGGCCGGACCGGCCGGGGTTGTCCTTGCTATCGTACACTTTCCCGCCACATAGGGGCGCTGTATGGCCCACATCACCGAGGAGGTGTCCCACCTTTCGATAAGATTGTACTCAAGCGCTGAAGTTCCCCCCGGAGGAGAATTGGAAGCCATGGCACGATGGACGCACGGACCCGCCCTGTGGCTGCAAGTGGGGGAGCCGGCCGGCGAGGGTGCCGGTTATCTCTATGCCGTCCTGCTGATCAGCATCCTGTCGCTCGCCGCCGCGGCGGCGCTGGCCAAGTACGTTATCGGCCATGATACGGGCACGCCCGAGATGCGCAGAATCTCGGATGCCATCCGGGTGGGCGCGGAGGCTTTCCTGCGGCGCCAGTACCGGACCATCATCGGTCTTGCGGTGGTTCTGGCCGTGGTCATTTTCCTGGGTTACCTGTACGGCAGGGACATGACCCTGGCGGTGCGGATGACCATTTCGTTCCTCGCCGGCGCGGCCTGCTCGCTGTTGGCGGGCCTGAGCGGAATGTGGGTATCGATCCGCGCGAATATCCGGGTGGCTTCGGCGGCCCGCACGAGTCTGAACCAGGCGCTCCAGATCGCTTTGCGCGGCGGCGCGGTGACGGGGCTGAGCGTGGTGGCGCTCTCGCTGCTGGGCGTGGGGGTGCTGTTCCTGGTGTTCGGCGGCCTGGAGAATCCCCGCGGGGTTCCGGTGCAGATTGTGGCGTTCGGCTTCGGCGCTAGTTTTGTGGCGCTGTTCGCCCAGTTGGGAGGCGGTATCTACACCAAGGCCGCCGACGTGGGCGCGGATCTGGTGGGCAAGGTGGAAGCCGGGATTCCCGAAGACGACCCCCGTAACCCGGCCGTGATCGCGGACCTGGTGGGCGATAATGTGGGCGATTGCGCGGGCCGCGGCGCCGACCTGTTCGAATCCACCGCCGCCGAAAACATCGGCGCCATGATCCTCGGGGTGGCGCTCTTTCCGGTCTTCGGCTTGAAGGGCATCCTCTTCCCGCTGGTAGCGCGCGCCTTCGGCCTGATCGCTTCCACCGTGGCGATCATGATGGTCCGCACCGACGAAAACGAAGATCCCATGAAGGCCCTGAACCGCGGCTATTACGTGACCACCGTGCTGGCCCTGGTAGGTTTTTACGCGGCCGTCTACCTGCTGCTGCAAGGAAACACGATGCTGTTTTTGGCCGGCGTGGTGGGCATTCTCACCAGCTTCGCCTACGTGTACATCACCCAGTACTACACGGAGGACAAGTACCGCCCGGTGCAGTCGATTGCGGAGAGCTGCAAGACGGGACCCGCCACCACCATCATCACCGGCTTCGCGGTGGGGCTGGAGTGCGTGGCGGCGCCGGTCATCGTGATCTCGGCGGCCATTCTCGGCTCCTACTACCTGGGCGCCCACTCCGGACTGACCGACCCCACCACGGGCGCGCTGCTCTCCGAGCAGGCGGCGGGCCTCTACGGAACCGCCATCGCCACCATGGGGATGCTTTCCACCGCGGCCTACATTCTCGCCATGGACACCTTCGGACCGATTACGGACAACGCCGGGGGCATCATCGAAATGTCGCAGCAACCGCAGGAGATTCGCGACCGCACGGACCGGCTCGACGCGGTGGGCAACACCACCAAGGCCCTGACCAAGGGTTATGCCGTGGGCAGCGCCGCGCTGGCCGCCTTCCTGCTCTTCACCGCGTACATCGACGAGGTAAAGATGGTGCTGGCCGAGGCCGGCCGCGCGGTTCCCATCTTCACCATCGATATCGGCCACGTGCCGGTCTTCGTGGGCGCGCTGATAGGCGCCATGATCGTCTTCCTGTTCAGCGCCTGGGCCATCCGCGCGGTGGGCAAGGTCGCCCAGACCGTGATCGAGGAGGTGCGCCGGCAGTTCAAAGCCAACCCGGAGATCATGGAAGGCACCGCCGATCCGGATTACGGGACCTGCGTGGACATCGTGACCAAGGGCGCCCTGAAGGCCATGGTGCTCCCCGGGTTGCTTCCCGTGGTGGGACCGGTGGCGCTGGGCCTGATCTTCCGGCACTTCACCAACGCGGCCGACGGTACGCCGGTCGGCGCGGCGGCGGTGGCGGCGCTCCTGATGGTGGGAACCATCGCCGGCATCCTGATGGCGCTGCTCATGAACAACAGCGGCGGCGCCTGGGACAACGCCAAAAAGTTCATCGAAGCGGGCGCCTACGGGGGCAAAGGCTCTTACGCCCACAAAGCCTCGGTGGTGGGGGACACGGTAGGGGACCCCTTCAAGGACACCGCCGGCCCGTCGCTGCACGTGCTGGTGAAGCTGCTGGCCACCATCACGCTGGTAGCGGCCCCACTGTTCCTGTAGTCCGGCTCCGTGCGCGCGGCGTTCGCAAACACACAGCGCCGCGGCGGAACGGGTTGACACGCCCGCCAAGTAACATTACCATACGGTTATTAAACCGTTCGGCTATGGAACTGAACGCATCCAAGCGCCTCGACGACACCTTCCTGGCGCTGGCCGACCCGACGCGCCGCGCCATTCTGGCGCGCCTCGCGCGCGGGGAGGCTTCGGTCCGGGAACTCGCCGAGCCCTTCGCCATCAGCCAGCCTGCCATCTCCAAGCACCTGAAAATTCTGGAGCGCGCGGGGCTGATCCGCGCCGGGCAGGACGCGCAGCGCCGGCCGCGCCGGCTGGAGGGGAAGCCGCTCGCAGAAGCGGCCGCCTGGCTCGAGCGGTATCGCGCCACCTGGGAGGCGAATTTTACCCGCCTGGAGGGAGTCCTCGAAGAGATCGGGCGCAGGCCCTCCAAAACGAAACGTGCGCGCAAGCGAACCCGTCACAGGAGACACCTATGAATACCAAAGAGGGAGGCAAGGGGATGCAGACGACTATGGAGAAAGCGCAGGTCACCCTGCCGAGCGACCGCGAGGTGCAGGTGAGGCGCTCGTTCAAGGCGCCTCGGGCGCTCGTCTATAGGGCCTACACGGAACCGGAGTTGCTCCAGCGATGGCTGCTTGGGCCGCCCGGCTGGTCGATGCCGGTGTGCGAGATGGACGTTCGCCCCGGCGGCCAGTACCAGTGGCGGTGGAAGAACGACGAGGAAGGCAGCGAGTTCGGCTTCAGCGGTACGTTCCGCGAGGTGGAGCCGCCCTCGAAGCTGGTGCACACGGAGATATACGATCCCGGAACGCTCGGCGGCTATCCCGGAGGCGAGGCCATCGTCACCGTGACCTTCACCGAACAAGACGGTCTCACCACCGTGACCACCCTCATCGACTACGGCTCGAAGCAGGTGCGCGACGGCGCCCTGGCGACCGGCATGACCGACGGCATGGAGCAGAGCTATCAGAACCTGGATCGCGTGCTGAAAGAGTAGCGCGGCCCCCCGAGCGGCGCGGCAGCGGCCGTGATAGGCTGATCCGGGAGGTGCTATGGTGACAGCCAATCGCCGCCGCTTTCTCTCCACCGCGCTGGGCGGAGGCCTTGCCGCCGCGCCGCTCGGTTCGGCCCAACCGGATCTCGCGGCCCGCTACGCCAGGCTCGACGCCGCGCTGAAGCAGCCGGTCCTGAAGAGACACCTGTTCAAGGCACCGGTCATCATCGAATCGCTCGAACTGCTGCGCTTGAATAACAGCTTTCTGTGCCGGGTCCGCTCCCGGGACGGCGCCGAGGGCATCTCCGTCGCGCACAGCGGCATGAGAACCCTGTACCCCATCTTCCTAAGCAACCTGCGGCCGTTCTTTCCCGGCAAGGACGCGCGCGAACTGGACCTGATCCTTGAGAAGGTCTACACCTACCGATTCAACTTCCGCTATAACGGCATCTCGCTTGGCCTGCCCCTGGCGACCATCGAGTTCGCCATCCTCGATATGCTCGGGCGCATGGTCCGCAAGCCGGTGGGAGAGTTGATCGGGGAGACTCAACGCCCCGAGGTGGGGGTCTACATCGCCACGGAATGGCGGGAGAAGCCGGTGGAGGAATCGATCCGGCTGATCCGCGACGCCGTGGCGGCCTACGACGCGCGCGCGCTGAAGATCAAAGTCGGGGGGCTGATGTTCATGACCACCGACATGCATGCCGAGGGCCCCGCCGGGCGCACCGAGAAGATCGTCCCGCTGGTGCGCAAAACCTTCGGCGACGATATGGCCCTGTATGCCGATTCGAACAGCTTCTACACCGTTCCGGAGGCCATCCGGGTGGGCAGGCTGCTGGAGGAGTACAAGTACCGCTACTTCGAAGAACCGGTGATGTTCGACCACCTGGAGGAGATCAAGCAGGTGGCCGACGCCCTCACGATTCCCATCGCCAACGGCGAGCAGGACTACAGCTTCTACGGCTTCCGCTGGCTGCTCGCGCACGACGGCCTGGATATCGTGCAGCCGGACAACTACTACTTCGGGGGCCTCATCCGCTCGATGAAGGTGGCGCGCATGGCTGCCGCGTTCGGCAAGACCATCATCCCGCACATGTCCGGCGGCGGGCTGGGGTATCTCTATAACATCCATTTCGTCTCGGCGGTGCCCAACGCCGGCGAGCACCACGAGTTCAAGGGCCTGGAAACCCACGCGCGCTTCGAGTGCAAGACCTCGCCGTTGAAGGTGGCGGGGGGCAAGATCAAGGTCCCCACCGGTCCCGGATTCGGCGTGGACTTCGATCCGGACTGGGTGGCGAAACACCGGCCCGTGAGCTTGTAACAAGGTTAACGCGGGCTACTGCGCTCCATCGCCGCGATGCTCGCGGAGGAAGGCTTCGTCGATGGGCTTGCGGCCGGCGAAGCCTTCATCGGTTCCGTGCCAATAGCCGATCTCCGGCTCCCCGAGCTTCCAGCAGAGATAGACCTCCTGGCCGCGGTAGAGCGTGGGGAAGTCCACCAGCCCGGTTTCCAGGTCTTTAACCAGGCAACCGGACTCCTGGATGCTCTCGATGATCTGCTTGAGCTGGGAAGCGGAGTGGTCGCGCGTAATACGGGCTTCGGCGGCGCGGCGGCGATCGAGCGAAACGCCCCCCATCGTGACAATGCGGCTGGTGATGGCGGAAAAGGCGCCGGCGGCCTCCCGATAGGCGGCCTGCAAGGTCAGCGCCTCGCGCAACAGCTCGCCGATGCGCGGCAACAGGCTTTCAG
>JAWLGN010000136.1:0-14466 GCA_041685075.1 Bryobacteraceae bacterium
GTGGAGACAGGATAACAAGCCCGATATCGTGGGCTTCGAAGGCATGATCGAGATTCTCGAGCGGACCGTGAAGCGGCATCCGGAGACGGTCTTCATCGCCTGCCACTTCGCCAACCTGGACTACGACCTGGGGCGGCTGGCCGGGTTGCTGGATGCGCACACGAACCTTTATGTGGACATCTCGGCGCGCTTCGGCGAATCGGCTTCGACGCCCCGGGCAACGGCCGCGTTCCTTACCAGGTACGCCGGCAGGGTGATGTACGGCACCGACATGGGGCGCGATGCGGGCATGTACCGCTCGACCTTCCGCATCCTGGAAACGCTGGACGAGCATTTCTACTACCCGCAGTATTACAACTATCGCTGGCAGCTTTCCGGCTTCGGGCTCTCGGATGCGGTGCTGCGGAAGCTCTACCGCGAGACGGCGCTCGAGCTGATGCAACGGCTGGGCAGATAAGCCGCCGCCGCGGCGGACTTACAATTCCTTACGGTGCTTGCGCGCGCGGCATGGTAGAGTTTAGCCGTGCGGATTTTGCTCATCGACGACGACGTGGAGCTGTGTTCGCTGCTGAGCACCTTTCTCGCGCGGGAAGGCTTCACGGTGGAGAGCCAGCACACCGGCCCGCGCGGGCTGGAGCGGGCGGGCTCCGGCGAACACGACTTGGTGATCCTGGACGTGATGCTGCCCGGCATGGACGGTTTCGCCATCCTCCGGGAGTTGCGGAAGACCAGCCGCGTCCCGGTGCTGATGCTCACCGCGCGGGGTGAGGACGTGGACAGGATCGTGGGGCTGGAGATGGGGGCCGACGACTACCTGCCCAAGCCGTTCAACCCGAGGGAACTGGCCGCCCGGCTGCGGGCCATTCTGCGCCGTTACCAGCCGCGGGGGCCGGAGACCGGCGGGCGCATCGAGGTGAACGGCGTGGTGCTGGACCCGGGCACCCGCGAGGTGCTGGAGAGCGGCCGCCCGGTGGACCTCACCACCTTCGAGTTCGACGTGCTGGAACTGTTGATGCGCTCGGCCGGACGGGTGCTCTCGCGCGACGCCCTCATGGAGAGCCTGTATAACCGCAAGGCCACGCCCTTCGACCGGTCGATCGACATGCACATCAGCCACATTCGCCGGAAACTGGAGCGCGACCGGACGCTCATCAAGACGGTGCGGGGAGTGGGCTACCAGTTCTGCCGCACCTCGGAGGAAAGCAGCGCGGAATGACGCTGTTCGGCAGAATTCTGGTGTGGTTCTGGGCCACCCTGATCATCACCACGATCGGGACCGCGCTGATCACCTCGCGGGAGCAGGACCGCCGCCCGGCGTTCTTCGACCGGCTGGTGCAATTCGAGCTGCGGGAAGCGCGCGCGGTGTACGAAGAAGGCGGGCGGGAGGCTCTGGCGGCGCACCTGGAGCGGGCGCAGGCGAGCTACCGGGGCAGGCTGGTGGTGACCGACCGGCGGGGGCGCGACCTGCTGACCGGGCGGAACCGCTCCGGGTTGCTGGCGCGGGCCGGGGAACGGGAACGCTTCGTCATATTTCGGCCCGGGGGGATGGTGCTGGTGCGGACAGCCGAAGACGGCGACTACCGGCTGTTTCTGCTCACGCAGCGCCGGCCGCGGGTGGGCACCTGGTTTTTGTTTCCGGAGCACTGGTGGGTGATGGCCGCCGGGGTGCTGCTGTGCTGGGGGCTGGCCTACCACCTGACCCGGCCGGTACGGCAGTTGCAGAAGACCGTGGAGCGCTTCGGGCGCGGGGACCTGGAGGCGCGGGTGAACTCGACGCGCGGCGACGAGCTGGGGCGGCTCTCCCGCGCTTTCGACCGCATGGCGGCGCGGATGCAGACCCTGTTGTCCGCTGAGCGGCGGCTGCTGGCCGATATCTCGCACGAGTTGCGCTCGCCGCTGGCGCGCCTGGGAGTGGCGGTGGAGCTGGCGCGCTCGGGCGAGGACCGCGAGGCGGCGCTCGACCGCATCCAGAAAGAGGCCGACCGGCTGAACGACCTGGTGGGGCAGTTGCTCCAGGTGACGCGCGCCGAGGGCGACCCCTCGGCGTGGCGGACGGAGCGGGTGCGGCTGGACCTGCTGGCGGCCGAGCTGGCCGAGGACTGCGCCCTGGAAGCGCGCGCCCGCGGCTGCGACGTCGCCCTGAAGAACGCGCCGCCCTGCGTGGTGGAGGGCGATGCGGAGCTGCTGCGCCGTGCGGTGGAGAACGTAGTGCGCAACGCCATCCGCTACGCGCCGGAGGGCACGGCGGTGGAGGTGGAGCTGGAGTGCGGCGGCGGGGCGGCGCGGCTGCGCGTGCGGGACCACGGCCGCGGGGTGCCGGAAGAAGCCCTGCCCCGCATCTTCGACCCCTTCTACAGGGTGGAGGGAGACCGCGACCGCGCCAGCGGCGGAGCCGGCCTGGGGCTCGCCATCGCACGCCGCGCTGTCGAGCTGCACGGCGGCAAGCTGACCACCCGTAATGCCACACCCGGACTGCTGGTGGAAATGGAACTCACCGAACCGCCGCGCGCCTAAGTGACGGCCGGAGGCCGGCGGTACAATCGGGGTGAAGGAGGCGCGTTTCCTCCCCTTTTCTCCTCCGACGCGAAGCTTCCATGGGCAAAGGCGTGATTTCAGCCGCGAGCGGCTATATCGTGGCCGTGCTGGCGGTAGCGCTGACGGTGCTGGTGCGTTATCTGCTCGATCCGGTGCTGAGCTGGGAAGCACCGCTTTCCATTTTCGTTCTGCCGGTAGTGGTGGCGGCGGCTTACCGTGGGCTGTATGCGGGACTGCTCGCAACCGCGCTCTCGACCATTGCAGGCGCCTACCTGTTCATCCAGCCACGCGGTATCTATACGGACTGGACGGCGGTCGAGCAGATCCGGGTAGTGCTGTATTTGATTGAGGGCACCGCAGTATCGGTGATTGTGGAACAGGTACACAAGGCCCGGCTGCGCATCCAACGGGGCGATGCGGCGCTGCGCGCCAGTGAAGCGCACTACCGCGCCTTCTTCGAGCTGGTTTCCGTGGGCACCGGCCAGGTGGATGCCCGGACGGGCCGGTTTATCGACGTGAACCAGGCACTCTGCGACATCACCGGCTACAGCCGCGAGGAACTGCTCCAGCTAACTTTCCCGGAGATCACTCATGCCGAGGACCGTGAGGTCGACAGGGAGCGCTACCAGCGGCTGGCTTCCGGTGAAGTGCCCGCGTACTCGACCGAGAAACGGTACGTGCGGAAGGACGGCAGCGTGATATGGGTCCACCTGGAGGTTGCCGCGGTGCGCGGGTTGGGAGGCGAGATGCTGCGCTCGGTGGCGATTATCGAAGACATCACCGGGCGCAAGCGGGCCGAAGAGGAGAGGGCGCGGCTGGCGGCGGCGGCGGAGTCCGAAAGGCACCGCCTGCGCGCGGTGCTGGACGTGCTCCCGGTGGCGGTCTTTATCGCCGACGCGAAGGGTAACATCTGCGAGACCAACCCCGCCGCGGAACGGCTATGGGGCGGCGCTCCGCGATACTCTACCGTTGAGCAATACGGCCGGGACTACAGGGGTTGGGAGCCCGGCAGCGGCAGGCGGCTGGAAGCGCACGAGTGGGGACTGGCCCGCGCGCTCACCCGCGGCGAGCACTGCATGGACGAGGAGGTGGAGATCGAGACGTTCGACGGGAAGCGCAAGGCGATCCTCAACTACGCGCTGCCCATCCGGGACGACGGGGGCCATGTCAGCGGCGGCGTGGCGGTCAACGTGGACATCACCGGCCGCAAGCGGGCCGAAGAAGCGCTGCGGGAGAGCGAGCAGCGCCTGCGCGCGACCTTCGACAACGCCGGGGTGGGGATAGCGGAAGCCGATATCGAGGGGCGTATCGTGGTGGCGAACGAGCGCTTCTGCCAGATTGCGGGTCGCAGCCGGGAGGAGTTGTGCCGCATGCGTGTCTTGGAGATCACGCACCCCGACGACCGCGCCCTTACCGAGTGGTACCTGCGGGAATTGAAGGAAGGACGCCGGAACAAATTCGCCGGCGAGAAGCGTTATGTGCGGGGCGACGGTACAGCGGTGTGGGTGCGGGTTGCCGCTTCGCCAGTGCGCGACCAGGAGGGCCGCTACGTGCGGGGCGTCGTGGTAGCGGAAGACATCACCGAGTGGAAGCGGGCCGAAGAAGCGCTGCGGGCGAGCGAGGCGCGGCTGCGGCTGGCCATCGACTCTACCGAGATGGGGGCCTTCGATTACGATTTTCGCAGTCGGACGCTGATTTGGTCCGGGCATTCTCTGCATCACTTCGGCCTGGCGCCGGGTGCGCCCGCCGGCGTGGAGGTCTTCCGGAAAGCAGTGCATCCGGAGGACCGGGAACGGGCCGAGGGCGCAGTGCGGGCCGCGCTGCGGCCGGAGAGCGGCGGCCACTACTCCACCGAGTACCGCACGGTAGGGATCGACGACGGCCGGGAGCGGTGGATCGCCGCCCGCGGGCGGGTGTTCTTCGACGCACAAGGGCACCCGGAGAGGCTGATCGGGGTGACCCTCGATATCACGGAGCAGAAGCGGGCACAGGCCGCGCTGCAGGAGAGTGAAAGGCGCGAGCGGGAGCGCGCTGCGGAACTGGAAGCCATTATGGACGCGGCGCCGGCCATCATTTTCATCTCGCGCGATCCGGAGTGCCACACGATTCTCGGCAACCGTGCCGGTTACGCGCTGCTGCGGCAGCCGCCCGGTGCCAACCTCTCGTTGTCCACCCCTGACAGCCGCCGCATTCCGAACTACCGTCCGATGAAGGATGGCCGTGAGATTGCGGTTGCGGAGATGCCCATGCAGAGGACCGGCAGGACCGGTCAGGCGGTCCGCGACTATGAAATGGATTTCGTCTTCGACGACGGCTCGCGGCGGACGGTGCTGGGCAATTCCGTGCCGCTGTTGGACGCGGAGGGCCGGCCCTGGGGTGTGGCGGCGGTGCTGATGGACATTACCGACCGCAAGCTCGCCGAGGAACGGCTGCGGCAGTCGCAGAAGCTGGAGAGCGTGGGGCTGCTGGCGGGGGGCATCGCACACGACTTCAACAACCTGCTGGTGGGAATCGTGGGCAATGCCAGCCTGGCGCAGGAGATGCTGCCGCCGGGCAGCCCGGCGGTGGAACTGTTGGAATCGGTGGTGAAGACTGGGGAGAAAGCGGCTCATCTCACGCGGCAGATGCTGGCCTATGCCGGCAAGGGGCGGTTCGTCATCGAGCCGGTGAGCCTCTCGGATTTGGCGCGGGAGATGAGCGACCTGGTGCGGCCTTCGCTTTCGAAGAAAGTGGCGCTGCGGCTGGACCTGGCCCCGGATCTGCCGGCCATTGAAGCCGACCGCGGCCAGCTCCAGCAGGTGGTCATGAACCTGGTGATCAACGCGGCGGAGGCCATCGCGGAGAAGGCCGGAGTGGTGACGGTGAGCACGTCAACGGTGGAGATGGGGGAGCGCCAGGTACGGCGGAATTTCGCCGGTGGGGAGGTGCGCGCCGGTGTCTACACCCGTCTGGAGGTGAGGGATACAGGATCGGGCATGGACGAGGCCACGCTGTCGCGCATCTTCGACCCGTTCTTCTCGACGAAGTTCACGGGGCGGGGACTGGGGCTGGCGGCGGTGGCGGGCATCGTGCGCGGGCATAACGGCGCCATTTACGTCGAGAGCGCTCCGGGGAAGGGCAGTTGCTTCGAGGTGCTGTTCCCGGCTCTCGAGGGGGCCCGGGCGGAAGTGGGACCCGAGGCACACACGGCGGTGGTTCGCGGCAGCGGGACGGTGCTGGTGGTGGACGATGAGCCGGTGGTACGGCAGGTGGCCGTGAGGGCGCTGGAGCGATCCGGGTTCCACGTGCTGGTGGCGGAGAGCGGCCGCGCGGCTGTCGACCTGTTCAAACGCCACCCGGGCGAGATCGCCTTGGTGCTGCTCGACCTGAGCATGCCGGAGATGAGCGGCGAGGAGACGCTGCCGGAACTGCGGCGCATTCGCCCGGGAGTGAAGGTGCTGGTCTCCAGCGGTTACAGCGAGGCCGAAGTGATGCGCCTGTTCAACGACGGCCACGTCTACGGCTTCATCCAGAAACCCTACACCTCCACGGCGCTGGCCGAGAAGGTGATGGCGGCGCTGGGCTGAATCAGCTCAGCTCGAGCCGCTGCCGGTCGAACCGCACGCGCCGCCCTTCGGCCAGCGCGGTGGAAGCCATGGTGCAGGCCACCGCGTGCGAGAAACCAGCCTGGATGTCCGCGCGCGGGGTCCCTCGGCCGCGCACGCATTCGAGGAAATCGTGCATATGGGAGCTGACGGTTTCCGGCTGGATGCGGAGGGTTTCGGCGATGCGGTCCGGGCGCTTGCTGCCGGCGCCGGAAACCTCCATCTTATCGAGATCGAGCGTGCCGCGCGTGCCGTGCCACAGGTTGGAGTTGCCGGCCTCGTTGGTGAGGCTCATGCCGAATTGGAAGACGAAGCCCTTGGGATAGGTGAGGACGGCGTTGAAGACGTCGGCGGTTTCGCGCCCGTCTTTCCAGAGGAAGACGCCTCCTTCGGCTACGGCGGTGGCCGGGTAGGGATCTCCCGTGAACCAGTGGACCACGTCGGCGAAGTGGGTCATCCAGAGGCCGGCAATGCCGTTGGTGTTATAGGAGAAGAGCTGCCACTGGCGGAACAGGCGGGCGTCGAAGGGTTTGGCGGGGCGGTGCATGACGAAGCGCTTCCAGTCCACGTCTTCCTGCTTGACGGGGGAGGCATCGCGGCGCCAGCGCGGCTCCTGGAAATTCACCGAGATATCGATACGGGTGAGTTCGCCGAGGATGCCGGACTGCACGAGCTTCGCGGCCGCGATATAGCCGCCGTCGCTGCGGCGCTGGGTGCCGATCTGGACCACGCGGCCGGATTTTTTCACCGCCAGGTAGGCATCCTTGGCTTCGCCGAAGACGGTGCCCATGGGCTTTTCGCAGTAGACGTCCTTGCCGGCCTCGACGGCGTGGCGGAGCATGACGCTGTGGGAGTAGTCCGGGCTGGCGATGATGACGGCATCGACGTCGGCCGAGTCGAGCAGCTCGCGGTAATCGGAGACCAGGCGCGGCGTGTGGTTCCAATTCTCCTGCACGTTGCGGGCGGCGCGTTCGCGAGCCGGGGCCCAGACGTCGCACACGGTGGTGATGGTGAAGTTGAGGTCCTTGAGGCGAGCCAGGTCGCGGAGGTGGGCCGTGCCGCGGCTTCCGGCGCCGATGATGCCGATGCGGATGCGACCGCTGGCGGGCCGGGCGATGGATGCGGTTGCCGCCCCCACGAAGGCGCGGCGCGAGATGGTGGACGGGCTCATGACTGGAATTGTAACCGAAGCGCGCGGGCGGCCTCAGATCCAGCAGTCCAGGTTGGTGGGTTGTGCGGTGTCGAGCCAGGCTTCGACGCGGCGGAGGCAGGCGGCGGCGTCGAGGGCGGCGGTATCGAGGAACAGGCCCAGGCGGGCGTAGGGGAAGGAGCTGGCGAGCTGGTGAACGCGCTCTGCGGTGAGGTCCCGGCGGACGGGGTCGGGCCCCCGGAGGTGAAAACGCTCGACCGCAATTTCGGGCGGTACGGCGCATTCCACCAGGAAGGCCGCGGCGCGGGTCAGGGCGGCCAGTTGGGCCACCTCGCGGCGGTCCTCGGGGTGGCCGTAGGGGGCGTCGAGGATGACGCCGGCGCCCGAGGAGAGCAGCAGTTCGGCGGCGAAGTGCATGGCGCGGTAAGCCACGGCGCGATCTTCCCGGGTGTGGGCGGAGCCGGGCAGGATGCGGCTGCGGGTGGTATCCATCTGCAAGTGCGGCAGGCCGCGGCGGGCGGCCAGTTCCGCGGCGAGGCTGGTTTTTCCGGCGCAGGGCGGGCCGGCGAAGACGATCAGGCGTGGTGGCACGGAATCGACTATTGTACGGCGCGGCGCAGCGGGGCGGGGCTTGGGGGCAGCCGGAGGCCGGCACGGGATTTGACCGGCGCCCGCGGGTTCCTTAAAATGAAGATGGTCGGCGGGAGTAACTCAATGGTAGAGTCACAGCCTTCCAAGCTGTTGGTTGCGGGTTCGATTCCCGTCTCCCGCTCCACCGCACATCCGTCCCTTTCGTGCTGGCGTAGCTCAGTTGGTAGAGCATCTGATTTGTAATCAGACGGTCGGGGGTTCAAGTCCCTCCGCCAGCTCCATAAACCCTTTGTCCGGACCAGACACATGGGTAACGCTTCGTTCCTAAGACATAGGTGACACACTCAGAAGTCGCCGGCTCGGCAGGGGTAGCCTGCTTGCCTCGCCGGCGACAAGCCGGAACGTTCTGCAACCTATGGTTCGGAACGATCACTTCTTCAAGAAGCGGTCGAAGAAGTCGAAGGCGTCCTTCTGCATGGGGCGGTCGAAGCGGTGGCCGCCATCGTAAAAGTTGCAGCGGTAGCGGTCGGAGGCGTTGGCGCGCTTGAAGGTTTCGGCCATGATGGCGTCGGCTCGCTGCATCTCAGGCAAGCTGTAGAGACCGTCCTGGCGGCAGTTCAATACCATGGTCGCGGCGGGGGCTCGCAGCGCCAGAATCTCGGGGAAGTCCAGATCCTGGGGCAGCAGCGGCACGAAGGTCATCCAGGTGTGGGTCCAGGCCTTGTCGAGCACCAGGTCGCGCCAGGTGGTCATGAAGCCCACCGCGATGGCGACCTTGATGCGGTCGTCGATGCCGCCGAGATAAACGGTGCGCATGCCGCCGCCCGACAATCCGGCGCAGCCCAGCCGCGAGGCATCCACTTCGGGACGGGAGGCCAGCACGTCCAGGGCGCGCTGGTCTTCCACCACGTAGACGCCCGGCCAGGTGGTTCCCGCCGAGAGCAGGCTCTTTTCCATGACGTCTTCGTGTTCGCGGGCGAAGCGGTTATATCGCGCGATGCCTTCCAGGTCGTCCGGCGCGGGGTCCACGCCGTTTCCACGAATGCGCGGCAGCGCGTCGCGCACCAGGACGCGGCGGCTGGCAAAAGGAAAGGTATCGTGCACCAGCACGACATAGCCGCGCTTGGCCAGTTCGTTGGCCCAGGCGAGGCCGTCGTAGGACTCCTCCTGATGCTTTCGCTGGATCTCCCAGGGGGTGTCGCCGGTGCGAACGATCTTGCGCCAGCCCAGGAACTTGTTCCCGCCGTGATCGTGCAGCCCGAGCACGCCGGGCAGCGGCCCGCGCGCGCCGGCGGGTTTCAGCAGCACCGCTTCGGTTTTGGGGCCCATGGGTAGCTGCCAGGTCAGGAACTCGATATCCAGCCCGTCATAGGTCGTGCGGCCGGTGACCGTCACCTCCGGCCGGCCGCCGAGATCCACCGGAGCCATGCACTCCAGCAGGCGCTTCCGGGCTACCTGGCGCCACTCGTCCACGCTCTTCCACTTGCCCGTCCGGAACGAGAGACGCGCCGGCCCGTCGCCCAGAATGCGGTCCGAAAGCCAAGGTCCGTAAGCGCCTACCTGGTTGGGCCTGGGGGCGGTTTGTCCGAAAGCCGCCAGCGACCATATCATGCCGAAAAGGGGAAGGGTTGCCCAGTACACTCGCATAACCAGTTATTGTAAAGCACGCCGGACGCGGGCTGACGCGCGTGGGCGCGGCTAGGCAGAGGGCCGCCCGCGGGGGGATCAGTTCGGCTGCCGTGGTTCGGTCAGTTCGGGGTAGAGCCGGGCCGCGCAGTCGGGGCAGATGCTGTGGGAGACGTCGATGTCCAGGTGGCGCTTGAAGTAGAGATCCACCCGCTGCCAGTATTCCTGGTCGTCCCGCACCTTGCGGCAGCCGGCACACATGGGCACGATCCGGCGCAGGCTGACGAGTTCGCTGACGTCTTCGAGCACCAGGAGGACCAGGCGTTCGTTGTTGTAATCGATGGGCGCGGTGGTCACCAGGATGTTCACGTCCTCGGTCTTCCCGTCGATCGTCAGGTGCATAGGGTAGGTCTTGCGGATGGCCTGCTTGCCGGCGTACGCCTCGCGAACCGAATTGCGCACAACGCAGTCGTAGCAGGCGGGAGCGGCGCCGCATCCGCCCGGCGTTTCGGAAGCGTGGATGCAATGGAGCGCCTCTCCGCCGCGGAGCTTCAGCACCGCCGACGGGTGTGCATTTAACCACTGGGCTGCCGCATGGTTCAGGTCCACAATGCGCACGTCGTCATCCACCACCAGGACGGGGGAAGGAATGGCGTTGAGAACGGCCTTGAGGAAGCCGATCCGCTGGTCGTGTGGAACGGGAGTCATAGGAGAGTGCTCAGGGTAGTACCAGTGTAGCGCAATTGTGCGTAAACATTCATCGATGTCCAGGTAGACGAGCGGTCAGGTACTGCCACGGGGCGCAATCCGGAAGGTTCCGGTGGGTGTGTACCAGGCTTGCTACGGGCCGCCAGGTTCGTTAGGCTGGTTCTGCCGGTCCCAGTACTCAGGAGCGGCGGCACGACAGAACCCATGCAGGAAGCGAGTAAGACCACCATCCTGGTTGTCGACGACGAACCCACGGTAGCGCGCCTGGTGGCAGACGTTTTGCGGATGGCGGGCTACCAGGTGCTGGTGGCCTTCGGCGCGGAGGAGGCGCTGCGGCTGTGCGACCAGGCGCCGGCTCCCGTCGACCTGGTGATCAGCGACATGGTGATGCCGGATATGCCGGGCAAGCGGCTCTGCCAGCGGCTCGCCCGCAACGGGCGGACGCGCTTCTCGCTGCTCATGTCGGGATACACGGAGTCCTACGGGCCGCGCGACGGCGAGGGGCCGGCGCTGCCGCTGCTGTTGAAGCCCTTCACCATGCCGGAACTGCTGAAGACCGTGGAGAGCATCCTCGCCGGCGCACCGGATTCATAGGCCGGTTTTTTTGCTCACGGCGCCGCGCTTGAGGCGGCCGCCTGGGGCGGGGCCATCCAGCGGAGCACAATGACGGAGTGGGCGCGGGTTTCGCTGCGCAGCACCATGCGGTTCCAGCCGTTGGCTTCGCCGGGCGGTTCGAGCACCTGGACGGCGGCGGCGCGCGTGGGATCCCAGACGTAGACCGTGGCGTTCCAGCCGTTCTGGGGACCGGGAGGCTCGGCGCGTCCGGCCAGGCGCAGGTCGGCGGTGTAGAGCCGGAGTCCCTCGGAGGTCAACTCGCCGGGGATGGCGGTGACGGCGGCGGGACGGCCGGGGAGGGGCGCGCTGAGCGCTCCGGTGGAAGCCTGCCGGCCTTCGATGTGCAAGACCGCGCGCCGCTCGAGCCGGCCGGACCAGATGATGCGGCCCGCGGCGGGCCCCGGCGGCGCGGCTGGCGGAGGCGGTTCGGGAGCCCGCGGAGTTGCGGTGGGAAGGGGCGCGGGCCTGGCGCGAGGCTGCACCGTGACGGTCGGCAGATCCAGCGCGGCGCGCTGCGCCCGCGATGCGCTCGAAGGCCGGGCAGGCAGCCGGAAGGGCCGCGGCTGTGGGGCATCGGGCGGCGGTTCCGGCGCGCGCGTGGGCGCCTCCACCGGCGGCGGGGCCTCCCGAACCTCTGCCCGCGGCGGTACTGCCGCCGGGGGCGGCTCGGCCGGCGCCTCCACGGGCGCAGGTTCTTCCTCCTGCCGCCCGAGCCACGGTGCAACCTGGGCCACCACGGGGAGACCAGTGAGGTGCGCGGTTTCCTCGATCGGCGCGGCGCCGGGGCGCTCGATCACCATCCGCACCGAGGCGCTCTCGTGCGAGCGCAGGTAGGCTACGCTGCCGGTACGCAACTGCGAGCTGTCGAGCGCGATGCGAGTGACCGCGGGACCGTCAATCACCTCCAGGTGCGCGTTGGATGCCTGGAGCACGGCGGGCGCCCGGCGGTCCCACTCGATGCGGATCATGCCGCCGCGGTCTTCCAGGCGGAGCGCAAAGCCCGCGGGAGCGGGGGCGTTGGGGGAAGGCGGTTCGAACACTGCCAGGAACGGCAGTAACAGGGCCGCGGCCGCGGCGGCCCACAGCCACCAGCGGGGCCCTTCCCGGGCGGGCCGGCGGGTGGTCGGGACGCGCCCCGGTAATGGCACGGCGAACTCCTGGTAGGGCGGGCCGGGACGCAGGCGGCCCTCGGGCTCCCGGAAAAAGAAAGCCACGCGCAGGTGGGCCGGCGCATCCGGGCGCAGCATCATCGCTACCTGCCAGCATTCCGGGAAGCAGCGGGAGTGAAAGGCAGCCTCGCGGCGCGTCAATTCAAATGCTCCGGAACGATACCAGCCCAGCACCGCCATGCCTCGGTGGGAAGCGGGGGTTTCCAGCAGCCGTTCGAGCGTCCCGGCCGGCGCGGCGCGGTATGAGGCGATCCGCAGAGCGCTCCCGGTGACGTGGCCGTATAGCAGACCGGCGGTGTGCTGTTCCCCGATAGCGGCCAGCAGGGCGGGGGAGCACTCGATGTGGTAGCCGAATCGCTCCGGGGTCCAGGAAAACACTTCGGCGCTGGCAGCGGAACTTCTCATGTGACGCGCGGCTGTCTAACAGCTTAGTCCGTAAGATGGCGAAAGCGGCGGGGCGGCTGGATGTAATCGAACAGGACTGCCGGGCAGATCCGTAGAAACACGCGCGCTGGTGCGGTATAAACGCGAGCATGAAGTGGGTGGGTCCGCTGCTATGGGGTGCGCTGATCCTGATACCCGCGCCGTCGCCAGGCGCGCAGTCCGCCGAACTGGCGGTGGTGGTGTTGGAGGGTGGGGGCGCGCTGAATAGCATCGACGCGCGGCGGGCCCGGGAGCCGGTGGTGCGAGTGGAACGCGGCGGGAGCCCCGTGGCGGGCGCGGTGGTGCACTTCATCCTGCCGGCGCGCGGACCGGGCGGTTCCTTCGCCAACGGTGAGATGAGCTACACCGCGACTACCGGCGAGGACGGGATCGTGAAGGCGCGAGGGTTGCGGCCCAACCGCACCGCGGGCGCCTTCGAGATCCGGGTGACGGCTTCGCACGGGGGCGAGACCGCCAGCGCCATCGTGCGGCAGACCAACGTGGCTTCCGCAGAGGACCGCGGCGGGCGTTCCAGGAAGTATCTGTGGCTGGGGGTGATCGGGGGCGCGGCCTTGGGCGGCGCGCTGGCGGCGGTGCTGGGCGGGTCCGAAACCTCGGCTGCCCCGCGCCCCGGCGTTGTGCCGGCGGGCGGCACTACGGTGTCGCCGGGCACTCCCAACCTGGGGCCGCCGAATTGATCCGGCCGTCCAGTGCGGTGGCGTGGCTGGTGCTGGGCGCGGCGGCCGCCTCGGCGCAGGCCGACGTCTTTATCGTTACGGTGGCCCTGCCTCCCGGCCGCGAGGGCACGGGGTATTCCGCGCAACTGCTGGCACTGGGTGGGGATCGGCCCTACCGGTGGTCCGTCACCCAGGGCGACCTGCCGGGCGGTCTTCGCCTGAACGGCGGGAGCGGGGTGATCAATGGCGTTCCGACGAGTGCCGGGCTGTTCAACTTCACGGTGAGGGTGCGGGACGACGACGACGAGACGGATTCGCGGCAGCTATCGATCAGAATTCTATCGGGCACTCCTGTTTCGATCACCACCGGCGCGTTGTCTCCTGGAGTGGTGGGGCGAAGCTATTCGCAGCAGCTTGCGGCCTCGGGCGGCGAAGGCGGCTACCGCTGGGCGGTGGCTTCCGGGTCGCTGCCGGCCGGACTTGCGCTCGATGACGGCAGCGGCATCATTGGGGGCACTCCTACCTCGACGGGATCCTTCAGCTTCAGCGTGAGGGTCACGGATTCATTCGGCGGGAGCGGCCAGAAGACCCTGGGTATCGAGGTTGCGCCGGTGCTGGCGGTCGCCGTCACGAGCCTGCCTCAGGGTATGGTGGGGGCGGCTTATTCCCAGGCGCTTGCGGCCACGGGCGGGACGCCGCCGTATACCTGGACTGTGGATGGCACTCTGCCGCCGGGTTTGGCGCTTTCAGGCTCTACGATTGCAGGGAGGCCCACGCAGGCTGGGGCCTTCGCCTTCACGGTGCGGGTGAGCGACGGGCAGGGCAGCGTGTCACGGCAGCTTTCGATTACGATCCGGCCGCCGCCGCTCGAGGTGACGACGGCAACGCTGCCGGCGGGCACCGTGGGGGCGCCCTATTCCCAGCAGTTGGCCGCGACAGGCGGGACGCCGCCGTACACCTGGGCGGTGCAGGGCGCGCTGCCGCCGGGCCTGGCGTTATCAGGCTCTACCGTTGCGGGGACGCCCACGCAGGCGGGGGCCTTTGCCTTCACGGTGCGGGTGAGCGACGGGGAGGACGACGCAACCCGGCAGCTCTCGATTACGATCCGGCCGCCGCCGCTGGAGTTGACGACGGCATCGCCGGCGACGGGCACCGTGGGAGCGCCCTATTCCCAGCAGTTGGCCGCGACAGGCGGGACGCCGCCCTATACCTGGGCGGTGCAGGGCGCGCTGCCGCCGGGCCTGGCGCTTTCAGGCTCCACCATTGCGGGGACGCCCACGCAGGCGGGAAATTTCGCTTTCACGGTGCGGGTGAGCGACGGGGAGGACGACGCAACCCGGCAGCTTGCGATTACGATCCAGCCGCCACCGCTGGAGGTGACGACGGCA
>JAWLGN010000137.1:0-14463 GCA_041685075.1 Bryobacteraceae bacterium
CCTCCAGGATCCAGGCCTGCTGGCCGGCGCAGTAGTCGAAGACGTCGCGGTCGTCGAGGGATTGGGCGCGGGCGGCGAGGGCCTGGAGGATCTCGAAGGCTTCGGCGCGGCGGCCGGCGGCGAGCGCCAGGGAAGCGGCGCGGCGGCCGGCCTCGCAGGCCTGGGTCCAGCGGTTTTGAGCGAGCGCGCGGGCGCAGGCGCGGCGCAGCGCGACGAGGCCGCCGGTGGCGAGCGGCGGAGCGCCACACGCGGCGGCGGGCGCGGCCAGTAAGAGGTAGCGCGGGTGGCGGGCGTCCAGCCGCAGCGCCAGCCCGCGGGATGCGATGGCGGCCCAGGCGGCATCCAGGGGCGAGCCGTCCAGGCCGGCGGATTCGGCGGCTTCGGCCTCGGAGCACTCGCCGCCGCAGGCGGCCATGGCGGCCAGCAGCGCGGCGGCATGCGGCGGCAGATCCGGCGGCGCCGGCCGGGGCGTCTCGGCGATGCGCAAAACGGAGGCCAGCGGGCCGGAATCGATGGGGAGCTCCGCGCCGGCTGCGAGAACGAGGAGGCGATGCCCGGCGCAGGTGCGGGCGAGCCGCTCCAGGTTGTCTTCGAAGGGGCCCTCGGTGCGCATGCCGAGTTGCGCGGCCAGGTCGCCCGCCACCGCCGCGGGAGTGTCCGGGCCGCTGATCCAGAGCACGGCTTCGAACTCGGGGCCGTGGAGGCAGGCGAAGCGCAGCGCCGTGGCGGTATGGGCCACCGCGGCGCATCCGGGGCGGTCGGCGATGGCAACGGCCAGGCGCTCGATCTCCTCCTCCGGACAGGCGCTGTCGGGGAGTGCCGGCACGAAGGGCGGATCAACGGGCGGGCGCGACCACTCGAGCAGGCGGCGCTTCACGGCGCGCAGCGCGGCCGTCCGGCTGCCGCCGAGGTCGAAGAAATCGCGCCGCGCCAGCAGCGGCGGGTAGCGGCACTCGGCCAGCAGCAGCGAGAGCACCAGCACGCCTTCGGCTTCGGGACCCTCGCGGAAGGCCTCGCGCCAGGCCGCCAGAGGCCAGGCCCGGGGCGATGAAGCAGGGGAGAGCAGCGCCAGCACCACGTCGGCCATGCGGCCGTCCCGCACCTTGGAGATGAGGTCCTCGCCCGGGCGCAGCAGGCCGTCTTCGAAGAACACGCGCGCTCCGGTGCCGTGTTCCAGAAACTCCGCCACCTCCCGGACCGCTGCGGCATCCTCCGGCGCGTAGCACGGCGCGATGGTCAACATCGGTCTTTAGAGTAGCACCGGCGGGTGACGGCACGGCCATTGGCACGCCGCCTGCAACTCCGGGGAGCATGGCAATCCGAGGCCGTGAAATTCTGGTCAGGCAACTACAGAACGTGATTGCGGCGGAACGCAATTTCGCGGATCTGCTGGATACGTTCAGCAAAACCGGCAACCAGGAAGACGTGCAGGAGATGTTTGCCGGGCTGTCGGAGAAGGCCCGCTCGCAGTGCGAGCGCCTGGAGACGCGCCTGGAAGAGCTGGGCGGCACGCCATCGGTGGGCAAGAGCGTGATGGCGCACGCCTTCGGCTTCGCTCCTTCGGTGGCCCAGGTTGGGCATGCGCCGGAGGAGAAGAACGCCCAGCACCTGATGATGACCTACGCGGCGGCGGCGGGCGAAACCGCCATGTACGAGGCGCTGGCCGCGGTGGCCGCCGAAGCGGGGGATGCCGAGACCGAGCGGCTGGCGCGCCAGTTGCAGGAAGAAGAGCGGGAAGACCACCGGATAACGTGGGACATGCTCCCGGCCAGCGCGCTGGACGCCTTCCGGGCGGTTACCGGGCAGGCGTAGGGCCATGCGGCGCGCGGCGGTCCGGGGCCTCACGCTGGCGGTGCTGGCGGTAGCGGCGGGGTGCGGGCCCAGCCCCACCGGCACGGCCGAGCGCGCGGCTCCGGAGCCGGAAACCGTGGTCCAGGGACTGGATACCCCTTGGGCCGTCGCCTTCCTGCCCGACGGCCGGATGATCTTCACCGAACGCGGCGGGCGAGTGAGTGTGCTGGAGAACGGCACCCGCCGCATGGTGGCCAACCTGGCGGTGGAGGAGACCGGCGAGGGAGGGCTGCACGGCATCGCGGTGGATCCGGAGTTCCCGCGCAACCGCTACGTCTACCTCTACTACACCCACAGCAAGGCCAACCGCGTCTCGCGTTTCGTGCTGCGCGAGGGCGGGCTGGGCGAGGAGCGGATCATTCTGGACGGCATCCCGCGCGCCCGCTTCCACAACGGCGGGCGCATCCGCTTCGGTCCCGACGGCAAGCTGTACATCACCACCGGGGATGCGCTCGAACCCGAGAGCGCGCAGGCGAGCGACTCGCTGGCGGGGAAGATTCTACGGCTGAACCCCGACGGCAGCGTGCCTTCGGACAATCCCTTCGGCAACGCCGTGTGGGCCTACGGGCTGCGCAACCCGCAGGGCATCGACTGGAACTCCGGCGGGCAGCTCTACGCCTCCAACCACGGGCCCAACCGGCGGGACGGGATCGACCGCATCGAACGCGGCGCCAATTACGGATGGCCGGCCACCTGCGACGAGCGGGGCGGCGAGTTCAAACCCGCGGTGCGCTGCTACACCGCCTTCACCCTGGCGCCCTGCGCGGTGGCGTTTGCCGGCGGCGACCTGTATGTGGCGGGACTGCGGGGCGAGCAGGTGCGGCGGCTGCGCATCCGCAACGGCCGGGTTCTCGACGAGGAGGAATTTCTTACCGGAATGGGGCGCATTCGGGAGGTGGTGGCGCACGACGGCTGGTTGTATGCGGCCACGTCGAACCGCGACGGGCGGGGGCGCCCGCGCGAGGGCGACGACCGCATCGTGCGCCTCCCCCTGGAGCCGGTCGCGGTATCCTCCGGGTATGGCGTTCTCCCCTGAGGCATACGGACCTGAAGTGGCGGCCATTCTGGCGCTCGACGGAAACGGCGAACGGCTCATGCCGCTGGCCGGCGGCTCCTGCTCCTCCCAGGAGGCGCGGCGCCGGTTGGGGAGTCTCTCGCCGCGCGAGTTATTCCCCGGGGCGCGCGCGCCGGAGGCGGCGGTGGCGGGCCTCTACCTGTACTTCTCCTGCCTGGACGAGTGCCACACCACGGCGCAGAAGATCTCGACGCCCGAAGGCAGCTACTGGCACGCCATCATGCACCGGCAGGAGCCGGACGCGGCCAACTCCGGCTACTGGTTCGGGCGCGTGGGCGAGCACCCCATCTTTCCCGCGCTGCGGGAGTGTGCCGCGGCGCACGGCTATCCCGTGGGAAGCCGCTGGGACCCATTCCGGTTCATCGACTACTGCGAGCAGGCGCGCCGCCGCCCGGGCAGCCCCGAGGAGGCCCTGGCGCTCCGGGTGCAGCGCGCCGAGTGGCAGTTGCTGTTTGACTTCTGCGCCTCGCAGACGCCGGTGCTATAATTCAGCCGCCATGGGAAGCAGACCGGCGGTGGACCTGGCGGCCGCGCTGGCCGCGGAAATCCAGGCGTACTGCAAAGCCCACGCCAACGCGGCGCAGGCGGCGCGCTACAAACGCTACTTTCGCGAAGGCTACGACGCGTGGGGCATCATGGACGCCAAACACGCGCTGTGGACCGAGATGGAACCCGCCTGGCGGCAGCGCTTCAGCGGCCTGGGCCTGCGCGGTTTCCTCAAACTGGGAGAACTGCTCTTCACCGGGGGCAAGTACGAAGAGGGCGCGGTGGCCATCCGCTTCCTGCGTCCCTTTCGAGACCGCATGGACGCCGCCGCGGTGCCCCGCATCGCCCGCTGGTTCGAGGCGGGCATCCGCAACTGGGCGCACACGGATGTGCTGTGCGGCGAAGTACTGTCGCCGCTGCTGGCCGAGGGACGAATCGCGCTGGACGATCTTGCCGGGTGGCGTATCTCGCCGCACCCGTACCAGCGCCGCGCGGTGCCGGTAGCCATGCTGGGGCTGCTGGGGAACGATACGGCGGTTCCGGCGCTGCTCGAGTTCCTGCGGCCCATGATGCAGGACCCGGAGCGCGTAGTGCAGCAGGGGCTGGGCTGGTTTCTGCGGGAGGCCTGGAAGAAGCAGCCCCAACCGGTGGAGGCCTTCCTGCTGGAGTGGAAAGACCGCGCCCCGCGGCGGATCTACCAGTACGCCACCGAGAAGATGGCGCCCGCGGCGCGCACGCGTTTTCGCAAATCGCGCTCCTGAAGCGGCCGGGGGAACCGAACCTCGACCGTCGTCACTACCGGCACGGGCGCGCCGCGCCAGGTGGCGGGGCGATAGCGCCAGCGCTTCACCGCGTCCATGGCCGCCACGGCCAATAGCGGATGGCCGGAGAGCCGGCGCACTTGCCGCACCTGGCCATCCTCGCCGATGAGGACGGCCAGCCGCACGGCGCCTTCGATGCGGGCCCGCCGCGCCGCTTCCGGGTACTCGGGCGGCACGCGGTGCTCCAGCCGGCGTTCCTGAATGTGCGGCGGCACGCGGAGCGGAAGCTGCTGCGCTCCGGCCGGCAGCGCCGGCGCCAGCAGCACGGCCAACGCAACCCATGCCCGTACCATGGCACCCGTTTGGACACCGGCGTACAGCAGGAAGTTCCCCCCGCGTTTGGTCCTCCGCGTGCCGTCCGTAAGCCGGGTAATGGGCGCTTTCGTCATTCTGAACGCTTCCGCCGGCTGGCAGGAGCAGGAGACCGCCCCGGAGACGGTGCGTAGGGTTTTCGACTCCCACGGGATCGCCTGTAACGTGACGGTGGCGGCCGCAGGGAGCGACATCGGGGAGCTGGCCGCCGGGGCCGTGCGGGAGGGCGCCCGCCTGGTGGTGGCCGGAGGCGGAGACGGCACCTTGCGCGCGGTTGCCTCCGCGCTGGCGGGGACCGGTGTAACCATGGGGGTGCTGCCCGCCGGCACCCTGAACCACTTCGCGCGCGATCTCGAGATCCCGCTGGATGTAGCGGCGGCCGCCGAGACCGCCGCCGCCGGCATTCCGCTCGAGGTGGACGTGGCGGAGGTGAACCGGCGCGTCTTCATCAACAACGCCTCCCTGGGCATCTTTCCCACCTACCGCTTCGAGCGGGTGCGGCGCGAGCGGCGGGGCCGAGGACGCCTGCCGGCGTTCCTGGGGGCGGTCTGGTCGGCCTTCCGGCGCTACCCGTTTCTCCAGGTGGCGCTGGAGGTGAACGGCCGGCGGGTGGTGCGCCGCACGCCTTACCTCGTCATCGGCAACAACGAGCACGCCATGGAAGGTTTCCGGCCGTGGGAGCGGGAGCGTATGAACGAGGGGCTGCTGTGGATCTACATTGCGCGCGACCGCGCGCGGCGTGGCCTGTTGCGGGTGGCGCTCAAGGTGCTCACCGGCAGGCTGCGAGCAGAGGACGAGTTCGAGGTGCTGCATGCCCCGGAGGTACGGGTGGAGACGCCCAGGCGGCGCATCGGCGTGTCGCTCGACGGCGAGGTGTTCCCCCTCGAGACGCCGCTCGAATTTCGCTCCCGGCCGCGCGCCCTGCGGGTGATGGCGCCCGCCGGCTCACGCTTCTTCGTCGAGCCGGAGCCTCAGCGCCAGTAGCGCGCTCAGCAGGTAGAGCAGGGCGAAGATCCACATCACCCCGGCCACCCCCAGCGGAGGAAGAAACAGCGCCACGATGGCCGGACCCACCCAGGTGCTGGCGCCGGCTCCCAGGTTCAGCAGCGACATGGCCGCCCCCTTGTGCTGCGGCACCAGCGACGGCATGAGCGCCGAAAGCGGCACGTAGCCCGCCAGCGTGGCGCCGTAGAAGGCGCCCGCCAGAATGGCCCATGGATAGCCGGCCCCCGCCGCCGGCACGTAGTAAAGGGCCAGGGTGGAAACCGCCGAGCCGAGGCCGCCGCACAACGCCACCGTGCGCCGCCATCCCAACCTGTCGCCCAAGACGCCGAACAGCAGGTTCCAGACGATGTTGCTCACGAAGATAGCGCTCAGTAGCCGCAGCCATTGGGCCAGCGTGAAGCCGATGGTTTCGGTGAAGAACACCGGCAGGAAGACCAGGAAGCCGAACTGCGGCGCGGTGTTGATTACCCGCACGATGCAGCCGATGGCGGTGCGGGGTTCGCGCCAGGCCAGCCTGACGCTGGCCAGCAGAGTGGCTACGGGGCGCTCACCGGCGGGCGCCAGCCGCCGGGCGCCGGTGCGCTCCCGCACCCCGATGAGCGCCGTCAGCCCGCCCGCCACAACCAGCGCCAGCGAGCACCATAGCGTACGGTAGGGGCCGATGAGGGGGACGGTGAAGCTGGCCACCAGCGACCCCAGCGTGGGCAGCCCGCCGGTGAAGGCGAACCAGAACCAGCCCACCGCCGTGCCCAGCCGCGCGCGCGGCGTCGCCGCCGTGATCCACACCAGGAAGCCGAAGGCGAACAGCGGATATCCGAAACCGCGCACCGCATAGGTGGCCAGGATCACGGGGTAACTGGCGGATGGCAGGCCGTAGATCAGAAAAGGCAGTTCGAATGCCGTCCAGATGAAAAGGCCCGCCCACATCACGCGGCGCGGTCCCCACAGGTCCGATAGCGCGCCCGAGAGCCATGCCGCCACGGCGGCGGTAAAGCCATAGGCGGTGAAGACCAGGGCGACGCGGCCCTGCGGGATCCCCATCCCGAGGAGATAGGGGGAGAGATAGCCGGATTCGACCCCGTCGCCGATCATGAAGATCAGCAGCCCGAGGAAGCCCCAGGCGAGCGGGGGAAAGATGCCCAGGCGGTCGAGAGTGCGACCGGTGCCCGCTTTCCCTAATGCGGCTGCAGCGTCAGCGGCCATGGCTGTCTCGCGGTTGCGCGTAGTAGGCCCGGATGGTTTCCATCACGGTGTCCGGGTAATCGGTGGCGAAGCTGGCTACCCCGAGGTCCATGAGGTAGCGGTAGACCGCGGGGTCGCCATTTTCGAGCGGCAGCACCTGGAAGAGAATGCCGCGGCGGCGGAGGCGGGCGCCCGTTTCGACGAGGAAGCGCGGGGAGGGTGAAATCTTGAAACCTTCGGCGGCGGGCTGCGCGCGGACGTGGATCTGGAGCTGCGTCACGGCTTCGAAGCCCGCCTCCTCGAGCGCGGCCAGGCGGGCGGCAAGCCGCTCCTCCGGACCGCCCATCCAGTGCAGGGTGTGGGAGGAGGGGGCCAGGCGCTTCCAGTTGCGGATGATCGCGTAGTCCGTGCTGGCCAGGATCAGGCGCGCCTCCATTCCGGCGGCGCGGGCCTGGCGGGCGAGCTGTTCCAGGTCGACGTTCTTGATATCGATGTAGAGCCTGCGGGCGGGATCGGCGGCCATGGCGGCGAACATCTCCTCCAGGCTGGGGACGCGCTGGCCGGCGAAGCGGGCTCCCTTCCAGGCGCCGATATCGAGGCGGCGAACCTCCTCCCAGGTAAGGTCCTGGATGCCCCGGCGGCGCTGGGCGGGCGGCGCGTGGGGCAGAATACGCTCGAAGTCGCGGTCGTGGAAGGCCACGATAACGCCGTCGCGCGTGGTGCGCAGGTCGGCCTCCGGGATGGTGCCCAAACGCCAGGCGATCTCGAAGGCTTCAATCGAGTTTTCAGGCGACAGTACGCCCGCGCCGCGATGGCTCTGCACCACCACTTCCGAGAGTGGGATGTGGTCGCGCAGGTTCCAGCCGGCCCCGGAGAGGGGCGCGGAAAGCAGGGCCGCGGCCAGGAGCGCCGTCATGAACCCTCCACCGGCCAGGGGCCGCCGGGCCCGAAGATGGCCGCCAGCGCCGGTTCGAACACACCCCAGCGGGCGGCGAAATCCAGCACCGTGTAGCGCCGGCGGATGTAGCCGGCCTGCTGGTAGCTGAGGCGCAGGCGGGGGCGCGGGATGCCGATCTGTTCGGGTTCGCAGGCCGCGCCGGCCTCCCGCAGCATGTGGCGGGCTTCGCTCCAGGGGAGCAGTTGCGCGGACAAGCGCTCCCGGAGACCCGGCCAGGCGGCGCGCAGGCGCGCGAGCTGCTCCCGCAGGACGCCGGGCGCGCGATACTTGGCCCGGGTCTCCCGCAGTGCCGTCTCCGCCAGGCTGCCGCTGGCCGCGAAGGCGCGCGCGGCGCGCGATTCCATTTCCTCGAGCGAGGGCCAGGCGGCCAGCGCGCGGTCGATATCGAAGTCGCCCGCGTCGCGGCGGAGCATCTGTTCGTAGAGCGCCAGCGATGCCAGGGTCCCGATCCCCACCTTGAAGCCGTGCGAAGGCGCTGTGCCCCGGTGCGTATGTTCCTGCATGTCCCACAGGTGGCTGAACTGGTGTTCGGCGCCGGAAGCAGGGCGGCTGGATTCGAGCGCCTGCATGGCGAAGCCGCTCATCATGAGGCCGTACACCAGGCTGCGCAGGGCGCCGGGGTGGTGGGCGGCGACCTCCGCGGGCCGCGCCAGCCAGTCGCGCAGGCAGCCCTGCGCGGTGTTCCAGCTTCCGGGGTGGATGGGTTCGACGCCGGCGGCATCGGCCAGAATCCAGTCGGCGCCGGCGGCGCACTTGGCCAGCAGGTCGGCGTAGCCGGAGGCATTCATACCGGGCGGGGCGTTGGCGATCACCTCGACATCGGCCAGCACGGCGCGGGGCGCGGGGCAGTCGAAGGTCTGCTTGGAGCCGTGGCGGGTGATGGAGGCGCCGAAGGAGGTATAGCCGTCCATGGAAGCCGCGGTGGCGACCACCATGTAGGGGCGGCCGGCCTGGTAGGCCGCCAGCTTGGTGAGGTCGTTGATGGTGCCGGAACCGACCGCGACGGGAATGGCGGGAGAGGCGCGGAGCGCGTCGCGGAGCCGCTCCATGGAAGGATAGTCCGCGTGGAGGCCGCGGGCAAAGACGAAGGGCCCGGCGCCGGGCTGGGCATGGCTGGCCAGGTTGTCGGCCACGCCGCGCCCGGCGGCTTCGAAGGTGTTCTCGTCGGCCACCACCATGGCGGGTTGGGAGCCGAATAAAGACTCGAAGACGGCGGCAGCGCGGTGGAGCGCCCCGGCATCCACTTCCAGGACGCGGGTGTCGCGCGCGGCGGCCAGGGCGGAGGCCAGCAGGCGCCGTTCACGCTCGGCGGGCGCGGGGGTCATTCGGCGGGCTCTCGGCCGGCGGCCAGTACCGCTTCGGCGCCGGCCTGGTCGATCACCAGGGTTTTCAGGAGGCCGCCGCGAACCGCCGCCCGGATGGCCGGACCGCGGTCTGCGCCGGAGACGACCGCCACCACGTTCGCAACCGAGCGCAGCTCGTCCAGCCCCAGGCTGACCACGCGGTCGCGCAGCGGGCTGGCGCACTCGCGGCCCTCGGCGTCGTAGAAGCGCCCCAGGATCTCTCCCACGGCGCCGGCGGCGCGCAGCGCTTCGAGATCCCGCACGGTGAGGGCCTTGCGTTCCATGAAAACGGAGTTCGCCAGGGTGCCGACCCCGACGAAGGCCACCTCGGCGCGGGCCAGCGCGGCCATCACGGCGCGGACCTGGTCGAGCGCCAGCAGGCGGCTGCAGGTCTCCGGGTCCGGCAGAATGGCGGGGGTGTTCAGGGTCTGGAAGGTGCCGCCCGTGAGATGTGCCAGGCGGCGGCCGATCTCCACCGCGTCGTAAGGCCCCGGGCGGGAATCGATGTTCCCCATGGCCTGGAGGACCGTGACGTTCTCCAGGCGGTGGGCGGGCTTCATCTGCTCCACCACGGCCTGAATGGTGCGGCCCCCGGCCACCGCCACCCGGTTGCCGGAGCGAATCCAGCCGGAGACGATGGGGGCGGCGAAGTAGCCCAGCATCTGGCGCAGATCTCCGTCCCCGAAGCCTCCCGCGGTGCGGATGACCACCGAGGCGATGCCCAGGATCTCCCGGATGCGGTGCTCCAGCCCGTGGTCGCGCGGTTCGTAATCGGGAACGGTGACGCGCACCAGGCCGCGCTGCCGGGCCAGCGCCAGCATGCGGGAGATCTTCGATTGGGAGACGTTGACCAGCTTGCCGATCTGCGCCTGCCCGAGGCCCTCCAGGAAGTAGAGGCGGGCGGTCAGGATGAGCTGGTCGTCGGTGTGGACGTTATCCATTGAATAACTATGCAGCCTAGTCATTCGATGGTAGTGCGAGCGGCTCCCGCTGTCAAGAACTTTTCTTAATGTTATGTGAATGTAACGGGAATGATTGACTTAGGGGCGCTTGGCGCATACAATGAGCATACTTAGGCGGCATAAGTATGCGAACTATTCGCCACGTCGTGCTCGACCTCGACGGCACGATCTACAAGGGCGGCCGTCTGTTCCCCTGCACCCTGCCTTTTCTGGCCTGTTTGAAGCGCCTCGAGATTGGCTGCACCTTCCTGACGAACAACACCTCCCGCAGCGCCGCGGATTACGTCGAGAAATTGCGGCGTCTGGGGATCGAGGCGCGCAGGGAGCAGATCTATACCCCGGCGCAGTCGGCCATCGGCTATGTGCGGGAGCGGCTGCCCCGTGCGAAGGCGCTGGCGGTGCTGGGGACGCCGTCGCTGTGCGGGGAGTTCGAACAGGCCGGTTTCGAAGTGAGCTGGGAGCGGCCGGAGGCGGTGATCGTGGGCTTCGACACCACCCTGACCTACGAGCGGCTGTGCCGGACGGCCTGGTGGATCTCCCGCGGGCTGCCGTTCGTGGCGACGCATCCGGACCTGGTGTGCCCCACCGACGAGGCCACGGTGCTGGTGGACTGCGGCTCGATCTGCGCGGCGCTGTCGGCGGCCACG
Organism: Bryobacteraceae bacterium; assembly: GCA_041685075.1. Taxonomy (GTDB): domain Bacteria; phylum Acidobacteriota; class Terriglobia; order Bryobacterales; family Bryobacteraceae; genus JAMCRM01. The sequence goes on from JAWLGN010000137.1 coordinate 10,643, forward strand.
GGCCGGCGCCCGGTGGTGCTTGGCAAGCCGGACCCCGGAATGCTGCTGGAGATCTGCCGGGAGCTGCACCTCGCGCCCGGCGAAGTGGCCATGGCCGGGGACCGCATCTATACCGATATGGAGATGGCCCGGCGGGCGGGCGTCTTCTCGGTGCTGGTGCTGAGCGGGGAGGCGAAGGAAGAAGATGCCGCCGCGCTCTCGCCGCCGCCGGACCTGGTGGTGCGGCACGTGGGGGAGTTCGGCGAGTGGCTGGAAAGGAGCCGAAATGAGCCGGCTTGACGCGGTCTCGGGGACGAAGTTCGACGTACTGGTGATCGGCGGCGGCATTGTGGGCGCGGGCGTGGCGCGCGACGCCGCCATGCGCGGCCTGCGCACGCTGCTGGTGGAGATGTCGGATTTCGCCTCCGGCACCAGCAGCCGCTCGTCGCGCCTGTTGCACGGCGGGTTGCGCTACCTGGCGCAAGGGCGGCTGGGGCTGGTGCGGGAGGCCAGCCTGGAGAAGATGCGGCTCAGCCGGCTGGCGCCGCACTTGTGCCGGCCCCTCTCCTTCGTCTTCCCGGTGTGGAAGGGAGGGCCGTGGGGATTGTGGAAGCTCTCCGCCGGGGTGCGGGTCTACGACCTGCTGTGCGGGGGCCGCAACCTGGGGAGATCCTCCACACTCCGCGCGGCGGAGTTGCTGGGCGAAGTGCCCGGGCTGCGCGAGGAAGGGTTGCGCGGCGGCGTGCGGTACTTCGACGGGTTCACCAACGACGCGCGGCTGGTGATCGACACCCTGCGTTCCGCGGCGGCGTGCGGGGCTACGGTCATGAATTACGCGCGGCTGGTGGCGGCGGAACGGGCCGGCGACGGCTGGCGCGTGGCGGTGCGCGACGAGCTTGCGGGCGGCTTGCGCGAGTTCGAGGCCCGCACGGTGGTGAACGCGGCGGGAGCGTGGGCCGAGGGCCTGGGTCCCAGCCGCGTGCGGCTGCGCCTGACCAAGGGCGTGCACCTGGTGGTGCGGCAGGCGGAGCTCCCGGTCTCTCACGCGGTGGTGTTGAGCGAAGGCCGCCGCATCCTGTTCGCCATCCCTTGGGGCGAGCGCGTGATTCTGGGCACCACCGATACGGATTACAGCGGCGACCCGGCGGCCGTTCGCACCGAGGCGTGTGACGTGGAGTACGTGCTCGGGGTGGTCAACGAGGCCTTCCCGCGGGCGCGGCTCGAGCCGGGGGACCTGGTGGCCACCTGGGCGGGGGTGCGGCCGCTGATCGCTTCCGGGCGGGAGCGGGAGGGCGCGCCGTCGGATATCTCGCGCAGCCACAGGATTCGGGTGGCGGCGCCGGGATGGATCGACGTGGCAGGGGGCAAGCTGACCACCTATCGGTTGATGGCCGAACAGGCGGTGGACCGGCTGGGCGAGTTTCTGCGCCCGCGGCCGCCGGCCTCCCGCACCGCCGAGGCGCCCCTGGAGGCGGCCGCCGCGGGATTGAGCGGTCTTCTGCCCCCGCCGGTGACCCGCGAGGTGGTGCGCCGCTGCTGCCGTGAGGAATGGGCCGTCCACCTGGACGACGTCATGCTGCGCCGCACCTCCTGGCACTTCTACCATCCCGAGCAGGCGGAGATGGCCGGGCGCGTGGCGGAGTGGATGGCGCCGGAGTTGGGCTGGGACGCGGCGCGCCTCCGGCAGGAGCGCGAACGCTACGGCGAGGCTGCAGAATTCGCGACCGCCGGCGCCCCCGAGTGAGAAGATGTACGCCCGCGGACATTACGGAGCGGCGGGGAGGCCCTGCCCGGGCCCGGGCGGTTGACGCCGATACCCGGCGGCACGGGAGAATGGGGCCATGCTGTCTGGCTACATATTCCGAGGAACTCTGATATTGACGGCCTTTGCCGCCTTGGCTGCTGGGCAAGCCGAGCGCGGAACGGCGAAGGCCACGCTCCGGGACGCGAAAGGACGCGAGGTCGGCACCGTGGTGCTCACCGACACGCCGCGCGGAGTGCTGGTGCGGGTGGATGCCAAGGGCCTGCCGCCCGGCGAACGCGCTTTCCACATCCACGAGAGGGGCGTCTGCACGCCGCCCGACTTCACCTCCGCGGGGGGGCACTACAACCCTGCCAAGAAGCATCACGGTTTTCACAGCCCCGGGGGGCACCACGCAGGCGACATGGCGAACCTGGTGGTAGCGGCGGACGGGACGGCGCGCGCGGAGGTTTTCGTGGAAGGCGTCAAGGTTGCCGGTTCCGGAGAGACGCTGCTTTCCGGCGACGGCACCGCGGTGGTGATCCACGCCGGGCCCGACGATTACCGGACCGATCCCGCCGGCGATGCGGGCGGCCGGATAGCTTGCGGGGTAATTCAGAAGCAGTAGAAGACGCTGCGGGGCGAGGCGCCGCGGATCGACTGGCGGAGAGGGGGGGATTCGAACCCCCGGTAGAGGTTTAAGCCCCTACGACGGTTTAGCAAACCGCTGCTTTCGACCACTCAGCCACCTCTCCGGTCGGGTCGCGGTTCGATTCTTATCCTACCATAGGTGGGCGGCTCCACCCCGTATGCCGGTAGCGGGTTTCGCCAAGGTGCCGGGCGGCGGATGCACCCTGCGGGTAGGGGGTCGCCTTCGCCTCGTGGAGGCCCATGCGGGCAATCATTCTGGCGGTATTGCTGGCGGCAGTGCTGGCGTTGCTCTCCGACAGCCTCAAGCGCCGGTTGCACGGGGCGTTGAAGCGGCGCCCGGCGCTGGTTTTTGCGGCCCCGGTGGCGCTGACCGCGGTCTTCGCGGGTGCAGCGGCGGCGGTGGGGGCCGCGGGTTTCTCGCTGCTTGCCGCCATGCTGGCCTATACGCTGGCTCCGGCGGCGTGCGTTTGGGCGCTGGGTCCGGGGACGCGGGAGGAGCGGCCGGCGGCATTCGATTTCGTTGCCGTGGCGCTACTGTGGCTTCCGCTGGAGTTGGGCGCGGGGGCCTCGCTGGTGCCGCGGGCGGCGCAGGGTTTCCTCCATAGCGTGGCCTACGGGGTGGCGATACTGCTGGCTTTGGTGCTGTTCGCGGGCTTCCGGGCGCTGCCCGGAATGAAGTACAACCTGCCGCGCGGGAGGCGCGATTTCGAGGCGCCCGCCGTAGGCTTCCTGCTGCTGGCGCCGGTGTTGTACGGGCTGGGCGCCTGGGTGGGGTTTCTCGAACCGCCGCACGCGCCGCCGGACCCGCGTCCCGGCGCCATGGCGGCGCGCTGGGCCGTGATATTCGCCGCCACGGCGCTGCCGGAGGAGATTCTGTTCCGCTCCCTCATCCAGAACCTGCTGATGCTGCGTTTCGGTTTCGGCAACGCGGTGCTGGCCATTTCGGCCGCAATCTTCGGGCTGGCGCACCTGAACAACGGCGGCTTCCCGAACTGGCGCTACGCGGTGCTGGCGGCGGTGGCGGGTTTTGGATTCGGCAAGGTGTTCCAGTCGAGCGGCAGCGTGCTCTCGCCGGCGGCCGTTCACGCCACGGTGAACGCGGTAAAGCACTTCGTCCTGTAAGGCCGTTCCGGCGGAGGAAAAGAGCGGGGCGGCAGGGTGCGCCGCCCCGCGGGGTCAGGGTGGGGGTTTAAAAGTAGAATTTCAGGCCGAGCTGGATGTTGCGCTCGCCCTGCGCGCTGGTCAGTTCGCCGAAGGTGGCGGAGGCCACCGAGCGCACCGGTCCCTGGAAGATCGGGGTATTGGTCAGGTTGTACATCTCACCGCGGAACTCGAGACGGTACTTCTCGGTGAGCGGGAAGTACTTCTGGATGGAGAGCGAGAAGTTCTTGAGACCGGGTCCGCGGACCACGCCCACGCCGGAGTTGCCGAAGGTGCCGGTAGCGGGCTG
>JAWLGN010000138.1:0-14301 GCA_041685075.1 Bryobacteraceae bacterium
CCGGCGATCGTCACCACCGCCGCCGCCGCCACCGCCAGGGCAATCACGGTCCCGGCATTCCAGAAGCCCGCGCGCCCGTACCACACCACCGAGTACCCCACCGCGCCCGGCAGCAGCGCGTAGTAGGCGAACGGCGCCAGCACCTTGCGGATCACGGCGCCTTCCCGGCCGATCAGCCCCACCACCGCCGAAGCCGCCACTACGTTGTGCACGCAGATGATGTTGCCCGCCGCGCCGCCCACCGCCTGCAGCGCCACCACCCAGGTGGGGTCCACCGCGATGCGCTGCCCCACGCCGAACTGGAAGAGCGAGAACATCATGTTGCTCACCGTGTTGCTGCCGGCCACAAACGCGCCCAGGCCGCCGATCAGCGGCGCAAAAAGGGGCCACGCCGCACCGGCCAGCCCCGCCACGCCCTCGGCCAGCACGATGGGCATACGCTCGAAGCCGGCGCTGCCTCCCCCGCTGTTGATGAACACCTGCACCATGGGGACCGTGAAGACCAGCGCCGAGGAAGCCCCCACCATCACGCGCCCCGACGAGGCCACCGCGCGGCCGAAGGCGGCGGGGCGCATACGGTGCAGCAGCAGGGTGGAGGCCGCCGCCACAATGAACACGGTGCCCGGCAGGTAGAGCGGCTCCAGGCTGGCGCTGATGCCGGTCCCCAGGATGTTGGGAAACCGGAGGGTCCACGCCCGCAGCCACTCGCCGAAGGGAAAGATTCGCACCCGCGTCAACACCAGCAGCACGCTCACCAGCACGTAGGGCGACCACGCCAGCGCCAGGCTCAATTTCCCGCCCTGGCGGCCCACGTCGCGGATCTCGATGCTGCCGGTCCACTCTTTATCCCACCGGTCGGCGGGTGCAAAATCCCAGCACTCCTCGCGCGGCGGCATGAGGAAGCCCTTCTTCGCCGCCGTTACCACGATCGCCAGCCCCACCAGCGATCCCGCTAACGTGGGGAACTCCGGCCCCAGCAAAAACGCCAGCAGCACGTACGGCACCGTGAAGGCGAAGGCCGAAAACAGCGCGAAGCGCCACACCCGCAAGCCTTCCGCGAAGGAGCGGTTGGGGCCGAAGAAACGGGTCATCAGCGAAACCACAAACAGCGGCATCAGGGTGCCGGTGATGCCGTGCAGCACGGCCACCCGCCGGCCGATGTGGGCCAGGAACAGGTGCCACTCGCCATAGCCCAGAGAGGCGGCGAACTCCCGCACCACGGGGTCGGTGCCCAATCCGCCGTGCACCCCCACCAGGATGGGAGTTCCGGCGGCGCCGAACGACACGGGTGTGCTCTGGATAATCATCCCGGCCATCACCGCCGCCATGCCGGGGAACCCCAGCCCCACCAGCAGCGGCACCGCCACCGCCGCCGGCGTGCCGAAGCCCGAAGCCCCTTCCATAAAGGAGCCGAACAGCCAGGCAATAATGATGACCTGAATGCGCCGGTCCGGCGTGACATCGGTAAAGCTCTGGCGGATGACCCGCAGCGCGCCGCTCTCCTGGAGCGTGTTCAGCAGCAGGATGGAGCCGAAGATGATGTACAGCAGGGACGCGGCCACCACCAGCCCATTGATCGAAGCCGCCGCCACCTGGACCGGCTGAACGCCCCATACCCAAAGCGCCAGCGCCGCCGCCACCGCGTAGGAGATCGGCATGGCCCGGCTCGCCGGCCAGCGCAGGCCCACCAGAAAGACCGCCACGGCCGCAATCGGAAGCAACGACAGGGCCGCCAGCACTCCGTTGGAAATCACAGCTACCCACTATAGCAGCGGGTGGAGTGGGCTTCGCCGTCGGCCTATACGGCGCACCAGCCGCCGTCGATCAAGACGTCGGTGCCGGTGATGAAGGCGGCCTCTTCCGAGCACAGGTAGGCGGCCAGGCTGCCCACCTCTTCCACCTTGCCCCAGCGCCCCAGCGGAACGCGGGAGATGAACTCGCGGTTCACCTCCGGGTCCTCGTAGAGCGGCCGGTTCATCTCGGTGGCGAAGGGCCCCGGGCTGATGCCGTTCACCGTGATGCCCTCCGGCGCCAGTTCCAGCGCCAGCGAGCGGGTGAAGCCGAGCAGCGCGGTCTTGGCCGACGAGTAGGCCGTGCGATGCGGCAGCGAGACGTGCGCCATGGTCGAGGTCAGGTTGATCACCCGGCCGTAACCCGCCTGCCGCATCTGCGGGACGAAGGAGCGGCACATCAGGAATGCCGCCGTCAGGCTGGTATCGACCACCCCGCGCCACTCCTCGAGGGTGAACTCCGTGATGGGCTTCCGCAGGTTGGTGCCGGCGTTGTTCACCAGGATCTGGACGGGCCCCAGCGCCGCGGGAACCTCGCGCTCCAGGCGCCGCACGTCCTCTTCGCACCGCACATCGGCGGAAAAGGCGCACGCCCGGCCGCCTCCGGCGGTTATCTCGCGGGCCAGCGCCTCCACTTCCTCGCGCGTCCGGGCGACCAGGGCCGTGGGCGCTCCTTCGGCGGCCAGCGCCAGCGCGATGGCCTTGCCCAATCCCCTGCCCGCGCCCGTCACCAGCGCCGTGCGCCCCGCCAGCTTCCCCTTCAACGTCCGGACCCCCGCCCCGAGGGCCGTTCGGAAGTTTCCGTGATCAAATCCGCTATCTCCTGTGGATAGTCGATGTTGCGGATCACCAGGGGCCCGGTCTCCGCCGCCGTCCCGATCGAGAGATCCCCGATCTGGAGAAGCCGCTGCCAGAACCCCTGCTCCACCCGCACGTCCTGCACCTTGGCAAGCTGGAAGGTACGCACCTTGCGGCCCAGCAGCCCTTCCTCGTAGCGCAGCTTGTCCCGGGTCAGGACCAGCCGGGTGAACCGCCTTCGGAGTTGCCGGTACGCCGGCAACACCAGCAGCCACGCCAGCGCCCCGGCAATCCACAACGGCACCTCAGGCACGTTGCTCGCCAGCGCCAGCGCCAGGGCCACCAGCACAAAAACCGCGGTGTACCCCATCCGGATGTACCTCATGGTGGGCCGAATCACGACGTCCTTCACAAAACGGTCTCCCGACCGGCCTATTGTAACGCGCGTGCATCTGGCTTACGATAAAGCCTTCGGGAGAGTACTTCTATGATCCGTCGGTTCATTACCTGTAGTGCGCTCATGGTGTTGCCTGCCGCCCTCCTGCAGGCGGATTTCAGCTACGAACAAAGCTCCAAAATCACCGGTGGAGTGATGGCGGGCATGATGAAAGTGGCGGGCGTCTTTTCGAAGACCGCCCGCGAGCCCATGCGCAGCACCATCGCGGTCAAGGGCGACCGCATGGTGACGATTACCGGGCAGACCGCCTCGGTCATCGACCTGTCCAAAGAGACCATCACCGAGATCAACTACCAGAGAAAGCAGTACTCCGTCATGACCTTCGCCGAAATGGCCCAGATGATGGAAGAGCTGGCCCAGAAGGCGAAGTCCAAGGACGCCTCCGGCGCAACCTTCAAGATCGATGTGCAAGATACCGGCCAGACGCGCCAGATCAACGGCATGGACACCCGCCAGATGATCGTGAAGATGGTGATGGAGGGCAAGGACGCCGAATCCGGCAAGAGCGGCGGCATGGTGGTAACGGCGGACATGTGGCTGGCGCCCAAGGTGGCGGGCTACGAGGAAATCACCCAATTCTACTCGCGGATGGCGCAGAAGATGGCCTGGACCCCCACCGGCGGCCTCACCGCCATGGCCGGTCCGGAAGCCTCCAAGGCCCTCAGCGAATTGTACAAGGAAGGCTCCAAGCTGAACGGCATCCCGGTGCTGCAGAATATCCGGATGGGCGCGGAAGGCGGCGCGGAAGGGGCCCAGGCGGGCGCCGGCGGGCAGCAGGCTCCCGCGCAGCAGCCCCAGCAGCAGGCCGAGGAAGAGCGGCCCTCCATCGGACGCGCGCTCGGCGGGCGCCTGGGCGGCTTCGGCAGGTTCGGCCGCCGCAAGAAGCAGGAAGAGCCGGAGCCGCAGCCGCAGCAGCAGCAGGCCGCCCAGCCCTCCGGCGGGCAGGATTCCGCTTCCGGCGCCCTGCTGGAGATGGTGACCGAGACCACCAACTTCTCCTCCGCCCCCGTGGACGCCTCCAAGTTCGAGGTTCCCGCCGGCTTCAAGCAGGTGAAGCCTCAAAGGCGCCCGCGTTAATGGAGCTTGTGCCGATCCTAACCAAACGTATCGGCGAGCGCCTTTACAATCGCGGGACCGAAGCCGCATGATGTACGCGGGACGGGTGCTCTTCGTATGATCGGAGGCAGGCCAGGGCCCATCAGCCGCCCGGGGCCTGGTACGAAGCGCCCGCCCCGCCACGAAGCTGCTGCTTCAACGGGATGTGAACGGGCCGGACACATCTTGGTTTCCCGCAGGCCCCCGCAGCAGTCCAACATCTGCGCCGCCGGAGACGGTGGCGCAGTCCGCCGGCTCTCCGGCCCCTTGCAATGGCCCGCGCGGGCACTGTAGACTTGCACGGTAGGTACGGCGGATCCGCCAGATAAGGAGGCTACCCGTGTCCACTCCGGCGGGCGGCAACCTGCGGCCCGGGAAGGTTGTCACCGTGCTTTCGATCAGCGGCTCGAAAACGGACCAGCAATCGTTGACCGACGTCTTCCGGCACACCCGGTGGGTTCTGCTGGAAGCCGGAAGCTGCGCCGAAGCGCTTTCCAGGCTCGAACGCTGCCTGGTGCCCGTGGTGCTCTGCGATTGCACGCTGCCGGACGGCGGTTGGAAAGACGTGTTGCGCGCAACCGCCGCCCTGCCCCACCCACCGCTGCTCATCGTGGCCTCCCGGCTTGCCGACGACCGCCTGTGGGCCGAGGTCATCGATGCGGGCGGCTACGACGTGCTCGAGAAACCGTTCCATCATTCCGAACTGGTCCGCGTGGTCAGCCTGGCATGGCTGGCCTGGAGGGACCAGTGGCAACGCGCCACCGCCGGCCCGGTCTCCAGGGCCGCCGGTACATCATAAGATCTGATGCGACCACTCCAAACCTTTCGGGTGCTCCCCGCACTACCGGCGCCGGTAACGCGCCTGCGCGATGTGGCCTACAACGTCCGTTGGGCCTGGGATCACGACGCCATCGAACTGTTTCGCCGCCTGGACAGCCAGCTCTGGGAAACCTCCGGGCACAATCCCGTGCGCATGCTCGGCAGTATCAGCCAGGCACGCCTGGAGGCCGCCGCCCGCGACGACTCCTTCCTGGCACACCTGGAACGCGTCTCGACCGGCTTCGAGCGCTTCCCCAGCGGCCAGACAAGCTGGTTCGAACGCACCTATCCCGATACGCGCGGCCTGCTGGTGGCCTACTTCTCGGCCGAGTTCGGCATCACCGAGTGCCTCTCCATCTTCGCCGGCGGCCTGGGGGTGCTCTCCGGCGATCATCTCAAGTCCGCCAGCGATTTGGGTGTTCCGCTGGTGGGCGTGGGGCTGCTCTACCAGCAGGGCTACTTCCAGCAGTATCTCGACCAGTCCGGCTGGCAGCAGGAGATCTACGAGGACAACGACTTCCTCAATCTCCCCATCGAACCGGTGGAACAGAACGGCGAATCGCTCTGTGTGACGGTGCAGCTCCCCGGCCGGCCCGTCACGGCACGCGTCTGGCGGGTACAGGTAGGCAACGTCTCGCTCTATCTGCTCGATACCAACATCCCCGATAACCGCTCCGACGACCGCGACATAACAGACCAGCTTTACGGCGGCGACCTGGAGATGCGCATCAAGCAGGAGATCCTGCTGGGCATCGGGGGCTGGCGCGCGCTGGAGGCCATGGGCATTCACCCCACCGTCTGCCACATGAACGAAGGCCACTCGGCCTTCCTCGCGCTGGAACGCACCCGGCGCCTCATGGAGCAGTGCCACTTCTCCTTCGCCGAAGCGCGCGAACTGGCCTCCTCCGGGCTGGTCTTCACCACCCATACCCCCGTGGCCGCGGGCCACGATTACTTCCCTCCGGAACTGATGGACCGCTACTTCTCCGAGTACGCGCATTCGCTCAACCTGAGCCGCGCAGAGTTCCTGGGGCTCGGGCGCACCCACCCGGAAAACGACAGCGAACCCTTCTGCATGACCGTTCTGGCGCTGCGCATGGCGGCCTTCAGCAATGGCGTGAGCCGGCTGCACGGCCAGGTGTCGCGCCGCATGTGGAAGGACATCTGGCCGGGACTGCCGGTGGACGAGATCCCGGTGGGCCACGTCACCAACGGGGTGCACTTCCGCTCCTGGATCTCCTACGAGATGAACCAGCTCTACGACCGCTACCTGGGACCCCACTGGCGCGATGAACCCGGCAACGGGGATTTGTGGAAGCGCGCCGAAGGCATCCCCGCCGAAGAGCTGTGGCGCACCCACGAGCGGCGGCGCGAGCGCCTGGTGGGCTTCGCGCGCCGGCGGCTCAAGGCGCAACTGGAGCGCCGCGGCGCCCCGGTGTCGGCCATCGAGGCGGCCGAGGAGGTGCTCGATCCCGACGCCCTCACCATCGGTTTCGCCCGCCGCTTCGCCACTTACAAGCGCGCCACCCTGCTGCTGAGCGATCCAGACCGCCTGGCCCGCATCCTCAACCACCCCGAGCGCCCCGTGCAGGTGATCTTCGCCGGCAAGGCTCACCCTCGCGACAACCCCGGCAAGGAACTCATCCGCCAGGTCCTCGACCTCGCCCGGCGCCCCGAGTTCCGCCGCCGCATCGTCTTCCTGGAAGACTACGATATGGCGGTCAGCCGCTACCTGGTGCAGGGCTGCGATGTCTGGCTGAATACGCCGCTGCGCCCCATGGAAGCCAGCGGCACCAGCGGGATGAAGGCCGCCGCCAACGGCGCCCTGAACTTCAGCACGCTCGACGGCTGGTGGGACGAGGCCTGGAACGAATCCGAATCCAACCTCATCGGCTGGCCCATCGGGCGCGGCGAGAGCTACGGCGACCGCGAACACCAGGACCGCGTGGAGGCCCAGGCACTTTACCACCTGCTGGAGGAAGAGGTGGTGCCGGCCTTCTACAGCCGCGGCCCCGACCACCTGCCGCGCCGCTGGATCGCCCGCATGAAGGCGTCGCTTTCGGTGCTCTGCACCCGCTTCAACACCCACCGCATGGTGCGGGAATACACCGAGCGCTTCTACTTCATGGCCCACCTGCGCCACCGGGACCTGGGGGCCGACAACGGCGCGCGCGCCCGCGCCCTGGCCGCCTGGATCGGGCGCGTGCGGGCCGCCTGGCCGCAGGTGCGCGTCACCTCGGTCGAAAGCGCCGGCATCGGCGAACTGAAGGTGCAGGAGGCCTTCACCGTGGGCGCGCGCGTGCACCTGGGAGCCCTGACGCCCGAAGATGTCTGCGTCGAGATCTGTATCGGGCCGGTGGACTCACGCGGCAACCTGGCGCAATGCCTGGCCACCCACATGCAGAGCGTGCGTCCGGAGGAAGACGGCATCTACCGCTTCGAGGGCACCGCGCGCGCCGCTTCGACCGCCGGGCAGTACGGCTTCACCATCCGGATTCTGCCCTGCCACCCGGACATGGCCGCGGCCTTCCTGCCCGGCGTCATCGCCTGGGCCCAGACCGATCACTAGCGGCCGCTCTCAGGCGGCTTCCGGCGACGCGTCCTATCGACCGGGCGGCCCGGGTTCCGACTCCGGGCACCCGTGTCCCATTTTCGGACAGGCGGATCTGAACACCGTCCGGCCATCAACGGGATAGCAGCGGCACCGCGCGTGCTGATGCTTCTCAGATGCTCGACGATTTTCGGTCCGCCCTCCGGCAACTCCGGCGCCGGCCGGCCATCGCCCTGGTAGCGGCGCTGTCCCTGGCTCTGGGGGCCGGCGCGACGGCTGCCATCTTCGGTTACCTGCAGGGCTTCTACATGCGCCCGCTGGCGGTCCCGAGGAGCGGCGAACTCGTGCGCATCTTCGGAGCCACCGGGCAGCAAGCCTACGGCGGCCTCTCCTACCCCGAGTACCGCGCCGTCCGCGGCGAGAGCCGGGCGCTGGCTTCGCTGGCCGTGGCGCAGCGGCGCGGAGCGCTCTGGACAGCCGCCGGTGAAACCCAGGATGTCAACATCCAACTCGTCTCGCAGGACTTCTTCCAGGCGCTCGAAGTCCGGCCGGCCCTCGGCCGCCTGTTCGGTCCAGGCGAGGACGACGACCTCGTGGTGGTCCTCGGTCACGGCGCGTGGCAGCGCCTGTTCGGCGGCGATCCGGGTATCGTGGGCCGCGCCATCCGGCTGTCGCGCGGCTCCCCCCAAAACGTCCGGGTCGCCGGGATTCTGCCGCCGGAATTCCGCGACCTTGCCGCCACCGGCGACCAGCACATGTGGATCCCCCCCGCTACCTTCGCCGCCCTCAGCGGTGGCGATTGGCGCGAGTTCGAAGACTGGGAGAACGCTTTTTTTGACGTTATCGGGAGACTGCGCCCCAAGGCGGAAATGCGGCAACTCCACGCGGAACTCGAGACCATCACCGGCCGCCTGGCCCAAAGCCGCCCCCAAAGCAACGCGCGCCGGCGCCTGGTAGCCATGACGGACCTCAACTGGCGGCTGCACATCGCCGGTAGGACCGGCTGGGCCCTGCTGCTGATGGTGGTGCTGGTGGTGGCGATTTCCTGCGTAAACGTCTCCAACCTGCTGCTTGCCGGCGTGGAAGGGCGGCGCAGGGAGATCGCCACCCGTGCGGCCCTGGGGGCCACACGCGGGCGCCTGGTCCGCCAACTCCTGCTCGAAAGCCTCGTCATCGGGGTGGCTGGAACGGCCGCGGGCCTGGTCCTCGGCCAATGGCTGATCGCCGCGCTGCCGGCGCTGATCGGGTTGGCGCCCGAGTATCGCTCCGCGGTCGCGCTGGGTTTGGATCCCGCGGTCTTCTGGGGCACCGTCGCGGCGGCGCTCGGGACGGCCTTGTTCTTCGGGCTGGCGCCGGCGCTTTCGGGTTCCCGCACCGATCTTGTCCCCGCGCTGCGGAATTCCGCGGGCGCACGCAGCCGCCGCTTCCCTGTGCGCCGCTGCCTTGCCATTTCGCAACTGGCGCTTTCGCTGGTGCTGCTCGTCACTGCCGGGGTGCTGGCACGCAGCTTCTGGAACGCCCGCTTCGGCGACATCGGCATCGGCCGCAAGAACGTGCTGGCGGTCTGGAAGGGGCGGGGCCCGGCGTCCCTCGAACGCCCCACCCTGGAGCGCCTCGCCGCGCTGCCGGGCGTTCGTGACGTGGCCGTCGCATTCCGGGCGCCGTTGAGCGGAAGCGGCGGCGGCATGGCCATGTCCCTCACGCTGCCCGGGCACCCGGAGTTCCCCGCGGCCGCCAGCCCCGTGAGGGTGAAGTTCAACTCTGTGGATGGGCGCTACTTCGGCATTCTCGGAATCCCGCTGCTCCGGGGACGTCTCTTCACCGATGCCGACACGGATCCTGCCCAGCCGGTAGCGGTGATCAGCGCCGCTTTGGCCCAGCGCTACTGGCCGGAGGCCGACCCCATCGGCCGCCACCTGCGGGCCGCGCCGGATGGACCGGACTACCTGGTGGTGGGGATAGTCGCCGATGCGCCCATCAACACCATCGGCGAACTGCCGGAGCCTTACTTCTACACATCCTGGTGGCAGAATCCCTTCGGCGAACACACCCTGCTGGTGGAAACCCGGGACGAGCCGTCCGCGCGCGCCCCCGCCATCCGCGCGGCGCTGGCGGAACTGCGGCCGGCGTTCAAGCGCGCCGAGGTGTCCACCATGGATTCGCTGATCCGCGATAAGGCCCATCGCCACCGGGCGCCGGCGATGTTGGTGGCCTCGCTGGCTCTGCTGGGGTTGGCGCTTTCGGTGGTGGGATTTTACGGCGTCACCGCCTACGGCGTGAGCCTGCGGAAGCGCGAGATCGGCATCCGTATGGCGGTGGGCGCCCGCACCACCGATGCCGCCATGGCAGTGGTGCGGCACGCTCTGGCCACCGCCGCCATCGGGATCGCCGCCGGCTTGCCGTGCTCGCTCGCGGCCACACGTGCGCTCGCATCCACACTCTTCGGCGTTGCCCCGTGGTACGCGCCGGCGCTGTTGGGCGGAAGCGCCGTCATGCTGGCGGCTGCGGCGGCCGCCGCCCTGATTCCCGCGATGGCCGCCGCCAGGCTGGATCCGCTCGCCGTTCTACGTCACGAGTAGCGCCGCTACCGCCCCACCTGGATCTTGCCCATGGGGTACCAGCCGTCTTCGGCTACGCCGGCGATGGCCAGCTTCACCTTGGGCTCGCGCGTCCGCGGGTCCACCAGCGCCAGCGCGACCTCGTATTCGCCCGCCGGCATGTCCGCCGGGAGAAACACCGCGCCGTCGTGCAGGTTGTCGCCCGGCAGCCACTCCCGGATATCGGCATCGGTGGGGAAGATCTCGGTGCGGGAGGCGTTCTTCAGCCGGATCGCCAGCGGCCACTGGCGGTAGCACGGCGCCACGCCGTTGTTCTCCCACCAGCTCGTATAAGCCAGCCTGCCATGCGGCGCCACCCGCGACGGGTAGGTGAACTTCCGCAGCACGAAGCGATAGCCCATGCGCTTCAGCCAGCGCTCCACGTTGGGCTTCCACTCCTCCGGCACCGCCGACGACTTGCCGTTGAACGAGGAGATGTGCCACTTCAGCGACTGGTCGATCATGTAGTCCACATCCCAGCCCTTGTTCTTCCAGTGCTGCATCACCCAGCAGACCTCCAGGCTCACCGGCGCTTTCTTCCAGGCGTCCCGCATCCCGAAGTTGATAATCGCCTGCGGGTAGTAGTCGTACATGTGGGACCACTGGCCATTGCCGAAGCCGCCCACGTCGCCCAGGCAGTCCACGCGCCAGCCCACGTCGGCGCGGGAGAGCGCATACCCATTGCTCTTCTCATCGGTCAGCAGCATGACCAGGGGAGTCTTGCGGAAGCCCTCGACGTACGCATCCACCAGGGCGCGCCGCGTCGGCTCGGTGAGATCGGCCGACCCGGCGCCTTCACCCCAGGCGCCCACGATGGCCAGATCCACGCTCTCCAGGTCCGGGTGCCCGTCGTAGCGCGCCGCCACCGCCCGGATCATGCGGCCGAAGTAGCGCGGGTAGCGCGGATCTTCGGGGTCCGTGCGCCACTTCTCGATCATCTTCTTCCTGGCGGATTCGTCCCCCACCATGGCGCGGTACCAGTCCGGCACGTCGTTGTCGCCCCGGGTGCCGTAGGGCGCGATGCGCAGCATGAGGGTCTGCTTCCGCGAGTGCGCCGTGGCCAGCGCGCGGTCGAGCATCTCCCAGTTGTATTTGCCTTCCTCCGGTTCGACGAACTTCCAGTAGATCCGGAAGTAGGCGATCGAAGTCGGCGGGTGATTGGGGTTTTCCAAACTGCCCTTGAACTCCTGGTATTCGATGGGGTAGCCCTCGGTCCAGCGCAACCCCTGGTTCAACTGGTCGCCGTTGAACCGCTGGAAGGTCATGAACCCGATGCCGGGGTTCACCAGCACATCGTCGATTTCGGTGGGCCGCACCGTCACCACCGGCTGGGCCGCCAGCGACAACGCGGCCAGCAACAGTACCGTTATCCGCATTTCATCTCCCACTATAGGACGGCGCCTCGCGCAGCCGGAATGCGGTGGCTGCGTGGGGCGGCAGTTCCACTTCGAGAATACCTCCGGGATCGGCCGCCGCTTCCACCATCTCCTGGTCGTCGACCTCCACCTGGTAGCGGCAGCGCGGCTTCAACCCCAGCACGAAAACCTGCTCCTCGGCCTGCAGCCGCGCCTTGAAGCGCAGCTCCGGACCGGCGATAAAGACCAGCGCCTCGGTCAGCGAAACCGGCGCAGTCCCCGGCTTCACCTCGAGCACGCCGCGGCGGCCCTCCCGGAAGGTCTGCACCCGGCCCTCGACGGTCCCCAGCCAAGCGGCGTCCTCCTCCCAACTGGAGCGCACGAACAGCCGCCCGTACTTGCTGTCGTGGAAAACCAGGGGCGCGTGATAGTAGCTCAGGCCCGGCTGGTAGGGATTGGCCCAGATCAGCTCGTAGGGAGCCCCGAAGGGACCGCACATCTGGAAGCGGTCGTTCATGAGCCAGCCCTGCAGCAACTGGCCGCCGGGCGAATTCAGGTCGTAGGCCACGATGGCGAGATCGGTGGCGCGCGCCAGCGCCGCCTCCACCAGGTCCGGCTCTCCCCGGAGGGGGCCGGCGGGGATGCGGTAGTCGTTCTCTCCGGCCGGGTAGGAGGCGGGATAGTAACCCAGCAGCCGCCGCGCGGCGATCTCCTCGAAATACTCCGGCGCATCGCGGCGCAGGTCGATGTTCAGATTGTCCCGAATGACGTGCAAAACTTCCAGCAGGGAATAGTAATGCGCGGCCGGCAGCGGGTCGCGGCCGCTCTTGAGTTCCGGGACGATGCGGCCCTGCCACCAGTCCTCGATGATGCGCGCGAGCGCTCCGGCCGAGGGGTCCGGATCGTGCCCCGCCACCGCCACGGCGGCCAGCACGCGCGCCCGCACCGCCGGCAGCCCGGCGTCTTTGGCCGCGTGCTCCAGTCCGTCGCGCAGCCTGCCGGCCAGCGCTCGCCGCTCGGCCTCGTTCAGCAGGTCCTGGCACCAATCGAAGACCAGCGCCATGTGGCGCAAATCGTTCGGACCCTTCCCCAGCGCCCACCGGACGGCGCGCTGCCCGGCCTCGCGATTCTCCGCCACCCGGTAGTACAGGGCGTCGGCGAGCGGCCCCTCCGGCATCCGCGCCTGGCCCTCGATCAACGCCTCGAACTGCTGCCAGCGCGGCGCAGACCGTTCGCGGTCCCGCTTGAGCAGCCGCAGGCGGGAGCGTCCCAGCAGAATGCGGGGGTGCTCGGTGTAGACCTGGTAGTCCTCCGCCGCGCCGGCCGGCACGAACGCCGCCAGCGCCAGCGCGAGGACGCGGATCAATGGCATTTCTTCCTGATTGTGTCATAGCGACACACTAGCCGCCCACCCGGCCACATTTCTTTCGTCCACCGCTGCTTGGAAATGTTGCTGTTACGCAATTTAGAAGCGTTGACAGTTGGACACTGGATTGCTATTTTCGGTGGTGAATTGGCGAAGTAACCTTCCAACCTGCCCTCTGCTGCAACAGGCAGGAAGAAGAACATGGGCCGCAACGACAGCGTGCTTGCGGGAGCCGGTGTTGAGTTTTACCAGTGCTCATGTTTTTCTCTTGTTGGTTGCATCAGAGGGGTTTTTTTTGTACTGGCTTCCTGAGGGTCTCTCCGGGGATCCAAGGTTGCGGCAACCGTACGGCCGGCGCGGCGTGGGAAGACGATTGGACGCGGTCCCCGCCGCGCCGAACCGGACGAGCCGAGGCAGGATCCCCGCCCGACGGGGCAAACCGCATCGGAGCGGTCCACGCAGGTCTCCGGGCCGCTCCGATGCGGTTCCCTTTTTTCGTGAAGCGCCCTCGGACGCTGTTACCCCGCGCTATGCCGCCAGCGCCGCTTCGAGATCGGCGATGATGTCCTCCGCCGCCTCGATCCCCACGGACAGCCGCACCAGGTTCTCCCCGATACCCAGGCGCGCGCGCTGCTTGGGCGCCACGTCGCGGTGCGAACTCATCACCGGGTAGAGCGCCATGGTGTGAACATCGCCGAGGGAGGTGGCGCGCACCACCAGCCGCAGCGCGTTCATGAAGCGGAAGACTTCCTCGCGGCCGCCGTCCCGGATTTCGAAAGCGATCATCGAGCCGTACAGCCCGGAAGGAAACAGGCGCCGCACCGTGGCGGCGTCCGGATGCGCCGGGTCCCCGGGGAAGTGTACCTTCGCCACGCGCGGGTGCTCCGCCAGCCAGGCAGCCACGCGGCAGGCGTTGGCGCACTGCCGCTCCACCCGCAGCGCCAGGGTCTTGATGCCCCGCATGGTCAGGTAGGCCTCGAATGGCCCCAGCGCCGGCCCGATGGTGCGCATCAACGCGGCCAGCGGCTCGTGATTCTCCTTGCCCGTTACGATCACCCCGCCCAGCACGTCGCCGTGCCCCGCCAGAAATTTCGTGGCGCTGTGGACCACGTAGTCCGCGCCCAGCTCGAGTGGCCGCAGAATCATCGGGGTGGCGAAGGTATTGTCCACCACCAGCGCCGCTCCGGCTTCGTGTGCCGCTTCGGCGATACGGTCCACCTCGGCCACCCGCAGCAATGGGTTCGAGACCGTTTCGATCAGCACGCAGCCCGGCCGCGCCTCCGCGATGGCCTGGCGGAAGGCCGCCAGGTCGCACATATCGGCCAGCCGCACCGCCACGCCGGAAGGCTCCAACACGTTCAGCAGCAGCTTGATGGTGGCGCCGTAGAGCGCGCCGGCCGCTACGATCGAGCGCCGCCGGTCGGCCAGCGCCGCCAGCATGGCGGTGTGGAGCGCCGCCATCCCCGAGGCGCA
>JAWLGN010000471.1:0-2616 GCA_041685075.1 Bryobacteraceae bacterium
ACCCGCCGGGAACGGCGCTCCGGCCGCCTGCCGGGGAGTAGGCGCTCCGGCCCCCGTCCCCCGCCACCCGCCGGGAACGGCGCTCCGGCCGCCCGCCGGGGAGTAGGCGCTCCGGCCCCAGGGGCGTTATACTTGAACCTCGCGGAGAGGACATGTCGAGAACAGCAATTATGGTGATGGCGGCCCTGATGTTGCTTGTGGGCTGCGGCAGGGAAGAGCGCGCCGAGGCGGTTCGGCTGAGCCAAGTGCTGGCCGGCCAGGAAGCCGTCTACGAAAAGGCGCACTCGATGGAGAGAGAGCTGGTGGACAACGCACGTGCCTGGTGCGCTCTCATCGCGGCCAACGGAGCGGGCAAGGGGGACGAACTCGACCGAAATGCCGCCGTAGCGGACGCGCTGGCGAAAACTGCCGCCGAGGCCAGCGCGCAGTTGGGCGTTATCCGGCAGGCGGTCGGCGACGAACGGCTCACCAAGGAATACTTGCAGGGCGTGCGCAGCGAACTCATCACGCAATTGACCAGCCGGCAGCGCGCGCTGCAGGAACTGCGGACGTTGCTGGACGAGGCCGCTCCGCAGTTCCGCCAGTACCGCACCAGCAAGACCTATGCCGGGGACTCCTATCCCGGAGAGATCGCCAAGCTGGACTCCCTGCTGTCGACTTACAGGGTACCAGTGAACGCTCTGGAGGCGGCGCGGGAGGCCCTGCGGACGAACTACGACCTTACCGAATGAGCCGCCCCCATCAGGCGCTCAGTTTCCACGGGGCGCGGTAGGGCCGCGTCACCAGCTCGTTGGCCGCCGGATCGCCGATGACGGAATTCGTGCGGCCGTCCCAGCGGATGCTGCGCCCCGCTTCCCAGGATAGGTTCATGAGGTGGCCCACCGCCGTGGCGTAGTGGCAGGTTTCCACGTTCGCCTCGGGCGGCCGGCGACGGCGGATGTTTTCCAGGAACAGCTCGAAATGGTAGAGGTGGTCGTCCGTGGCAGGGGTGGTCTCTTCGGCGTTCACCAGGTTGCCGGCGGCCGCGGGCTTCGCGCCTCGCCTGCCCTCCCGCACGATGGAGTAACCGGTGCGGTCCAGGAGCATGGAAGCTTCCGTTCCGATGAAGAGCTTGCCGTGGGAGCGCATTTCGCGGCGGCATCCGGTGCGCATGGTGTACTGCATGACGAAGCCGCGCCTGGCCACAGGCCCCGGACCGAAGGTAAGGGTGGCGGAAAAGGTGTTGGGGTAGTCGTGGTTGCTTTCGAAGGCGAAGTTGCCGCCGGTGGCGTAGACCGTGTCGGGCCAGTTCACCCCCATGGCCCATAGCACGATGTCAAAGTGATGAACGCCCCAGGCCACCTGGTGGCCCGCGCCGCTGACCTTGAACCAGTCGTAGCCGTAGTTGTAGTAGATGTTCGGATTGTAGGCGCGGTAGGGCGAAGGGCCGACGTAAAAGTCCCAGTCCAGTTCCGGGGGCGGGTCGCAGTCGGGCGGCGAGCCGGGCCCCGGGGACTGGTTCTCGTAATCCCAGACCTTTACTTCGGAAATCTCCCCGAGTCTGCCGCTCCGGATCAGTTCCACGGCCTGCCGATAGTGCTGCTGGCTGCGCTGCTGCGTCCCCACCTGCACAATGCGGCCATACTTGCGCGCCGCCTGGATGGCCACGGGGCCTTCACCCGCGGAGTTGCCCAGCGGTTTTTCAAGATACACGTCCTTGCCTGCCTGGCAGGCCGCCACCATGGTCAGGACGTGCCACTGCTGGTTGGTGGCGATGATGACGGCATCGACGTTCTTATCTTCGAGCAGGCGATGGTAGTCGTGGTACGCCGCCACGCGGCTGCCACCGGCGAGTTCGCGTCCTTGGGCGAGGTGCTTCGCATTTACGTCGCAGACCGCCGTGAAGCGCACGCCGGGGAGTTTCTGAAAGCGCGGGATCAGGAGGGTGCGGCCGCGGGCGCCGCAGCCCACGAGCGCCAGGTGGATGGTGTCGTTCGGCGCATAGCGGGCCGCGGCCCTGCCTGCCGGAAGGGCCGCGCCGGTAGCGCCAAGAAAATACCGCCGGGATAGTGTTCGCCTCATATGAAGCCCCCGGCGTGGGGTTATGCCAGCGCCCGCCGGCAGAACTCCACGCATTTGCGGACTTCGGTCAGCACGTCGGAGCCTTCCGGTGTCCGGTATTCGTATTCGATGCTGGCGGGGAACTTGTACTTGTTCCTGCGCATCAACTGGAGCACTTCCTTGAGCGGCGTCTCGCCCTCTCCCAGGGGCATGTTGGCGCCGCCGCGTTTGGTAACGGGGTCGGGCCCCTTGCGGTCCTTCAGATGCAGGCTGGCAATGCGCTTGTGATAGCGCTCGATGACGGGCACGGGCGATTCCCCGTTGACGCCGAAGTGGTGACCCACGTCGAAGTTGAGCGCCGTGTAGGGAGAGGCCGCCAGTGCCTGGTCGAAGTTGGACGTGCCGCCCTGCCCGTGGGTGTGGAATGCGATGAACAGCTTGCGTTTGGCGGCGTACTCGGCCACGCGCTGGAGGAGCTGGGCATTGGTGGGCAGCTCCATGGTGATGTGATCGGCGCCCAGGGTTTCGGCCACGTTCCAGATGTAGTCGTACTCGGCGTCCAGCATCTCCAGGGTG
>JAWLGN010000139.1:0-14290 GCA_041685075.1 Bryobacteraceae bacterium
ATCCGGTGCCCAGCCGGGTGCTTCGCGCTGCGGTGGAGTCGCGTGCCCGGTGCGAGGTGCAGCAGCGTGCCAGGGCTGGCCGGGGTGGAGCCGGGTGCCGGCGCCATCCGGTGCAAAGCCGGGTGCCTGGCGTGCCGGCGCCGAGCCGGGTGCTTCGCGCCGGGGTGGAGTCGCGTGCCCGGTGGCGAGGTGCAGCAGCGTGCCAGGGCTGGCCGGGGTGGAGACACGTGCCCGGGCGCGCCGGAGTGAAGTCGCGTGCCGACGCGCCGGGGTGGATCGGCGTGCCGGGCGCTAGCCGGCGCTTTTCAGGAACTGGCCGATGGAGCGGGTGGCCTGGCGGATACGGTGTTCGTTCTCCACCAATGCGAAGCGCACGTAGCCTTCTCCCAGCGGGCCGAAACCGACGCCGGGCGATACAGCCACCAGCGCCTTCTCTAGAAGCAGCTTGGAAAATTCCAGCGAGCCGGCGGCGCGGAAACGCTGCGGGATGGGCGCCCACAGGAACATGCTGCCCCGCGGCGGCTCCACTTCCCAGCCGGCGCGCTTCAGCCCGGCAACCAGAACGTCGCGCCGCTTCTGGTAGATGCAGGTGATCTTGCGGGTCTCCTCCTCGCACTCCCGCAGCGCGATGATGGAGGCAATCTGGATGGGTTGGAAGGCGCCGTAATCCAGGTAGCTCTTGATGCGCGCCAGCGCCGCGATCATCTTGGGATTGCCCATGCAGTACCCAATGCGCCAACCCGCCATGTTGTAGCTCTTCGACATCGAGAAGATCTCCACCGCTACTTCCTTGGCGCCTTCCACCTGGAGAATACTGGGCGCCTTGTAGCCGTCGAAGCAGAGATCCGCGTAGGCGAAGTCGTGCACCACCAGGGTGCCGTGGGCACGCGCGATGCGGATGATCTCGCGGAAGAAATCCAGCTCCACACACGTTGTGGTGGGGTTGTGCGGGAACGAGATCAACAGCAGCTTGGGCTTGGGCTGATAAATCTTGTACAGGTCTTCCAGGCGGTTCAGGAAGGTGGCGGGATCCGAGAGCGGCAGCAGGCAGGCCTGGCCCTCCGCCATGATGACGCCGTACTGGTGAATGGGGTAGGCCGGGTTGGGAGACACCACGATGTCGCCCGGCCCCACGACCGCGAACAGCAGGTGCGCCAGCGCGTCCTTGGCCCCCATGGTGACGATGGTTTCCTTGTCGGAGTCCAGCTCGACGCCGTAGTTGGCCAGATAGCGCTTGGCGATCTCTTCCCGCAGCCTGGGAATGCCGCGGGAGACCGAATAACGATGGTTGCGCGCATTGCGTGCGGCCTCCACCAGCTTGTTCACCACCGGACGGGGCGTGGCGCCGTCGGGGTTGCCCATCCCGAGGTCGATCACGTCCAGTTGGGCGGCACGAGCTCGCGCCTTCATCTCGTTGATAACGGCGAAGACGTAGGGAGGCAGCTTGCTTATGCGGTAGAACTCATCGTGATTTTCGGACATAGAGCTTATTTTACGATGGACTGCGGTTTGGCGGCGGAAGTTGCGCGTATTCGGCCTCTTCCAGCCGCGTTTCCACCACGTAACGCATAGGCGCGGGGCCTATGAAGTAAAAGGGGTAGCAGGTGATCAGGTTCATGACCGGCTGCTGGGTAGGCTGGAGCGACTTGGTATTGGTGGGTTTGACAATACTGATCCGGGAAACCTTGTAGCGGAATCGCCCGTAGCGGGTCTCCACCACCAACTCGTCGCCTTTGCGGATGTCTTTGAGGACGCGGAAATGGGTATCGCGGTGGGCGGCAATCACGGCGTTGCCTCGCGTGCCGGGCAGCGCCGTGCCGCGCACGTGCCCGGGACCCAGCCGCAGCTCCTTCTTGCCCGCGCCGGAAAAGACGAACCAACTGGATTCCAGGCGCGGTATGGAGAGCCGGGCCAGGGCGGGTCCCAGGTCCGGAAGCGGCGGCGTTTTGCGGGCCTCGGCATCCGAGCGCTTCCTGGCCTCCTCCGCCGCCTTCCGTTGTGATTCCTCCCAACGCCTGGCCGCCTGCCGTTGGCTCAGGATCGAGCCGATAAAATCGCGGGCACCCAGGAACAGAAGCACCGCGCCGAGGGCGATCAGCAACAGCGAGAACCACTTTTTTCGACTACGGGACATCTCCGGCTGGCTCCTGTTTCTCGGGTGCCCACATTAAGGGACGGCGGCCACGGTC
The DNA here is from genome assembly GCA_041685075.1 of Bryobacteraceae bacterium. GTDB lineage: Bacteria > Acidobacteriota > Terriglobia > Bryobacterales > Bryobacteraceae > JAMCRM01. Next base: position 2,190 of record JAWLGN010000139.1, read on the forward strand.
TTACGCCCTGCGGCGCAAAGCCAGTCCGGCGCCCGACAGCGCTCCGCCGGCAAGCAGCATCATGAGCCAGCCGGAGGACGTCACCGGCATGGCCGGCAGCGGCTCGGGCTCGGCCGGAGCTACCTCGGGAGCCGGCGGCACCACCTGCGCGATCTCCGGCTCGGCGGGCGGTTCCTCTACCGGCGGCGGTGGCGGCGCTTCGGCCACTTCCTCTTCCGCCACGTAGGTCGCGGCCAAGGTCACCGGCGCCATCTGCTCGCGCATGCGGGCCTTCACCGCGTCGGGAAGCGGAAATTCATAGCCGTAGTTCTTGCCCTGAACCCAGATTTTGTCAAAGTAATAGTCCGGACCGAAATGGTGCAGAACCACCTTGGTATCATCGGCGGTAAGGGTATCCAGGGCCGGAATGGTGAGGGCCGACGTTTCGAACTGCCGGCCATCGTTCGAGTGGAACAACAGCACGCGGCTGGCGCCGCCCGGGCTCTCGACTTGACGGATCACGTACGGGCCGGGCTGCAGCACGTGGTCCCCCACTGTCACGGTGTACGGAAGGTTGACCAGCACTTTGTCGAACTCGCGCGCCTGTGCGTGCGCCACCGCGGGAATGACGGCGAGGCCTAAGACCAGCGCGCCCGCCGTCCGTAGAATGCTTTTGGATGGCATTACGATGTGCACTCCTCTCCTTGGGGTTCTCTAGTGTTGAAGGGCGCGCTTACCGAATCTCCAGGGGCCTTGTAGGCCCGCTTCCAACTACGCCTGGGAATTTTGCACGCCTGGGGCCAAAGGCGGCCCGGTCCCGCCGGACGCTCGCGTCGGGCGGCGTACACTGGATGCCGTGCGGCTGTGTACCGGCGCGCTGCGCGATCCGGTACCAACCGCGCCCGCAGGCGCCGATAACCGGGAAAGTTTTCTACGCCGCGCACGCCGCGGTACCCTATAACTCCCCCAGGTTGGCCAACGCCCGGCGGCTGGCCCACTCAGCACCTACCTCGGTCACCATGATGCGATCGCGCTTCCCCAGAAAGCCCCGCAGCAGCTCTTTCAACTGGGCCGCCGAATAGGTGCTGCGCAAGGCCCACTGCGACTCCATCACCTGGCGCGCCTCGAGCGCCCGCAGCCGCTCCCGCAGGGATCCGTAGTCGGCATCCTCGGTCAAGTCGCATGTAACCAGATACAATTTCAGTGACACGCCCCCATTGTATAGCCGGGGCGAAGAAAAAGAGAATCGGGCGCGCGGCCGTGCAACCGTCTGGCGCCCTCCGCATTGCGAATTGCGAGCGAAACAACATGTACTTGCAGAACTCGACCAAGACCGTGGCGACGTTCAAACGGCCACTTGCCGCCAAACTGACCGCGGCGCCGGACAACGAGCGGCACATTCTGGAAGACATTCTGAGCAACCCGGCGATGCGCGCCATTCTCCGCGTTATCACCAGGCAGGGACCCGACGGTACGTGCTTTTTCGAGCGCCTCTGCGCCAATTACGATCGTCCGGAGAACTGGCGATGGGCGCTGCCGAGCGCCGCCATCGACTTGGCGCTCACACGGGCGCGCGCCGATAAAGAACTCTGGAAGCGCAAGCTTTTTCACCATCGCCCCACGGTGAAGGCGCTGGCGCTGGCGGCCCGCAGCGTGGCGCGGCACGGGCTGACGCGGCCGCAGTGGTTCGCGGCGCCGCTCATGGTGGTGTGGAACATCACCCGCGCCTGCAACCTGAGGTGCCGTCATTGTTACGAAGACGCTTCCGGCGCGCCGCGGGAGAACGAGTTAACCCTGGAAGAAAAGATTGGGGTGGTGGACCAGATGGGCGATGCGGGCGTGCCGTTTCTGGCCATCGCCGGGGGCGAGCCCCTGGTCCTCCGCCATCTCCCCGAGGTGCTTTCGCACGCCACCCGCCGCGGCATTCACCTCACCCTGGCCACCAACGGTACGCTGCTCACGCCCGAGCGCGCCGCGCAGTTGAAGGAACTGGGGGTGAAGTACATCGAAATCAGCGTGGATAGCCTGGACCCGGCGCAGCACGATGCCTTTCGCGGTGTGCCCGGCGCCTGGGAACGCGCCGTACAGGGCATCCGCAACTCGGTGGCCGCCGGCATACGCACCGGGCTGGCGGCCTGCTTCACCCGCCGCACCGTCCACATGGCGGACGAGATGATCCGCTTCGCCATCGACCTCGGCTGTCAAACCTTCTCGCACTTCAACTTCATTCCCGCCGGCCGGGGGCGCGCCCACGCCGACCTGGATCTGGAGCCGGAGCAGCGCGAGCGCCTGCTGCGGCTTCTCTGCGACCGCCTGCAGGAGAACCGCATCAACATCATCTCCACGGCGCCGCAGTTCGGCCGCGCCTGCGTGACCTACGCGCCGCCCGACGGCCTGTTCGCCACCGGCCACGCGGGGCGCGGGCCCGGCGGCAAGACCAAGGTACTGGCGCGCTATATCGGCGGCTGCGGGGCAGGACGCTGCTACTGTTGCATCCAGCCCGAGGGAGAAGTCACCCCCTGTGTCTACATCTCCACGGAGGTAGTCGGCAACCTGCGGCGCAACACGCTGGAGGAGTTGTGGGAGTGCGAGCTTTTCCGCGTGCTGGCGGACCGGGACGACCGTTCCGACCACTGCGGCGTCTGCGACTACCGGCTGTACTGCGGCGGCTGCCGTGCCCGCGCCCTGGCCTACACCGGGGACATCCAGGCGGGCGATCCCGGCTGCGCCTGGAATCGCCCCGTCTGGGATGAGGTCGCGGCGGAGCGCCAAAACCAGTTGCCGGTGCTCCACTGAGGCGGCGCCCGGCCGCCGCGGTCAGAAGGTCAGTTTCCCGGCCAACGAAATGCGCCGCTGCTCGGGGAATTGCGTGGCGGTTACCTTGCCGAAGTTGCTGTTGACCGGGGCGGTGTTCGGCGGGTTGAACATGGCGTGGTTCAGAGCGTTCTGCGCTTCGGCCCGCAACTGGAAGCGGACGCGCTCGGTGATCTGAAATGTTTTGAAGACCGAGACGTCCCACTGGTTGAACCCGTCGGAGCGGGCGCCGTTCAACCGCAGCGGGAAGGTGCGCACGTTGCTGGCTAGTTGCCGCGCGGAGTTTCTTTCGAAACCCGCGTCGGTGTTGAACCACCGCTCCGCCGTCCGCTGGCTTTTCGGCAGTTGGATGGCGTTGATATCGCCGCCGAAGAACAGGATGTTGCCGAAGTTCAGCGGCGGGCCGGTCTGGCCCTGGTAGATGCCCTGCACCTGCCAGCCGCCCAGAAGGTGATCCACCCATCCGCGCGCGCCGCTCAGGAAAGCGCGGCCACGGCCGAAGGGAAGTTCGTAGACCCCGGTGATGGCGATGTGATGCGTGCGGTCCTGGGGCGAGATCACTTCCGTGGGGACGGGATCGGCGCCGTTCAGGAACTCCACCGCTTCCATGAACTTCGACCAGGTATAGGAGCCGTGGACCGTGAAGCCCTGCGCAAAGCGCCTCTCCACCCGCAACTGGAAGGAGTGGTACCAGCTATAGCCGATATCGTCGTCCGCGCTGAGGTCCACGAAATGCGGGTAGGCTTTCAATAATTGTTGGCGCTGTACGTTGGCGCCCGCCAGCCCGGAGCCCGTGAAGTCGTCCATGCCGCGGAAGGGGTTGGGCCAATTGGTCGTAAGGAAGTTAATAGCGGCATCGTCGCGAACCGGGGAGGTGCTGAGATACCGGAGGGGAACCGCGTTCAGGTTGCGGCTCACCCGCAGCAGCGACCCGCGGTTGCCGACGTAGCTCGCGTCCACGAGCACGCGCAACGGAAGCTCCCGCTGAAGCCCGAGGCTCCAGCGCTGCATGTAGCCGTTGCGAAGCTCGGGGGAGAAGAACGAGGGGGAACGGCCCAGGAACGTGCGCAGGCCGTTCGCCGCACCGGCCGGGGCGAGAAAACCATCGGGGAAGGGATCGGCCAGCGTGGCGCGGAACGTCAATCCGTTATCCAGGCTGGGGTTGAGGTTGGTGCGCTGGCTGAAACCCTGCTGGCCCACATCGCTGACGGTAGCCCCCAACAGTTCATAGAAGATCCCGTAGCCGCCGCGCCAGACAGTTTTGGGAGTCATCTGCCAGGCGAAGCCGAAACGCGGCGCCAGGTTGGTCTTGTCCGCGTCCCATAAACTGCGTGGAGCGCCGCCCTGGTTGGCGAAGAGCAGCCCGCCCATGGTGCGGAAGGCCTCCACGGGGAGTTCGGGAATCGCCGTCTTGGCGTAGTTCTCCCGGGCCTGCTCCTGGATGGGATTCACGGTGGTGAAGTCGAAACCGCGGGTAGTGCGGTCGAAGCGTTCCGTGATCGGCGCTTCGATTTCGTAACGCAGGCCGAGGTTCAGGGTCAGGGTGGGGGAGACCTTCCAGTCGTCCTGCAGGTAGAAAGCGAAGAAGCTGGATTGCTGGGCCACGCTGGGGTTGTCATCGCGTCCGCCGCCGGTGGGCAGACCGAACAGGAAGGAGGCCAGCCCCTGCCCGATGGGCGCCGTGGGGGAGTTGTCGAGCGGTCCGCGGGTCCAGGCGGCCTGGAAGTCCATGAACGGGGTATAGTCGCCGTAGGAGTAGCGGTTCTCCTGGAAGACGCGGAACTCGCCGCCGAACCGCACCGAGTGGTTGCCCCGGGTATGGGTGGCGTTGGCGGTCAGGAAATGATAGTTGGTCGCGGTGGCGACGCCGCTGTTCCGGCTGAGCTGCTGCAAGCCCTGAATGGCCATGCGGGGGATGGTCACGAGATCCTTGTCGAGCAGATTCGCCAGCCCGGGAGAGAATCCCGCCGAGGCCAGGTCGAAGCCCCGGGAGTCGGGAATCTCGCCGTTCAAAAAGCGGGTGAAACCGTAGCGGGTATTGAGAATCGTTTGCGGCGAGAGCACATAGACGTCGTCGAGGGAGATGCCGCGATGCCGACGGTATTGTACGTGTCCCAGGGCGATGTTGTCCGGGAAGCGCCGCGCGGCCGGCTCGTTCAGATCCGACCAGGAAAAAGATCCGAAGACCCGGTGCTTTTCGCTGAAGGTATGGTCCATGCGCACCGAATGGGAGTAGTAATCGATCTGGGTTCCGATGGGCGCGATGAAGTTATTCCGGCCTTCGGGGTTTTCGGTGGAATTGGGTAAGGGATAGAACTCCAGCAGACGTGCGGCGACCGGGTCGATGCGGCTGGCGGGAATCAGGTTGCCGGGCAGAGGCTGGCGCGAGAAGCGGCCATTCGGTGCGGGCGCGATGGTCGCCGGGTCGTAGATCTGGTAGCGCGTCCCCTGCGCCAGCAACTCGCTGAAGTCGCCTTCGCGCTGGCGCACGGTGGGCACCGTGTTGACGCCGGTCTGCGGGCGCTTGCGGAACAGTTTATCGTAGCCGTAGATGAAGAAGGTCTTGTTCTTGATCACCGGCCCGCTCAGGGTGGCGCGGTAGCGGTTGGTCTGGGTGGGAGGCCACTGGGATTTCTTTTTCTCCTCGGTGATGGGGCCCGTATTGGGATCGAAGATGAAGCGGTTGACGAAGAAGTTGCGGGTCATCAGGGGGCGCGAATAGTGACTGAACCAGAGATCGCCGTGCCAGTCGTTGCCGCCGCTGCGGGTGACGATATTGAAATTGGCGCCGGAGAACCCGCCCTTGCTGGCGTCGAAGGGCGCGGCCTCCACCTTCATCTCCTGCACCATCTCGGGAGGCGGGGAATAGCTGGCCTGGCCGTTCTGCGTCATGATGGGGTTGCCGTCCAGCGCAAACTGGCTGGCTCGGGTGCGGGTGCCCACCGCCGCCACATTGCTGGTGGAGTCGAGGGCATGAGGGAACCAGCCGTGGGAAGACGCGTTGGTCGCTACGATGCCGGGCGTGAGCTGCAGCAGGTAGGCCGGATTGCCGCCGGCCAGCGGCAGGTCGCTCAGCCGGCGCCGGTCCACCAACTGGCCCACGGTAGCTTCACTGGCTTCCAGCAGGGGAGTTTCGGCGGTGATGGTGACGCTTTCGGTCAAGGCGCCCGGCTCGAGCACGATCTCGAGCGTAATGGCGTCGCCCACCCGCACTTCGACTGCGGCGCGCTCGAAACGCTTGAAGCCGGGGTGCTCCACATCCAGCCGGTAGCGCCCGGGATTCAGATACAGAATCTGGTAATTGCCCGCTTCGTTAGTGGTGGCGACAGTAGAAACGTTGGTTTCCAGGTTCACCGCCGTGACGGAAACCCCAGGAATTACCGCGCCCGATGAGTCCAGTACGCGACCGAGAATGCGCCCGCGCGGGTCCTGGGCCGCTAACACGTGCACCAGGAGAAGACCCGTCATCCCTAGGCGGAGTAACAGACAGTTGGACCGAGACAAGTGAATACCTCCCTGTTTTGGTGCGAATGGTAACACCTTCCGTCCAGGAAGTGCAAGCGATTTTCGGAAGAATTGCCCCGAATTGCGCAGGCAATGCCGAGTGGGCTGCAGTCCGCTGCAGTCGCGAACTATCGACCGGCGGTGGCGCGCACGAGGCGATCCACCGCGGCTACAATGCGCTCTTCCACCGTTTCGGCCCAGGGACCGGGCTGCACGTAGTACATGTTGGCGCCGCCGCCCTCGTAGCCGCCTTCGCGCAGCACCCGCAGGGAGGGAATGTAGGCGAAGACGTCATTGGCATAGCCGCTCACCCAGACGTCGGGGCCGTGGGCCTTCTTCAATCGCAGGCTGTAGTCCACCACCACTTCGCCCGCGAGCGCGATCCAGGTGAGCGGGCCCAGGCGCCACACCTGCACGGGATAGTCGTAGGCGGCGGGAAGGCGCCCGTCGCGCTCGATAATCCGCAGCATTTCCATGGCGTGCCGCGCGACGTAGGGATTGGAGTCCTTGAGGCGCTGCTGCCACTGTTCGGGCCCGGGCGCCGGCGCCCAGTCGAGCCGGGCCAGTTCATAAGCCGCGCGTAGCGGGCCGGCGAGATCGCGCGGCTTTCCGTCGAGCGCGCGCGTCGCTGCGGCGGCCAGTTCCGCGCCGTATTGCCGCGCCTGCTTCAACTCCCCACGCGGGTGAGGATTGGCGTCGGCGCCGCACCCGGTTACGAACAGCGCCTTCGCGCCGGGATAGCGGCGCTCCAGTTCGATCTGCGCGAAGCCCGCATAGTCGCCGTTGAACTCGCACACGGTGCCGGGCAGGGTGGTGTTATGGCAGGCGTAGCCGAAGACCACGGCGCGCAACCGGCCCGCGGCATCCTCCACCGCCAGAACGGGGACATCGTGGTCCACGGGACCGTTGGGCGTGATGGCCACCCGGCGATTGCGGGCGAAGCCGGCCTCGGCGCGGCCGAAACGCAGGCGCGCCGGCCGCATATCGGCGAGCGCCCGCCCGATGGCCGTCACCACGCGGTCCTCCAACCGGCGCGTGTAGGCGTCGATGGCGGCCCACTGCTCGCCGGTCAAGTCGTAGGCCACCGCCAGTTGTCGATCGATCACCGGCCCGCAGTGCGTGTGGGTGGCGGTGAGCATCAGGCGCGCGCGGGGCAGCCCGTACTGCCGCTCCACCCGCCGCGCTATGGCGCCCGATACCTTGGCGGTGAAGCCCAGGAGATCGGCAGTAACCAGCACCACCGGCTTGCCCGAGCCGTCACTGAGCGCCAGGGCCTTGGCGTGCAGGTCGTGAAGCGTCCCGCGCGACGGCTCCTTCCGGGCGGCGTACCCGGCCATCCAAAGGGGCTTCTCCGGAGTGATCGTTACCGCCGCCACCCCGGCCTTCCACGCAGGGGCGGCGCCGGCAACCAGGGGAAACAAGGCGGCCAGCACCCAAATCTTCATGGGGCAGATTGTAGCGCACCCGGCGCATCGTAGCGCACCCGGCGAAAACTCAGGAAGGCGGCTGCGGTATGAATGCCAGCACATCGAACTTCGGCCGGCCGTTGCGGTCCTTGATGCTATGGACCACCCGGCCGGAGTACCCCAGGCGGGCGGCCGCTTCGTTCAGGCGCCGGCGCACATCGGGAAAGATCTCCGCGCCCTCGGCATGCAAGACGAAGTAGGTGCGGCCGTCGGTTACGAAGCTGTCCAGCAGGCCCGCCTTGGCGGCCTCCGGGTCCAGTAGGGCGTAGCTGAGATCGATCATCGGCATGCGGCCGTCGGAGAGCAGACAGAGGCTGGTGGAGTAGCCCCAGTCCAGGGCTACGATACGGCGGTCACTTAGTGAATCGAGATACTGATGAAGTGGGTCGAGCGCGTCTGTCCAGATAGTGGTCGTCCCGCGGGTGGTAAGGGAATGATAGTATCTGTTGACCTGTAAAACGCCGACTACGAGTATCAAGACGATACACGATGTAACAACACGCCGCAAAACGATGTTACGACGGCTCATCAGCTCCGCAGCGGTGACCGCTACCAGGAAGTGCGGAAACGGCCAGAGCAGGATGGCGTGGTGCAGCGCCGCCCCCGCATTCGGCGTGAGCGCCATCATGCCCCAGGCGACGGCCAGGTAGAGCAGGGCAAAGAGCGCCGCTTTCCGGGCAGCGGCCTGCCGGAGCCAGGGAAGAAGCAGCAGGGAGGCCAGGAATCCGTACAGGAACAGGTTCGAGCGCACCCCGCCTGAAGAGGCGGCCACAAAAGCCGACGCCCGGCCGGCCGGCCCGCTGGCCTGCCGCACGGATTCGGCCGATGCTTCGTCGCTCAACCATCCAAACAGGATCGACCCATCCAGGGTTTTTCTCAGGACCAGCAGTTTCTGCCCGAAGGGCGCCGCGCCGGACATCACCTCGCCGATGCGCAGCGTGGCGCCGCCTGTGGCGGCGTTGTAGTACAGGAGGGGCAGTGCGCCGGCGGCCAGCGACAAGGCGGCTGCCATGGCGCGGCGCCAGGAGAACAGGGCGCGGATACGTGCCTGGAACACCACTATTGCCGCCACCACCAGGCCCCCGAACATCCAGCCGAAGAGGGCCTTGTGCCAGAATGCAAGTCCGAAGAGAAAGAACGCCAGGGCCAGGTATCTCAGCTTTTGCGAATCGTTGAAACGCAGAAGGAGCAGGACGCCCGCCAGGAGAAACAGGTGCAGTAAGACGATGGGGCCGAAATCATAGGCGCTGGCGATAAGAAACGTACCGTCGGTTGCGAGCAGCAGGGAACCGATGATGGCCGCGCGCCGTCCGCTCACGCGATAGAGAATCGCCCCGAAGAGGCAGACTGAGGCGCCGGCGATCAGAACCAGCGGCAGCCGCAGTATGAACGGCGTCACCTCCAGGTAGTGCAGGATGGGCCAGTACAACCACGTCTTGAGGGCCCCCAGGTAGGGGAGGATCATGAGAGGAATGCTGGCGCCGGAGACCTCGATGCGGTATGCCGGCTGGCAGCAAGGGTAGAAGGCGCCCAACTCGTAGCTGGCGTCATGGTGAAGACCTGTTTGCCCGATGAAGAGGAGCCCGGCGCCGACAAACCATGCGAATACAAGCAGGCGGAACTTCAGCACGGCAGGCTCCCTGGCCGGCTAAGCGGGTGGGGTAGGGCAGGGGGCGGATCGGAACAGAGCATTGCTGACGAGCAATGTAGCACGCTTGCGGCCGCGCTGCCCCGGCCGGCCGCAGCGCTCAGGAGACCGGCGCGGGCGGCGCCGACCCCGGCGCAGCGTTTTTGCGCTGCACCCGCAGGCGCGCAAAGTCGTCGCCGCTGATGACGTAATACCAGTCCGCGAGCCGGGCCGAAAGATTTCGCGCCAACCGCTCGCCCGCGCCGGAGGTGTCGCCGTAGCGTGCCGCGCGCGCGGCATCGTAGCTCACGGTCACCAGCAGGTAGCGGTTCTCGCCGCCGGTGGTGCCCCCCACCAGTGCGCCGAAACGCAGATGGTAGGCCAGCCCGTCGGCCGTCTCCACGGTCATCTCGCCTTCGGTGGCCAGCAACTGGCCGGTGGGGGTTAGGAAGAATCCCCGCTGCCGCAGCGACATGGCGGTTTCCAGCGTGAGGGAGAGCTTGCCCGCCCTCAGGTCCTTCGCCAGAGAGGGGGGCTTGGGGCGCACGTCCACAATCTTGAGATCGCCGAGCGCCGCGGCCATGTTCTGAATGACACCGCGGTTGATTCTGGAAGCGCCGGGCACGCGCCACTCGCCGCCCTCCCGGGTGATGGTGAGGCTGTCGCGGTTGAGCAGCCGCCCCATCTCCTCGTCGAGCGTGTAGCTTCGGACCGTGATCCTCCGGATGCGGCCGGTGGGGATGCGCAGAATGCCCGCGTCCACCCAGTCGGCGAAGCGCGCGGAGGGGTCGGCATCGGTCTTGACGGCGTAGGTGCGCTTTTCCCCGGGCACCCGCACGTAGCGGTATCCGGGCTTGTCCTCCACGGGCTTGCCGAGCACGAAGTCGGCCAGCACGCGGTTGTGCTCGTCCCGCAGGGTGACGCGCTTGCCGCGCCCCTTCAGGCTGGCCACCTGCTGGTCGAGCGGATCGATCACCCCGTAGGTGGCGTGGTCCGTCACGGAATCCGAGCGCACCAGGTCCTTGCGCAGATCCATCAGGGCGGCGGAGGTCTTCACCAGCCGGTCGCCCACTTCCACCGGGTAATTATGGTTGCCGGGAAGCACCCAGCGCCCCTTTTCGAACTTCACCTGGAAGGGGCGCGCGGTGGCGGTGGCCTCGTCGTAGTCCACCACCTCGATGGAGCGCACCGCGGCGGGGTCCTTGAACTGCGGGTAGAAGGGTTCGCCCTGGTCGCTCAGCATGCCGGGCCGCACCACTTCCGGCTCGAAGACGGCGGCGGCCACTGCCAGCACCAGGGCAGCGCCGGCGAAAGCCGCGGTCTGGAGTGTCTCACGCATCGCTTCGTTCCTCCACCAGCCGGTTGGCAGGCGCCCCAATGCGCTCGCGCCGCAGCCGCCGGATCGAGACCGCTACGAACAGCAGTAGCGCCGGGATAGGCGGCAGCGCCACGGCCATCAGCTTGATGGTGTTCTGGATGGAGCGGATGGCGTTCTCCATCTCCGCGCGGCTGGCTTCGATCTGCGCCTGTTTCTCGTCCTCGATGGTGGTGCGGGCCACCGCCAGCCGGCGGTTCTCCACCGCCCGAACGTTGGCGATCATGACCCGGCGCGACTGCTCGTCGATGTCGGTGCGGCGCTCGAGTTCCTGCACCGCGCGGTCCAGGCGCGCCTGTGCCTCCTTCAGGCGCTGTTCCGCCAGCGCCTCGGCGGCCTGGGTCTCCCGCTGCCGCTGGGCGTCATAGTCGCGCGTGCGGCGCTCCACCGCTTCCAGGGTGCGATGCTTCGGCCGCCGCTTGCGCAGCGCGATAAACGAACGGTCGCCCGCCAGCTCATCCACCGCGTTGAGCAGAAAGGTGACGTTATCGAAGTTCAGGTTCTGGATTCCCCGGCGGCGCAGCTCGAAGAACTGTTCCCCCATCAGGTCCACGTCGGCGATGACGATGGCGTTCACCGGCCCGGTGATGCGCGCGGCCAGCACGTGCCGTTCCTCGCCGCGAGGGCGCCGCACATTCGGGTTGAGCGATATCCCGCCCAGGATGTTGCGCTGCACCAGTTCCTCCCAGCGCACCAGGCCCGCGTCTTCTGTGCTTTGGATCAGCGGGATGAACTTCCCCTGGGCGTCGCTGCGCGGCTTGAGCGCGCCGGCATACAGCAACACCACCTCTTGCAGGCCCGCGGTGACCTCCTCGGAGGCGTTGAAGCCGTCCCCCACGAACACAAACTCCCGGGGCAGCGACTTGAGCTGCGGGTGGGGGTTATAGCTGTCCCAGACGATGCGGTTGGGCTGCCAGAGGATGCCCAGCGCCTCGAGCAGCCCGCGCATGTCCGCACGCGCCTTGCGCTGGGGCGGCGGACCGAAGGGTGAAAAGGCTTCCGGGACATCCTGCGGCGCCAGCTCCAGGTTGAACGCCGGCATGGGGTCGAGCAGCACCAGCGCGGGTTTGCCCTGCTTCACCCACGCGGTTAAGCGGTCCACCTGCGGCTGCGTCATGGCGGTCGGCAGCGCCGCCACCAGGGCGTCCAGGTCCTCGGGATAGTCGGCGTCCGGCGAGACCTGCACCACCTCGTACTGCTTCCGCAGCTCCGCCACGATGGCCCAGTCGCTTGCCTGGGAGCGGCTCTCGAAATCGAACCGGCCGAACAGCCGCGCGGGAGTATCCAGGATCCCCACTTTCTTGCGCTCGGCGTTGGAGACCACCCGCAGGGAGCG
>JAWLGN010000140.1:0-14216 GCA_041685075.1 Bryobacteraceae bacterium
CGCCCGCCCAAGGAGGGCGAGCGCTACTTCGCGCTCATCAAGGTGGACGCCATCAACTTCGAGCCGCCCGAGGAAGCGCGCAACAAGATCTTCTTCGATAACCTGACGCCGCTCTATCCCAACGAGCGCTGCAAGCTGGAGACCACGCGCGAGAACTACTCCGGCCGCGTCATGGACCTGCTCACTCCCATCGGGAAGGGGCAGCGTGGGCTGATCGTCTCTCCCCCGCGCACCGGCAAGACCATGCTGCTGCAAAGCATCGCCAACTCCATCACCGCCAATCATCCCGAGATCACCCTCATCGTGCTGCTCATCGACGAGCGTCCCGAGGAGGTCACCGACATGCAGCGCTCGGTGCGCGGCGAGGTGATCAGCTCCACCTTCGACGAGCCCGCCACGCGTCACGTGCAGGTGGCCGAGATGGTGATCGAAAAGGCCAAACGCCTGGTCGAGCACAAGCGGGATGTCGTGATTCTGCTCGACTCGATCACGCGCCTGGCGCGCGCCTATAACACCATCGTGCCGCCCTCGGGCAAGGTGCTTTCCGGCGGCGTCGACTCCAACGCCCTGCAGCGCCCCAAGCGCTTCTTCGGCGCGGCGCGCAACATCGAGGAGGGCGGCTCCCTGACCATCATCGCCACCGCCCTGATCGATACCGGCAGCCGCATGGACGACGTGATCTTCGAGGAGTTCAAGGGCACCGGCAACATGGAGATCCACCTGGACCGCAAGCTGGTGGAGAAGCGCGTCTTCCCGGCCATCGACATCAACAAGAGCGGCACCCGCAAGGAAGAACTCCTGCTGCCCAAGGAAGAGCTGAACCGCGTGTGGATTCTCCGCAAGGTGCTCAACCCGCTCTCGCCGGTCGAAACCATGGAGCTGCTGCTCGACAAGCTCTCCAAGACCCGCAACAACGCCGAGTTCCTGAACTCGATGAGCACATAAGCGATCCGTTCTGGGGCGGGCTGCACTCTTGCGCCGCGGTCCGCCCTATCGCTTCACCGCCGCTACAATCGGGCCGAAGATGGAGTCGTCCTGCGGCATGCCGCGCTCGCCGCGCGGTTCCAGCCGTTCTCCGTTACGCACCACGATCAGGTTCAGGCTGGGCACCACCAGCAGGACCTGGTCGCCCGCGCCGGTTCCCCGGAAGGCGTCCCGCGGCAAGTCCCTCCACACGCCGTCGCGGTTGCTGTACCAGCACAGCACGGGAGTGCCCAGGTGGCCGGGGCGTCTCGGCGCGGGCCCGGCTTCGCTCAGCAGGGCTTCGACGGCCCGCGCCGAGATGATCCGCTTTCCCTCCCAATCGCCCTTGCGCAGCAGCAGCCTGCCGATGCGCGCTACCGCCCGCGCGGTGAAGCTCCCGCCGCCCCAGTTGGGAACCACGGCCAAACCGTCCAGCTTCCAGGTGCGCCCGTAGCCGATGCTCCACTCCTCCGGCCGGATGCCGATGGGAGTCATTACGCGGTCCCGCAGCAGCGCCCTGGCGTCCTCCCACCGGCTTCCCTGGTAGGCCGCCGCCACCGTGTAGGCCAGCACCGCCATGCCTGGATTGCTGTAGGCGAAGCGCGTGCCGGGTTCGAAGAGCACGGGCGCTTTGTAGAGAGAAACGGAGATGGGGTCGGGCACTCGAACGGTGTGGTCCGAAGTCAGCCCGGCGCGCCAGAAATCGCCCTTCCACCCCGGCAGCTTGTTGTGGGGAATCCCATTCTCTTCTGCGTCTTCGATTCCCGAGGAGTGCGTGGCCAGGTGCCGGATGGTGATCTTCGAGCGCAGCGGGTCGTCTTTCCAGTGGGGGATGAAGCGCGCCGCCCGGTCGTCCGGCGCCAGCCGCCCATCATCCAAGGCCAGCAGCAGCGACATCCCGCCCACCAGGGACTTCGCCAGCGATGCGGTGTAGTGCCGCCGTTCCGGACCGAAACCCCCGGCATACCATTCCAGGACCACGCGGTCGTTGCGAACGACCAGCAGCGCCTTGGTCTTCAGAGCGGCCTGGCGCTCCTGGAGGACACGCAGCCGCGCGCCGTCCATGGCCTGGCTCTCCGGGGTTGCGGCTTTCCACTCGAAGGTGCCCGCCTGGAGGGTCAGGCACGCCGCCGCCGCCAGCGCGCCGCACCGTAGAGAACTCACCATCATCGCGCCTCTCCTGCTGCAATCGATTACGATACTATACCGTCTGACGGCAAAGTGGATGGATAATGGCCGCATGTGGCTGGTGTTTTCCGGCCGCAGGGAGAACGACGCCTTCTGCCGCGCGGCATGCGCATCGAGACGGCGCCGCAATCGTGGAGGTGATGCCATGTGCAATGAAACGTGTTCGCTGTTGAGCCGCCGCGGTTTCCTGGCGTGCTCCGTGGGAACTCTCTTTTCGCCGCTGTTCGGCGCGCAGGACGAAGAGATGCCCTGGAACGGCCCCGCGACGGTGCGGAAGGTCTACCTGGCCAGCCCGCAGCCCACCTGGCCGCGGCCGGACATCAACCTGGAACAGGAAATGGCCGCCATTGAAGCGCAACTGGCGGAACTGGAGAAGCGGCGCCCGGGCGAGGTCCGCTTTACCGGCGGCGAGTTGCTGCGCGAGGGCGCCGACATCTCCGCCTGGGTGGCCGCCGCCGCGCGGGACGACGCCGTTCTGGTTTTCAACCTCAGCTCCGGCTTGAACCGCATCCTTACCGCCGTTCTCGAATGCGGCCGGCCAACCCTGCTTTTCTCGCGCCTCTACGCGGGGCACTCGTGGTCCAATTTCGCCGGGTTCGCCCAGCAGAAGAGGAAGGCCGATGTCATCGCCAGCAGCGATTTCGGAGAACTGGATGCGTATATCGACGTATTCCGCGCCATCCATTTCCTGCGCCACAGCAAGGTGCTGCTGCTGGCGCCGGGTGCGGCGGCGCGGGCGCGCGGGGGACAGGAGTTCACCCGCGCCTACGGCACCCAGGTCGTGGCCGCGGAGTATGCGGACTTGAAAGCAGCCTATGAAGCGGCGGACAGCGCCCGCGCGCGCGAAGCCGCCGGCGAGTTCGTCGGCGGGGCGCTGCGCGTGGTGGAGCCGTCGCGCGAGGAGGTGAACGGCTCGCTGCGCCTGTACCTGGGGATGCTCGAGTTCATGCGGCGGGAGAAGGCCAACGCCATCGCCATCGACTGCCTGGGCGGCTTCCGGCGCGGCGACCTGCCCGCCTACCCCTGCGTGGCCTTCTCGAAACTGAACGATGCGGGCATGTTCGGCGTTTGCGAGTGCGACCTGCTCTCGACCATGACGCAGTTGCTCATCACCGCGCTCTCCGCGGTGCCGGGCTTCGTTTCCGACCCGGTGTTCGACACCAGCCGCAACGAGGTGATTCACGCGCACTGCGTCTCGGCCACGGCGCTGGCGGGACTCAAGGGGCCGAAATCGCCCTACATCCTGCGCTCGCACCTGGAGGACAACCAGGGCGTATCGATGCAGGTGCTGGCGCCGTCCTCCGGCACCGTGACGGTGGCGAAGTTCGCCAGCGCGGGCCGGTTTCTGATCTCCACCGGAGAAGTCATCGGGACGGTCGACCATCCACGGGGCTGCCGCACCAAAATCCGCACGCGCGTCGCCGATGCGCGGAAATTCCTGGAGGGCTATACGGCCGGACTGCACCGGGTGCTCTTCTACGGGGACCACACCGCGGCGGTGCGGCGCTTCGCCCGGTTGAACGCCCTCGAAATCAGCTACGAGGTGTAAGCCGCAACCCGCACCGTAACGATGCGGGCTGCGGCGCGGCTCCTCAAAACGCGAGTTTCAAGCCGAACTGCACGATGCGGGGATCGCCGGCGCTCTCGATGCGGCCGAATCGCGTCGGCGTATTGACGTTGTTGTTCGGATTCGAGAACCGCGGGGTGTTGAAGGCGTTGAAGAGTTCCGCGCGGAACTGCAGGCGCACGCTTTCAGTCACCGGGAACAGCTTCATCAGCCCGAAATCGAAGCTCACCGCGCCTGGTCCGCGCAGCACGTTGCGCGGCGAGGTGCCGAAGGTGCCGAGGACCGCCCGCTCAAAGGCGTCGGTATTGAAGTAGCGGGCGATGCGCTCGGCGCGGGAGCGGCCGTTGTCGAGATCCGGATCGCCCACCAGGTCGGCGAACGAGGATCCCAGGCCGCTCAATGCCCGGTCGGTGCCGGAAGAAACCGAGAACGGCCCGCCGCTCCGCAGCGTGGTGATGCCGCTGAACTGCCAGCCGCCCAGCACCCCTCGCGCGAGCCGGTTCTGCCCTGCCAGCGAGGGCAGCGTCCAGACGTGCGAGGCCACCAGCCGGTGGGTATAGTCGAAGTCCGAAACGCCTCGGTTGAGCCGCCGGTTCATGGGCACGGTCTGGGAGGCGTTCTGCGGCGTGGTGTCCGCGGAGACTTCGTCGATGGACTTCGAGAAGGTGTAGTTCACCTCGAAGGAGAGATTGTCCGCCACGCGCCGCTCCACGGAAAGCTGCAGGCCATGGTAGCTGGAGGTGCCCTCGGCATAGGTCGTCAGGATGCTGCCGAAGTCCCCGTAGGGGCGCCGCTGCTGGATATTGCCGGTGGTGGCGCCGGGAGCGTAGCGGGCATAGTTCAGATCGTCGGTATAGCTGAGGCGCCGCCCCAGGTTGCCGATGTAGCTGGCGCGGACCACCAGGTTAGCGGCCGCTTCGTGCTCCACGGTGAGGTTGAACGTCTCCATGTAGCTCGGCTTGAAGTTGCTGGAGAAGGTGCCGAAGGTGCCCAGCGGCGTGAAGAATTCCGCGTCCGGGCCCGGCATGAAGGGCGCGAAGCTGGCGGGGAAGGGATTGGCGGCGGTTTCGTACGGGTTTTCGAACCGCACGCCGAAGCGAGTTACCTGCGGGCTGAAGGGAGCGGCGTTGACGAAGCCGTTGTAAAGCACGGTGAACTGCGGATTCCAGAACAGGCCGAAGCCGCCGCGCACCACCGTCTTATTGCCCGGGGCGCGCCAGGCGAAGCCGAAGCGCGGCGCGATCTGTTGCCAGTAGGAGTTGAACCCGCCCTCCGGGCAGCCGGGATCGCCATCGTTCAGGTAGCCGGCCGGCGCGTTGGGAAAGCGCGTCGATTGCGCGCCCGGCACGAAGCACTGGGTGCGGCCCAACTCGTCGTGGAAGGGAAACATGGGATCCCAGCGCAGCCCCAGCGTCAGGGTGAGCTTCGGGGTGGCGCGCCAGGTGTCCTGGACGAAGAAGCCCCAGCGCGTTCCGTAAAGCTCCTTGTACTCGCCGCCGCCCTGGTCGAACTGGTAGACCTCGCCCAGCATGAAATCGGCGAACGAGTTGCCCGTGATGTTGCCGTTGAAATTGAACAGCCCCATGGTGCGGAAGTCGTTCTTGATATCGTTGGCCGAGCGCAGGATCTCGCCGCCGAACTTCAGCTCGTGGCCGCCCCTCATCCAGGTGACGGTGTCGGCCACGTGGATGTCGTAATCGGTCTTGTCGTAGTTCCAGCCGGGACGCGCGAGAAATCCGCCGGAAACATTGATGTAGACCGAGGCGGGATCCTTCACCGCGAGTCCCTGGACGCCGGCTTGCGCGAAATCGATCGGCAGTTCAACGGCCTTCCAGTCGTTGAGCGTGCGACGCCACTTGTACGCCACGGTGGCGCTGTTCAGCATGGTGGGGGAGACCGTAAAGATATCGCTCACGGTCACCTGGTTGTACGGCTGCGTGGATCGCCCGACGTCGGAGGCGAACATCGACGGCAGATCCTGGACGTTGCCGGTGAAGGGCCGCTCGAAACGATGCCGGAAGTACCTGCCGGTGAGGCGGTGCGCCCCGAGGTTGGCATCCACCTTGCCCATGTACTCGTCTTCCCGGTTCTTGAGCGGCACCCCCACGAAGCGCTGCCCGTCCGGCGTCCCGGGATCCGGGATGAACTCCAGAAACGCCTGGGTTACGGGGCTGAGCCGCTGGGCGGGGATCTGGTTGCCGGGGAAGGGCTGGGTGGTCTGGGGATCCCGGATGGCGGCGACGCCGGAGAAATTGCCGGCCCGCATGGCGGCGGTGGGGAGGAACTGCCGCGTCAGTTGCGGATCGCTGCGGGTGCGGGTGCCCTGGTAGGAGCCGAAGAAAAAGAGCTTGTCCTTGATGATGGGCCCGCCCAGCGTGCCGCCGAACTGCGAGCGCTTCAGCGAATCGCGCCGGGCGGCGAAAAAGTTGCGGGCGTTGAACACGCCGTTGCGCAGAAACTCGAAGGCCGAGCCGTGAAATTCGTTGGTGCCGGACTTGGTGGCCACGCTCACCACCGCGCCGGTGGCATTGGCATACTCCGCGCTGAAGTTGCTCTTCTGGATGCTGAATTCCTGTACCGCGTCCGGGTTGGGGAAGACGCCGCTATAGTTGCGGTAGGAGTCCGTGTTCATTCCCCCGTCGAGCGTGAAGTAGACTCCGCTCTGCCGGCTGCCGTTCACCACGAAGGCGTCGCCCTCGGAGGTGCCGCTGGCGCGCTGGATGACGCCGGCCTGAATCTGCATCAGGTTGGTAACTCGCCGGCCGTTGAGGGGCAGGTCCACGATGCGCTGCTGATCCACCAGCCCGCGAATGGTGCCGGTCTGGGTTTCGAGCAGCGGCGCCGCGCCCGTTACCGTGACCGATTCCGCCAGCGACCCCACCGCCAGGGTGACATCGAGCGTCGCGTTATCCCCCACCGCGAGCGTGATTCCCGAGCGCGTATAGCGCTGAAAACCCTCTTTCTCCACCTCCAGCCGGTACTGCCCGGCCGGGACCAGCGGGATGGAGTAGGACCCGTCCGCCTGCGATTCGCGGCTCAGCCGCAGCCCTGTCTGGACGTTGACCGCCGTGACGCGCGCGCCCGGCACGGCCGCCTCCGTCGCGTCCCGCACGGTCCCCACGATGTTGGCGGTGGACTGCGCAAAAGCCGCCGCGGCAAATACAAGAAGCGCACTGCTCCGAAGCAGGACTTTCCAAGCCATATCGACCCCCTTCAATGGTGAACTAACCTGCCAAGATTTTATGCCCTGCAGGTTAGCCGAGACAAGGTGCCAGAGTTAGGAGGTGTAACAGTTAACGCATGTAACATGTTATGGCCTGCCCCGCCGCGGGCTCACTCCACCACGTCGAAGCTGCCTTTCAGCCGGATGTCCGCGGCAGACGCTCCTGCCAGGACCTCGAAGCTGCCGGGCTCCACCACCCGGCGCATCTCGGCATCGAAATAGCTGAGATCCTCCGGGGTCAGGGTAAACCGGACCCGCCGGCGTTCCCCGGGCTGCAACGAGACCTTCTCAAAACCGCGTAACTCCAGGACGGGACGCGAAGCGGAGCTGAGCAGATCGTTGACGTAGAGCTGCACCACTTCCTGCCCCGCGCGGTTGCCCGTGTTGGTCACCTGCATGGCCACCTGCACTTCGCCGTCGGGCCGGATACGGGCGGGCGAGATCTCCAGCTTGTCGTATTCGAACTTCGTGTAACTGAGGCCGTAGCCGAACGGCCACAGGGGCGTGCCCGGCAGGTCGACGTAGCCCCGGCGCGAGCTGGTGGCGGTGTGGTTGTAGTAGACCGGGAGCTGGCCGGAGTGGCGGGCGAAGGTGACCGGCAGCCGGCCGCTGGGATTCACGTCGCCGAACAGCACCTCGGCGACGCCCGTGCCGCCCTGTTCGCCCGGAAGCCAGGCCTCCACAATCGCCGGGATGTTCTCCGCCGCCCAGCGTACCGAGAGCGGGCGGCCGTTGATCAGCACGACGACCGTGGGGGTGCCGGTGGCGTGCACGGCCTCGATGAGCTCCTCCTGCATGCCGGTCAGGTCCAGGCTGGCGACGTCGCGGCCTTCCCCGTTCGTGCGGCGCGACTCCCCAACCACCACTACCGCCACCTGCGCCTGCCGCGCGGCCTCCCGGGCCTCGCGAATCTGGTTGACCCGCTCTCCCATGACCTCGCAGCCCTGGACGTGCAGGACTTTCGTCCCCGGCGCGGCCTTCGCCCGGATGCCCTCCAGCACCGTGACGATGTCCTGCAGGATGATCTTCGAGGTATAGTCGCCGAGTTGGTTGCGCTCGTCGTCGGCGTTGGGCCCGATCACCGCAATCGTCCGGAGCTTGTTCCTGTCGAGTGGCAGCAGGCCGTTTTCGTTCTTCAGCAGGACGATGCCCTCGCGGGCGGTCTGGAGCGCGAGCTGGCGATGCTCCTCGCGCGGCACGCCGTTCACCGCGTGTTCCACGTCCACGTAGGGCCTCTCGAAGAGGCCGAGCTGGAATTTCAACCGCAGGATGCGCCGCACGGCGCGGTCCACCAGGGCCATGGGGACCTTGCCCTCCTTGACGTTGGCGATCAGGTCGAGCATGTAGGCCGGTTCGTGGGAGATGCCCACATCGACGCCCGCTTTGAGCGCCAGAGGGCCGGCCTGCTTGTGGTCGGCGGCGTGGCGCTCCTGGATGACGGTCGTCAGCCCGAGACCCTCGCCGAGCACGATGCCCCGGAAGTGGAGTTCGTCGCGCAGGATCCTGGTCAGGATCTTTTCGGAAGCGTGCACGGCCACGCCGTCGATGGCGGGGTAAGTGGCCATGACGGCCAGCGCGCCGTGCTTCTTAATGCCCGCAATCCACGGGGGCAGGAAGACGTTCCACAGGGTGCGGTCGGAGATCTCCATGGCGCCGCGCTCGCGCCCGCCGGCGGGCTGGCTCTGGCCGGGGTAGTGGCACAGGCCGGCAACCACCTTGTCAGGCGCCGAAACGTCGTCGCCCTGCGCGCCGCGCACGATCGCGGCGGCGACGCGCGCGGTCAGGTAGGGGCACTCGCTGTAGGCCTCTTCATTTCGGCCCAGGCGCGGGTCGCGGATGGGTTCCACCACCAGGGTGAAAAGCTGGTGGATGCCCACCGCGCGCGCCTCGCTCGCGGCGGCGGCATAGATTTTCTCCACCAGGTCCATGTTCCAGGTGCTGCCGATGGTGGGACCTTCGGGAAAGACCGTGCCGCCGGAGCACATCAGCCCGTGGGTGCCCTCTTCGGTTTGCAGCAGGGGGATCTTCAGCCGGGTCTCTTCGGTGGCCAGGCGCTGCAGTTCGTTGAAAAACTCGGCCTGCTGCCGCGGGCCATGGCCCAGGATGTTATCGGCGGCCGTGAAAAATCCCCCGCCCGGGCCGAGGCCCGCGAGATGCGTGCCCAGCGTGAACCTGCGGCACGATTCCATCTTGATCTCCACGTGCTTGAGTTCGAGGTCGCCGGTGTTGGTGGCGGCGCCGCCCATTTCGGCGCGGTAAACGCAAGGCATGTTCATCTGCCCCACTTTTTCTTCGAGGGTCATGCGCGACAGCAGGTCCTCGACACGCCGATCGATGGGCTGGGCGGGATCCAGGTACAGTGGCTTCTGCTGGCTCTGTGCCGGCAGGGTCGCGATTGCCGCGGCAAGGCAGGCCACGGCTGCCAGGATGCGTGACATAGTCGATCTCCGTTTCACTACCGGGATCTCAGAACTCTCTCGAACGCCCGGATGATGTCATCCTCGTCCTCGCGGGTAAGGCAGGACGGTACCGCGATGATGATGCTGCGCTCGAAGAGCGAATCGGCACGTGGGCAGGCGCCTTTGGAGGCGTCGCGGCCGAGTCCGCGGTTCTCGGACAGCTTCCAGGCGAGCCCGCGCTGCTCTACAAGGCTCACGTTGTTGTAGTAGAGGTGCAGCCCGAAATCGGTCATGAGGACGTTCGAGATGCCCTGTGGCCAGGTGGCGATGCCCTCGGCGAGGAGGCCGCGCTGCACCTCGGCGGCGGTCTGGGGATCGTCGTACGTGGTGATCAGGAAACCGCCCGTGTCGCCGGCCGGATCGAGGACGCGGCGCAGGCGCACGCCCGGGAGCCGCTCCAGGACGGCGCGAATGCGGTACTTGCTCCGCCGCATGGCGCCGGTGATGGCGGGGAGCTTCGAGAGCTGCACCCGCAGCACGGCGGCGCGCAGCTCGTCCATGCGGTAGCCGCGCCCCCAGGACGCCGCCGCCGGATCGTCCATCACCAGCCGCCCGCTCTCGTCCCGGGGATAGCCGAGATCGTGCGCGGCCACCGCCCTGCGGTACAGTTCGCGGTTGCCTGTGAGCACGCAGCCGCCCTCGCCGGCCGTCATGTTCTTGTTCATCTGGAAGCTGAAGATGGCCATGTCGCCGAACGTGCCGGTGGAGCGCCCGCCGATGGCGCCGCCCACGCACTGGGCGCAGTCTTCGAGCAGGAACAGGCCCTTGCGGCGGGCCACCTCGCCGACGGCGGGGGCGTCGCCGGGAGCGCCGCTCATGTGGGTCATGACGATGCCGCGGGTGTGCGGCGTGATGCGGCGCTCGACATCGGCGGCGTCCAGGCAGAAGGTGTCGTCGATATCGGCCACGACCGGTACGGCCCCGAGGTTCACCACCGCGGCGGCCACCGAAACCCACAAGTAGGCCGGAACGATGATCTCCTGGCCCGGCCCCACCCCCAGGGCGGAAAGAGCGGTGTGCAGCGCGCCAGTGCCGCTCGAAACGGCCAGCGCGTAATCCACCCCGACGAAGCGTGCGACCTCGGCTTCGAGTTGCTCCGTCTCGTGCTGCAGATCAATACCGTAGTAGCGGAATGGCGAGCGGGCGCGTAGCACCCGGACGGCGGCTTCGATCTCGCGGCTGTCCATATGATGAACGCCGGGAAACTCGAGCGGAAGCGGACGGCTGCGCGCGGCGGCGCGGCCGCCGGCGGGGACCTTCGCAATATCGGGCATGTTCAAATAGCGAACGCCCTGCTGGGCATCCGACGCAGCATCTTTAGTTCATCGGAAATGGAAAGTCAAGGAAAAAGGCGCCTGGGCGGCGCGGGCGGCGCGTTCGCCTGGGCGGCGGGCCCGCAGCCCGCCGCGCCGGGGCGGGGAACTACGCCTTACCGGCCGCCTCCTGTTTCTCCGCCAGCAGTGGAGTGAGGTGGGCGAGGCTGCGGGCGGCCTGTTCCGGCGTCCCGCATTCTACCGAGAGCACGCCGTTGAATCCGTGCTTCCGGAGAATGCCGATGACGCGCCCCCAGTCCACCACGCCGTCACCGCAGGCGCAGCCTACAGGGGTGCCGGTGACCTTACCGCGCTCGGCTTCCGAATGCTCCAGGGCGATGTCCTTGGCATGCACGTGGACCAGGCGGTTGCCGACGCGCTCCAGCGCTTCATAGATGTCCTCGCCGCCCAGATAGCCGTTGCCCGTATCGTAGTTGATGCGCAGCAGCGGGGAGTCCACCAGGCTGGCGATACGCAGCAGACCATCGGTGGTGCGGGAGAGTTCATTGTGCGGCTCGATGCCGACCGCGATGCCGTAGCGCTCCGCAACCCGAAGCACCGCCCGGAGCGTGTACGTCATAATCGGCCAGACCTCGTCCCCCACCACCCACTCCGGGCGGTAGCTCTCGTCGGTGTTGACCACCGGCGCCTTCAGCACCGCGGCAAACCGGATGGCGCGCTGCAGATACATCACGCTGATCTCGGGACGCATCAGCGGGCAATGCGCACTTACGCCCGAAGCCTGCACGCCGTGGCGGTCGAGTATGTCTTTGATGAAATGCGGATCCTCCTCCATGGAGACGGAATGGTAGTAGCCCGCCTCGCTCATCAGCTCGCGGCCGTTGTGCAGCATGGGCTCGACGTACTTGTAGCCGATCTGCGCGGCCATGGCGACGCCCGCCGCAAAGGGTTTCTCTGCGCGGCGCACGAACTCCATGTTCAATCCCGCTTGGATGCTCATAAGTCCCACTCCTTTCGCCACGTAACGCGGCGCTTTTCTCGATACGAGATGTTGCACATGTGGCAGGCCATGGCGGAATAGTGGCCCGCGGCCTCATCGCAGGCGGCCGGCCTGCGGCTGCGGACCGCGTCCAGCCAGTTGGCCACGTGCAGGTCCGGGGTGCTGCCCGCGGTGATGGGCGTGGCGCCGCTCTCGGCCGGCAGAAAACGGTAACCGTAGCGGAAGATGTGCAGCCGGCCGCCGGTGCCCATGAAGACGATATCGGCGTTCTCCTGCGCGATCACGTCCGTAACGTTGGCCTCGAAAGTAACCAGCAAACCCTCTGGATACTCCACGATGGCGTTGATGTTATCGGCCGTGTCGCGGTCCTGGGGGTCGAGATAGATGCCGCCCATCGAGCTGGCGGCCAGCGGCCGGTCGCGCTCCAGATACCAGTGCACGACGTCTACCAGGTGGACGAACAGCCCGCCCATCTGCGCATTGGTGGAGTAGTCCCAGTAGACGTAGTGGTTGAAGTAGCGCTTCGGATTCCACGGAACCTTGGGGAGGCGGCCCTGGCAGAGGTCCCAGTCCAGGCCCGCGGGCTTCTGTTCCATCCCCGGCGGAGGCGCCTGGTTGCGGTAGGCGCGGTTCCCGTTCCAGATGGTCCGCACCATGGTGACGCGCCCGATGCGGCCGCTATCGATGAACCGTTCCTTGGCTTCGACGAAGTGCGGATGGCTGCGCTGCTGGGTGCCGGTCTGGAGGATGCGCTTGTGGCGGCGGACGGCCTGGACGATGCGGGGGCCTTCCTCCGGGTAGAGCGTCAGGGGCTTTTCCACGTAGAGGTCCTTGCCCGCCTGGCAGGCGGCTACCGCAATCTCGCAGTGAACGTGATCCCAGGTGGCAATGATCACGGCGTCGATGTCGTTGCGGTCGAGCACGCGCCGGTAGTCGGCGTACTTGGCGATGGGCGCGCCGGCCACCTTTTCGGCGCGGTCGCGCTGCACGTCGTAGGCGTCGGCAACAGCCACCCACTGGATGTTGCCGGCCTGGTTGGCGCGGGACATCAGGTAGCGTCCGCGGCCGCCGCTGCCGATGACGCCGAGGCGGATGCGGTCGTTGGCGCCGGCTACGCGCGCGGCGGAGGCGGCGGAGAGAGCCGCGGCGGTGAAGGTGCGGCGCGAGACGCCCGCGGTGTTACCGTCATACCAGGACATACCGAAATCCTATGCGCCTCCGCCGCCGATTGCAAGCCGAAAATTTCCGAGCCATTGCTTCACGCCGGAGCGCGGGCTATAATGCCTCGGTATTACCAGGTCTGGATTTGTTGGAGGATTCGTCCACCATGCACGCGCCCCTCGCCGCCGCGGCGCTCGTCGCCGCCCTCGCCCTGCCGCTCTTCGCCGCGCCCCCGGCCGCTGCCCCTCTCAAGGTCGGCTGGGCCTCCACCAGCATCACCCCCGATAAGCCCGCCCCCCTGGCCGGGCAGTTCCACACCCGAATCTCGCAGTCCGTGCACGACCCGGTGACCGCTACCGCCCTGGCGCTCGAGGCCGGAGGCGAGCAGGCCGTCATGGTCTCGCTCGACGTCGTGGCGGTCGATGGGCGGCTCCTCGCCGCCGTCCGGGAGCGGCTCAAAACCGCGCTGCCGGAACTCCACCCGGGCAAGCTGCTGCTCAACGCCACCCACACCCACACCGCCCCGGAGATGCGCGAGGGCAACTACGAGATTCCCGAAGGTGTCCTCACCCCGGCCGAATACCTGGCCTTCCTCACCGAGCGGGTCACCGGGGCGGTGGTCGCGGCATGGAAGGCGCGCCAGCCCGCGGGCGTCAGTTGGGCCCTCGGCCATGCCGTGGTCGGCTACAACCGCCGCGCGGTCTTCGCAGATGGGAAAGCCGTGATGTACGCGTCGCTCGACCGGCCCGAATTCATGGGCTTCGAGGGCTACGAAGACCACGCCCTGGAGCTGCTGTTCTTCTGGACGCCCGAGCGCAAGCTGACCGGCATCGGGGTCAACGTGGCCTGCCCCTCCCAGGTGGTAGAGGGCCGCAGCTACATCTCGGCGGATTTCTGGGACGACACCCGCAAGGAACTGCGCCGCCTCTACGGCCCGGAGCTGTTCGTATTCCCCATGACCGGCGCGGCGGGCGACCAGTCGCCGCACGTGCAGCTTCGCAAGGCCACTGCGGCGAAGATGCTGAAGCGGCTCGGCATTACCGAGACCGCGCTCATAGCCCGGCGCATTGCGCGCGCCGTGGAAGAGGTCTACCCGGCGGCGGCCGCCGGGATCCACAGGGAAGTGCCCTTTGCCCACCAGGTGGAGGAGTTGCGGCTGCCGGTGCGCAAGGTGACGCCCGAAGAGATGGAGGCGGCGCGGGCCGAGTACGCGCGGTTGGAAAAGCTGCCCCCCACCGACCGCCGGCGCTTCCGCCTGCTCGCGCGTGCCCGCAGGGTGATGGAGCGATACCGCCTGCAGGAGACCGAAAACCAGTTCCCCATGGAGCTGCACGTGCTCCGGCTGGGGGACGTGGCCCTGGCCACCAACCCCTTCGAGCTG
>JAWLGN010000472.1:0-2583 GCA_041685075.1 Bryobacteraceae bacterium
CGGGCTTTGCGGGCAGGCCGATGCCCAGAATCTCGGCCGCGGCGCCCACCCCCTCCACGACCAGCGCCGCGGCGCAGTCCAGCTCCGCGCGCGCCCGCACCGGGTCCGTCATGGCCACCAGCGCCTCCGGTTCGTCAATGGGCTGGTAGACCGGCTCGCGACCACCGGCGCCGCACAGCACGTGATGGCAACTCACGATCCAGCGGTCGCGCCCGTCGCCGGTAGCCGTAAACCCCAGGGTGCCCGGCTGCGCCACCGCCGGATTGGCGATCCGGATGCCCCCGCGCAGCGGGCGGTAGAGCAGGTTGTGGTTGCGCATCGCTTCTACTCCCACAAGGGCGAAGCCGCGCTCTCGATCCGGCGCTGCTCCAGGATGTCCATCTGGGGCAGAAAATCCAGTCCCGTGCGCCGCTCGATCCAATCGATCGGCCGGATATATTCCTCGAAACGGAACGGCCGGCTGTAGGGCCGGTTCTCCATCACGAACCCTATGGCCTGCCAGTCGCCATCGCCCTTTCGCGCCACCACGATCTTGAAGAAGTGGGTGGGCACCGCCACCCGGTTCTTTCCGATGGCAGTGTACTCCAGCACGCCATCGGCCGTCTCCGGGTCGTCTTCGGCGGGATCGTAGAACAGGGGGCCGGTGATCTGCCAGGTGGTGCCGAACTGCTTCACCCATTTTCGCGTGAGGTCTTCCAACTCCCGCCACGCCTGCTGGTTCAGCCCGGGCGACTGCGGGCACATGTTGGAGAGGTAGAAGGTTTCGTCCTTCAGCGTTTGGTCGCGCGACTGGTTGGCCGCCGGCGCCTGGTGCCCACGGTCGTAACCGCTGCGCTTGTAGTCGTCCAACTCGGCGCGGCGGCCGCGCGGGAGCTTCGGATCGGCCCGGAACCGGTCCTTTCGCGCCGCACCGTTTTCGAGCTGTTCCACGCTCACCCGCTCCGCCACCCAGAGCGGGATCTTGTCGATGGAACTGTGCTCCAGCACGTACGCGCCGCGGTACACCAGCTCCGTCGGGCCGTAGGGGGCACCGCGTGCCAGCAGCGGGCAGCCCATCAGGCAATGCCGCTCCCTGAACGTTTCCTCCTCGGCGGTGAGGCCGGCCTGCCGGACGGCATGCACCGTCCCGATAGCCGGCCGCGCCGCCACGGTAACGCGGCGGGCGCAACCGGAGCCGGCCAGTGCCAGCGCCAGCACGCAGCAGAATACTTCAACGCGGCGCGTCATCTCACGATAGTAACTCTGGCAAATCCCTCCGCGGGTGTGGGCGGCACCAGCTTGGCGGCCATGGCTTCCAGTGCCTCGTCCGGCACCACCCGGTGGCGCCCGCGGTTGCGTTCCCGGCAGACCTCCAGCGGCACGTCGAAGTAGACGGCCTCCGCCTCGGCCCCGTAGCGGCGCGCCATGGCGATGTACGGCGCGCGCTCGGCGGGCGTCAGGCTGGTGGCGTCCACGTAGCTCACCGGCCGCCCGATGGCCAGGCGCTGGCGCAGCAGAAACCGCAGCGTCAGAAACACCCGCCGGTGAATCGTCTGGTCGGTGGCATCATCGGCCAGCCACTGCCGGATAGCGTCGGAGGAGAGCGGCGTGCTGCCGTGCCGCTCCGCCCAGGTGGACTTGCCCGATCCCGGCAACCCCACCAGCACCACGATGCGCTGGCGCTCCGGCGCATCCGGCACGTCCATTAGAGGTCCACCCCGAAGTCGCGCCACTCCATGACGCGCTTGCGGTAGATGGAATCCCGCCCCAGGACGGCGGTCAGCGCGGCGGTGGCCCCGATCTCCAGGCCCGCGGGATTCGGCTTGCCCGTCCGGATGGATTCGAAGAACGCCTGCATGTGCTTCTCCGGCCGGAAGCCCTGAGCGCGCGGCCCGCGTGGAGGCCCCAGCGGAACCGGCTTGGCCCCGCGCGCCAGCGGATAGAAAGTCGCGCTGTTCACATCCACCGCGCCTTCGGTTCCGTAGACGTGGCAGAACTGGTTGGACCCGGGCATCTCCCACGGATGGAAGAACACCTGCGTGAAGGACATCTTCACCCCGTTGGCGTATTCGTAGCTCAGGGTGTATCCGTCCATGTTGGTGCGACCGGGTGGCTGGTTCTGCCACAGCAGCGTGCCGCCGAATCCGGATGCCCGTTCCGGACGGCTGCCGATCATCCAGTTGCAGGCGTCCAGGTTGTGCACCGCCATCTCGACGATCACATCGCCGGAGCGCGAGGCGTTGAAGAACCAGTCCGCCGAGGGGCCCTCGTGGTCCAGGTCCGCGCCCGCGTGCCGCTGTGCCTTCACCATGATGATCTTGCCGGCGATGCCTTCCCGCAGCTTGGCGGCCACCGCGGCATTGCGCTCGTCCGAGCGCATCTGCTGGCCGTACTGCAACACCGTCTTGGCCCCTCGCGCCACTTTCAGCAAGGTGCGGATGGAAGGCCCGTCGATTCCCGCCGGCTTCTCGCAGTAGACGTGCTTACCGGCCTTGAGCGCCGCAATGGTCATCTCCACGTGCAGGTCGCAGGGCGTGGCGATGACAACCGCGTCGATGTCCTTGCGGTCGAGCACGCGGCGGTAGTCGTTGGTTGTGAATGGCT
>JAWLGN010000473.1:0-2570 GCA_041685075.1 Bryobacteraceae bacterium
GCACGCGATCGAGCGCGCCTACATCGCCTTTGTCGCGGGCTCGCCGCCGAACGCCGCCGGCACCATCGACCTGCCGATTGGCCGGCATCCGGGCGACCGCAAGCGCATGAGCGTCGCCGCCGCCGGGCGTGCGGCACGAACGCATTTCAAGGTGGAGCGGTATTTCGGGCGGGCGGCAGCCCGGCTCCGCTGCACCCTGGAAACCGGGCGGACGCACCAGATCCGCGTTCACCTGTCCCACTCGGGCTTTCCGGTGCTGGGCGACCCCGTCTACATGAACATGAGCAGCAGCCGCCGCGCCGCCCTGAAACCGCTGGAGCCGGTGTTGCAATCGCTGGGCCGGCAGGCGCTGCACGCCGCCGTGTTGGGGTTCGTGCATCCGCTCAGCGGGCAGGTCGTGCGGTTCGAAAGCGCACTGCCGCCGGATTTGCGCGAATTGCACAAATCTTTGATCCAGGCGTTCCCTTGATGCGTATGTATTAAAGACCCATTTGGCTATTGTAGGTTATAAAGCTTCTAAGGTGGCTGATGCGAATTGCGCATATCGATGCCACCGGAAGGCACCTAGAATGCTATGGGTGGTGGGCTCCGTCGGAGTCCGCACGAGACGAAAGGGAAAAGACCATGGCTGTTCCGGCAACTATTCCGGTGCTTTCGGCAGAAGGCAACCTGACCCGGTATTTGCAGGAAATCCGCAAATTCCCGATGTTGAACCCGGACGAGGAATTCATGCTGGCCAAGCGCTGGCAGGAACATGGGGATGTTGAGGCCGTACACAAGATGGTGACCAGCCATCTGCGGCTCGTTGCCAAGATCGCGATGGGCTATCGCGGCTACGGCCTGCCTGTGGCCGAGCTCATTTCCGAAGGCAATGTCGGCATGATGCAGGCGGTGAAACGCTTCGATCCCGATCGCGGCTTCCGTCTGGCGACCTATGCGATGTGGTGGATCCGCGCCTCGATCCAGGAATACATCCTGCATTCCTGGTCGCTGGTGAAAATGGGCACCACCGCCTCGCAGAAGAAGCTGTTCTTCAACCTGCGCAAGCTCAAGGGCCAGTTGAAGGCCCTGGACGACGGCGACCTCAGCCCCGAAAACGTGGAGAAGATCGCCACCAAGCTGCAGGTCAGCGAGGATGACGTGATCTCCATGAACCGCCGCCTGTCCGGCGGCGACCAGTCGCTGAACGCCCCGCTGAGGATCGACGGCGACGGCGAATGGCAGGATTGGCTGGAGGATGAAACCGACAACCAGGAAATCACCCTGGGCGAGGAGGAGGAGCTGGATCACCGCCGCCGCATGCTGGCGGATGCGATGCAGTGCCTGAACCAGCGCGAGCGGCACATCCTGACCGAACGGCGCCTGAAGGACGATCCGGCGACGCTGGAGGAACTCAGCCACGAATACGGCATCAGCCGCGAGCGGGTGCGCCAGATCGAGGTGCGGGCGTTCGAAAAGCTGCAGCGCGCCATGCGCAACGCCGTCATTCAGGAAAACATGGCGGCCAAGAAAGCGACCGAAACTTACGCGGAAGACTGATGCCCGCCGTCGTGAGGCGCACACCCCAACTTCCTGGAACCGCGTCAGCGGTGTCCGGGGAGTGATGAGAAGATGGAGAGGGTAAAACGCTCCGCCTCAAACTTCCCGGAACCGCGCAAGCGGTGCCCGGGACCTAGCGTCTCCTGCCGGTAATCCTGGGCCCCGGCCCTCCGCTTCGCTGCGTCCGGGGAGTTTGGGATGGCAGGGTGCCGCCTTTGACCACCCCCAACTTCCCGAAACTGCGCCAGCAGTGTCCGGGACCCAGCGTCTCCTGCCCGTAAGCCTGGCCCCCGGCCCTCCGCTTCGCTGCGTCCGGGGAGTTAGAGATGGCAGGGTGCTGCCGTCGACCTCCCCCAACTTGCCGGGACTGCGCCAGCAGTGTCCGGAACCCAGCGTCTCCTACCGGCAATCCTGGGCCCCGGCCCTCCGCTTCGCTGCGTCCGGGGAGTTAGAAAAGCCTGGGTGCCGCCTTCACCTCCCCCAACTTCCCGGAACCGCGTCAGCGGTGTCCGGGACCCGGCGTCTCCTGCCGGCAACCCTGAACTCCGGCCCTCTGCTTCGCGCCATCCGCGAGTTTTGGAGCGGTGTCATTGAACCTGCCCGGGTGGACCACAGGCGAAACCCGGGGCCCAGGGTTCCGGGAGGCGTGCCATGTCATTCGCCGGCTTCCTCCTGCGCCATCAAATCGTGCCAATCAGGGTTCGTCGCCTCGATCAGGTTGAGCTTCCACTGGCGCCGCCATCGTTTGATGCGGTGTTCGCGCCGATGCGCTTCTTCCCAGTCGTCATGGGTTTCGACGTAGACGAGACGGAATACCTTGTATTGGGCCGTGAAGCGCGAGCCGGCGCCGCTGCGGTGTTCGCCGATGCGGCGCTCCAAGTCGATGGTTGAGCCGGTATAAAGTGTGCCGTTGCGACGGCTCGCCAGGATGTAGACGTAATAGGGCATCGCGGCTGATTTCGGTGGTGGTTCCCGCATCGTTACCGCCGCTGGTTAAAATACCGTAAAGGATTGCAAATCCTGGGCCCCGG
>JAWLGN010000474.1:0-2569 GCA_041685075.1 Bryobacteraceae bacterium
GTGCTGAGCGAGGCGCAGCGGCAGGGCGACTTTTCCGAGCTGCTGCCCAGGACGCTGAACGACCCGGACGGCGGCGTCTTTCCGGGAAACGTGATCCCGCAGCAGCGCTTGCATCCCGCGGCCGTAGGTTTCCTGGACGCCTTCATCCCGCTGCCCAACCGGGCCGGCAACCTGTACAGCTTCGCCAGCCAGCAATCCGTCGACGACGAGCAGTGGATCGGGAAGATCGACTACAGCCTCAGCGACGCCAACCGCCTGTATGGCCGCCTGATGTACAACTTCAACGACACCCGGCAGGCGGTGGGCAACGTGCCGGGTTTCCTCGCCGGTATCGAGTACACCAACTGGAGCCTGGTAGCCAGCGACACCCACGTCTTCAGCCCCACGGTGCTGAACACCGCCACCTTCACGTTCACCGACATTGATCGCGTTCAGATCCCCATCGTGCCGGACAACCTCACCTGGATGGACTTGGGCGCCAACTTCACCCGCGCGACCGAAGGTGACTACCCGGCCGCCCATGCCACCAACGTTCAGGGCTACTTCAATGCCTCCTCGCGCTTCCCGTTGAACCACTTCCGCCAGAACTACGCCTTCGCCAACACCCTTTCCATTAACCGCGGGCGCCATTTTCTACGCATCGGCGGCGAGCTGCGGCGCTCTATGCTCGACTTGCAGGAACTGTTTCAGTGCGACCCCTCGCTCGTCTTCCGCAACCAGTTCACCGGCGATGCCGCGGCGGATTTCCTGCTCGGCCGGCCCTCGCAGGTGCAGCAGATCGCCGAGACCAGCAACCAGCCGCGCGGGTGGGAGGTCGCCGCCTTCGTGCAGGACGACTGGAAGGTTTCGCAGCGGGCCACCCTCAACCTGGGCTTCCGCTGGGAGCCTTACCTGCCGTTCGTGGATGTGACGGACAAGTTCTCCCAGGTACGGCTCGGGTTCCAGTCGACGAGGTTCTCCACTGCGCCGGCAGGTGTGGCCTACGCGGGCGACCAGGGAGTCTCCAGGGCAATCGTGAAGAAGCGATGGGCGGGGCTTGGACCGCGCCTCGGCTTCGCCTACGACCTGTTCGGAAACGGAATGACGGCGCTGCGCGGCGGCTACGGCATCTTCTACTCGAAGATCCGCCAGCAGGCCCACAACCAGATCTCGAACAACCAGCCCTTCTCGCTGCAGCTCACCATCAACAATCCGCCGCTGGGGCTGAATAATCCCTACAGTGAAACCGGCAACCCCTATCCTTTCCGGGCGCCGGCCAGCGCCGAAGAGGCCCGGGATTACCAGTGGGTGCTGCCGATGGAAACCCGCCAGTGGAACCCGGACTTCCGCAATGCCATCGTGCAGCAGTGGAACTTCAACCTCCAGCAGCAGGTGGCAGGGAGCTACGTCGTTACCGCAGCCTACGTCGGCAGCAAGGGGAACCACCTGTATATGACCAACCAGGGCAACCCCGGGATCTTTGGCCTGCCGGGCAACTTGAACCAGCGGCGCCCCCTTTACCCCACCTTCGGACCGATCACCGACATGAGTTCGCAGGGCAACTCGACCTATCACGCCCTACAGCTCACCCTGAACAAGCGCCTCACCCATGACTTCACAATCCTTGCCAATTACACTTACGGCAAGCTGCTCGACGACGCTTCCAGCGACGGCGATACCCCGGCCAATCCCTGGAACATCGCGGCGGAGAAAGGCCACTCGGATTTCGACATCACCCATCGTTTCGTGGCCTCCTATATCTGGCAACTGCCCGCGCTCCGAAGCCAACATCCCTTCGTCCGGCACCTGCTGGGCGGCTGGGAGACCAACGGCATCGTCACCCTGGAGAGCGGGCAATGGCTCACCGTCAGTTCCGGACAGGACCGCTCCGCTAGCGGCGTGAACGGCGACCGCGCCGACGTGGTGGGCGACTGGCGGCTCTCCGGAGACCGCACGAAAGACGAGAAACTGGCGCGCTGGTTCCAAACCGACGCCTTTGTGGTGAACGCCCCGGGAACGTTCGGCAATGCGGGCCGCAACATCATTACGGGCCCGGGCCAGGTAGAGATCACCTTCGGAGTCTTCAAGGGCATTTCGATCACGGAATCGCACCGGCTTCAGTTCCGCGCCGAGATCTTCAACCTGTTCAACCACGTGAACCTGGCCAATCCGAACACGAACCGTTCGGCCGGAAACTTCGGCAGGATCACCTCGGCCGGTTCGCCCCGGGTGACGCAGCTTGCGCTGAAGTACATGTTTTAAGAGGCGGCCTGCCTCAGAAACTGTACTCCATCCCGATGCTGATGCGGCGGCCGTAGTCCGGGTAGCCCACCACGGTCGAATAAGGCGTATTGGCGAGGTTTCTCACTTCCGCGAAGAGGCGCGTCTGTTTCGTCATGCCGAAACGGCGCCCCAGAGTCAGGTCCGCGGTGTTGAATCCGCCCAGCGGATAGTCGATGGGCAGGGCGGCAAAGCGCCGGCTGGAGTAGCCCGAGACGTACTTCCAGTAGACGTTGAGATCGAAACCCCAGCGGGCGGCCATCATGCCGGCGACGGTGATGCTGCGGTGGATTTCGCGGTCGCGCAGCAT
>JAWLGN010000141.1:0-13955 GCA_041685075.1 Bryobacteraceae bacterium
TCACCGGCCGGAATCTATGCTGTGCCTATCGGCCGAAACAGTCAACCACCACCTCGCGGGGGCTGGGGAATTTTCGGCCGGCGATTTGGGGAATTTTCAACCGGCGTTGACAGGCCCGCATAGACCGCAACGGCGACCTACTGTTGTCCTCGGAAACGGGCACGGTTCGGCACAGGCGTCCGTTCGCGTATCAGGATACGCCAGATGGCCGCATGACGGTGCAGAGCCGTTATGTACTGGAGGAATCGCACACTGTCCGCTTCGAGATAGGCCAGTACGATGAGCGGTTGCCCCTCGTGATCGACCCGGTTCTGGTCTACTCCACATATATGGGCGGATCGGGCGACGAGCGGGCGTATGCCATAGCCGTGGACGCGAGCGGTAACGCGTATTTCGTGGGAGACACGTGGACTACCACCGGCCTAAGCTCCCTATCGCCCGGGGCCATGAATCAGAACGTCCTGGTAGCGAAACTCAACGCGACTGGAACGGGTTTCGTGTACGCGACATACCTGGGAGGCAGTTCCCAAGACTCCGGCCGTGGTATTGCCATCGACAACCAGGGTAATATTTACATTACAGGAATTACGAGTTCCCCGGACTTTCCGGTAACCGCCGGGGCCTGGCGCGGCTCCTCGCGCGGCGGCCAGGACTTCTTCGTGGCGAAGCTGAATCCCACAGGCAGTAGTCTGCTGTACTCAGTTGTAGCGGGTGGCGGCAGTACCGATGCGGCCACCGCGATAGGCCTAAACGCGGCCGGGGAGGTCTATGTGACCGGCTATACGGCATCCTACAGACCTAGTTCACACGTACTATGGCATCGGTTCGAGAGCGATTTTCTTCAGGTACCGACGTCCAGGTCGACGCCGCACCGAAGGCTTTTCCACAGGCAAGTCGTTCTCAGAGATATCCGGCAACTGCAGACGGAAGACATAACGTTTCTTAATAACGTTCATAACGTACCGGGACCGCCACATTGCCGACGGTCTCAAACCATGTCACATGCTCCGCGACCATATCAAGAGCCAGAATGTAGCTACCGGGTGCGAGGTCGAATGCGAGAGACAAGGTACAGCTGTCGCCGAATGCCATTGCCCGCGGAATCCGACGACGAAGGAAATCAAAGTTGAGAAGGGACATGTTTTTGTCATAGAGGTGGGCCCCAAGTTTGACTGTGCCGATATCCGAAACGTTCTCAGCAAGCCACAGCGCTGCACCAGTATTCCGTATATGGACTTTGATGATGCAATCGCCGTCAGCGCGGGATTCTGCTGCCTCCACCTCAGGAATAATTTCGCATGCTAAGCCCTCAACGCCACGGGAGTCAAGGGCTAGTGGCCCCTTCCCGACGACAAAGACCGACCAGTTGGCAATCGACCTGCTTACATGAGTAGATAAGGATCGAGGGAGCGCGCCCGAGTCCTTGATGATGCTGTCGCGCTCTTCTAGGGTGATTGCCATCGTCGGATGAACGAATGGCTGAAAGAGAATTCGGGTGAACCCAACGCGCTGACAGACTTTCCAAATGTCTGAGATGACGACATCCAACTCAAGGACATCAAAATTTCGCATTTCAGCCTGCGACTGAGGCGATTGCGAATGTCCCTCGCCGGGTTCCGCAAACCCCGCCAATCCTCCCCATTTCAGTATGCGATACAACTCTGAGAGCACCTGCTCGACATTGGGCACGTGATGCAGAGCTTCGAAACACACAACACGATCCACGCATCCGTCGGGTAGGTCAATGCGTCGGCCATCAAAGTGAAGGAATCGAGGTTCGGCCACGGGCCGAAAAACGGGCCAAGCATTAAACAATTTCCGGCCCAGATCGAGTGCCGTCGTTGAAACGTCCAATGATATCGTCTGGCAGCCCAATAAGGTCAGAAAGCGCGAGAGCCAACACGGGCCCGCACCGAAATCGAGGACGGTCATCGTTCTTCCTAGATGCAGGGCGGCCAGAAGGTGCCCAAGCTTGCAGAGAGCATCCGGAGCCTCGACCAAAGAGGCGAATGGTTTCGTCATAAGGGCCTCTTGGTCGTTAGCCAGTTGATAATATCGCTCTGCGGTCGAACAATAATGCTCAACGTCCGTGAGAGGTTTCGTCATTCTGCAATATGATCGCCTATCTGCTGACGGCGTGTCAAAACCTGTTCCGTTTGGTGCCCAAACGGCTTCATGGATACTGGTCGGATCGCGTACCCGGTGGGGACCGCCTACAAGCACAAACCAGCGAACCGAAATCCGCGGTCCACTTCTCCGGCGGCTCGGCTATACACTCGGCACCCTACCCGAGCGGTGTTTTGGTGCATACGATTAAGTCGCCTTCACCTGAGCGACGATCCAGGCATAGGTCTTTTCCAGCCCCCGGCGGAGTGCGCAGGAAGGCTTCCACCCGAGTTTTCGAGCGACGAGGCGGTTATCCGAATTCCGGCCGCGCACACCCATCGGACCCGGCACATGGTGTATCGAGAGGTTCTTGCCGGCAATGGAGATCACCATCCGGGCCAGTTCGTTGATGGTGACCATCTCGTCCGAGCCGATGTTCACCGGGCCGGGAAAATCGGACTCCACCAGGCGCCGGACTCCTTCCAGACATTCGTCGATATAAAGAAAAGAGCGGGTCTGGAGGCCGTCGCCCCAGATCTCGATTTCATCCCCGTCTCGAGCCTCCGCCACTTTCCGGCATATCGCGGCCGGGGCCTTCTCGCGGCCGCCGCACCAGGCGCCCTCGGGTCCGAAAATGTTGTGAAATCTCGCGATCCGCACCTGAACACCATAATTGCGCATGTAGGCCAGATACAGACGCTCGCTGAACAGTTTCTCCCAGCCGTATTCGCTGTCGGGGGCGGCAGGATAAGCGGAATCCTCCGAGCAGTTGGGGTTATCCGGATCGAGTTGGTTGTGTTCGGGATAGATGCAGGCCGAGGATGAATAGAAGAACTTCTTCACTCCGGCAAGCCGGCCCGCCTCCAGCACGTTGAGATTGATGGTGGCGGAATTGTGCATCACGCAGGCATCGTGCTCGCCGGTGAAGATGTAGCCGGCGCCGCCCATGTCGGCAGCGAGCTGGTAGATCACCTCGACACCCGCGGCGGCCGCCCGGGCCACATCCGGATCCCGCAAATCGCCCAGAATGAATTCGTCGGCAGGAGACTCGGAATATTCGTGGCGTTTGAGATCGACGGCGCGAACCCAAAAGCCTTCGGACTTCAAACGTTTTACAAGATGGCCGCCGATGAAACCGCCGGCGCCCGTGACCAGAATGCGCTCAGACATTAAAGCGGGATCTCCCCATATCAGGACTGCATAAACCAGCTTTTCCCGGCTTCGAACCGCTTACATATGCTAGCATTTCCGGGATTACGAAGAAACTTGCGGCCGGGTATTGGCGAACACTCCACGTCTCTCAAGGCACCAGTGTGGATTGGCATGTCAGGCCTCGGCGGAGAATGCGGCATCTCTCACGTCCGGTACGTATTGCGCTCCGTTCACAACCTGCGCATAGAGATCCAGTACTCGCCGGGCGGAGGCATCCCACGAGAAGCGGGCGGCTTCCTGGCGCGCGGCCGCGCGCAAGCGCTCGCGGTTTCTTTCTCCAGTTAGCAACTGCTGCATGGCGGCGGCGATGGCCCCTTCGTCGAGCGGGTCTACAAGCACGCCGGCCGAGCCCACGATTTCCGGAATGGACGTTGTCCGGGAGGCGATCACCGGCGCGCCGAGGCTCATGGCTTCCAATACCGGCAGTCCGAAGCCTTCGAACAGCGACGGGTATACGAACGCAAAACAATTTTCGTAGAGCCATTGCAAGGCGGTGTCGTCCACGTAGCCCGTCACGATCACATCCCGGGACAACCCCAGATCGGCGAGCCGCCTTTCGAACTGGTCCACCATCCAGCCCTTGCCGCCGCACAGCACCAGCGGATATGCGTGCGGGAACTGTTGTTTCAGGCGCGCATACGCCCGCAGCAACCGCTCGTGATTCTTGCGGGGTTCCAGGGTGGCAACGCTGAGCCAGAACCCCCCTGGCCGCAGCATATCCAGCGACCCGGGCTGCCGTACTGGGGTCGCGCCACTAAAACGGCTTGCGAGGTACACCACCACGATTCGCTCCGCAGGGTAGTACGGGAATACCTCCAGAAAATGGCGGCGGCTGCTTTCCGATACAGCCATCACCAGGTCAGCACACAGGCTGGCTCGGAACACGCCTTGGAAACATCCCATCCGGTTGGCCTCGGTGGTCCACTCGGGATGGGACATAAAGCTCAGGTCGTGGAGCGTGTAGATCAGGCGTGCGCGCCGCAGTCCCCGGGGGCAGTAGAAGTTATTCGCGTGGAACACGTCCGGGCGTTCCAACAGCTCTTCGAAGTCCGCGCCTGGAGCGCGCCAGAACGCCTGCGACTCGGCGAAGGTCCTGGGCGCTCGCAGCCGGCGGATGTTGGGACGGTTCGAGCGGAACGTGCTGCGCGCGCCATCCG
The DNA here is from genome assembly GCA_041685075.1 of Bryobacteraceae bacterium. GTDB lineage: Bacteria > Acidobacteriota > Terriglobia > Bryobacterales > Bryobacteraceae > JAMCRM01. Next base: position 4,476 of record JAWLGN010000141.1, read on the forward strand.
GGTCCCAGAATACATCGCCCACCGCGGGATAGAGAATATATTCGTTGCGGTCGTCGATAGCGGCCAACCGCTCGATCAGGCTGTGGGCGAAGTACCCGCATCCGGCCTTGAGGCGGCCCGTCTGGCTGACGTCATACCCGATTCGCATGCGGATCAGCCTTCCCCACCATGGCCCGGCAAGCCTCCCGCAGCCATGCTCCGGTTGTGCGCGCCGTGCCGGGTGATATCCAGTAATTCCAGCGTACGGCGGCGTACCAGGAGAGCGCGGAGACAACCAGCGGAAAACGACGCCTGTCCACGCGCGGAATTCCCCATCCGTCCGCCACCGCATGCGCGTAATTGAAGAGCCAGCGTTCGGGGACGCGGCCCAACCGCCGGCGAAGCATGCAGTTGATCTCTTTGTGGGCCCGGACGCGCGACCCCAGGGTTTTGTTCTCGGCGTATAGCCGGGAGCCGGCCAACACCCGGCGAAGCCAGCCGAAGCGCGCGCCGAGGCTGCCCGCCCGCACCCAGTATTCGTAATCCATGCAGAAATGGAGGCTCGGATCCAGCAACCCGAAGCGGTCGAAGACCCGCCGGCGGAAGAAGACCGCGGGCTGGCAGATGAAACACGTCTCGGTGAGCCGGTCCATACTCCAGGCTTCGGTCGGATAGGGCTCCATCACCGCGTCGCGGATATCGATGTGGTTGGCGTCGCCGTAGACGATATCGACCTCCGGGTTGGCGGCGAAAAACTCGCAGACCGCCTTCACCGCCCCGTCATAGTAGATATCGTCGGAGTTCAACCAGCCGATGATCTCGCCGCAGCATTGCTGCAAGCCCCGGTTTACCGCATCGGCCTGGCCGCCGTCCTTCTCCGATACCCACCACAGCCGCGACTCATAGCGCCGGAGAATGGAGACCGTCTCGTCGGTGCTCCCGCCGTCGAACACAAGGTACTCCAGGTCGGGGATATCTTGCGAGAGGACGCTTTGAATGGTCCGCTCGATAAACCGTCCCTGATTGAAGGAAGGGGTGATGATCGAAACGCTAGCAGGCATTTTCCTCCGGCTTGAGGATTTCCGTCCCGCCATCGGGGAAAGCGATGCGGGAAGAATGTAGCAGGAATCCGAGCGCACGCGTGTCGTCGCCCAGCCCGACATCGGCTGGTCGAACGGTGGGTTGATAGATGAATTCGATGAAGCCGTCTTCGGCTGGAAGCGGCAGTTCCAGCCTCTTGCGCTGTCCTCGGGCCAGCGAGTGCACATGGAGCGGCCAGTCCGCGTACGGCAGCACGGTCAACCATACCGATTCAGCGGGCGTCCAGCCCGGAGAGGACAAGTCTACCACAAGCGTCCGCCCGGCCGGCCCTGGCGCAAACGTGAAGACGGTTCGTTCGCCGCACCAGCCGTCGGAATAAAGACCATGAATGGCGCTGGAATACGAGGACCGGGCGGCGGCGACTTCGCGGAAGCAGCTCAGGTACGCGGCGGCCATTTCGCGCGGCCCTCCAAAGGCGGCGGCGCGGCGGCGGCCCTTCTCTCCCAGCGAGCGGGCCAGTGCCGGTTCCGCGGTGATGCGGGTCATGGCGGCGGCGATTTCCTGCGGCTTCCTGGGATCGAACAGCAGCGCCGCATCGCCGGCTACCTCCGGCAGGCTGGTTACGTTGGAACACAAAACCGGCTTGCCCAGTAGCATGGCTTCCAGCACAGGAATGCCGAAACCTTCGTACAGCGAGGGGAAGACCACCGCCAGGCAGGCATGCAGGAACCCGGCCAGTTCCGTATCCGGGACAAACCCGGGGAAGAGCACGTGGCCGCCGAGGCCCATGGTTTCGGCGGCGTTTCGTAACTCCGCCTGCCGCGGCCCCGGCGCCCCGGTCAGCACGAGCTTCAGTTCCGGATCGCAGCCCGGGGTGTTCCGGTAGATCCCGAATGCCGTGAGCAGCATCTCGTGATTCTTGTGTGCCCAGAAGTTTGCCGGATAGAGCATAAAGCCGTTGGCGCGGAGGCCATATCGTTGCAGGATGGCCGGCAGCTCGCCGGCGGGAGGCGGTTCCACCCTGCGGGCGAGCGCTATAGGGATGGTGGTGACGCGCGCCGGATCGACGTTTCCGGCTTGGAGAACTGTTTGTCGCACATAGTCGGAAATCGTTATTACGCGGGCGGAAAGTCGGGAGGCGTCTTGAAAGGCCCTGGACCGCTCGGCGATCTCTTCCGGGGAGAAGAACTGCGGATAGCTAGTGTACTGCAAATCATAGACCACTGAGACGAGCGGCACGGCCGGGTCGTAGTAGTAGGGGGCGGTGAAGGGGCAGAACAGCAGGTCGGCCTTAAAATCTCGTAGCATGCCGGGGACCGGGCGGGCTGTGACGGCTCGCCGGACCTGCTCGACCTTGGCGGCGGCGGAAGCCGGCATGCGCCCGAGCGCGCGGCGGTACAGCGGACCGGCGACAGCGGCGACCGTCTCCAGCGCCGTATTGCCGGTGGCCCGTTTCACGCAGAATCGGCGGATGTTCGCGGCGTCCAGGACAGCGAGTTCCTCATGGCTGCTTTCAGAGGTCAGGAGGGTGAAACGGCACTCCGGAAGCATGCGGCTGAGGTTTTCGATCAGCTCCAGCGTCATGAGCTTGGCGCCGCCGTTTTCACCACCGGGCAAGACCGGCGTCAGGTCGACAACGATGTGGTTCAGTCCGGCGGATCGCCGCCCGGCCGGGGCAAGCGCACTGCCCTGAAAGGTCATGGGCGGGGATACGTCGAGCCAACTCCATAAACCCAGGCGCCGCATGGCGCGGAACACCAGGCTCTGGTGCAGCCGCGCGTGCACTCCGCGATAGCGGGCCACTTCCTCGTTCCATTGGTTGCGCTGGGCCTCGAGTTCGGCCAGTTCGGCTGTCCGGCGCTCCAGGAGCGACTGTTCCGCCTCGAGCTTTTCATGGAGGACGCGAGATTCGCACTGCGCGGCTTCAAGTTGCCGCTCCAAAGCGGCCAGGCGCTGGTCGCGTTCTTGCAAGGCCTGGCGGCCGGAAGCGCATTCGGCCTCGCTGCGGGAGAGTTGCGTGCGCATCTGTTCGATTTGGCGATGCAGGGCCTGGTTTCGGTTTTCCGCCTCGACCGCGGCGCGCCCGTTGCGTTCGGCCATCTCGAGGCGGGCGGCGCGGTCCGCCTCCGATTCCTTCAGTTGCTCGCTGAGTTGGCCCAGTTGCGCGTGAAGGGCCTGAACTTGCGCTTCCGCCTCGGCGGCGGCGCGCCCGTTGCGTTCGGCCATCTCGAGGCGGGCGGCGCGGTCCGCCTCCGATTCCTCGTACCGCGTTGTGAGGTCCTCGAACTTGTCGCTGAGGTCAAGCAGGGCCAGGGCCATGCGGCCCGACGGACACCGGGCCAGCGACTCCGCGATTCTACTTCCGTCCAAGCGCGCCGGCGGGTGCCCTCCCGCGACAAGGAACATGTCGTAATCCTGGAAGAGCGCTTTTTCGAATGCCACGTGTCCGGCGCCGGCTTCCGAGAGCAGACGGCGCACCGAGGATTGGCTGAACAGATACAGGTGCTCCTGGGGAAGCAGCATGTTGGTGAAAGCGTGCCCCGAGGCTTGCATCTCTTCCAGGGTTTGCCCCTCCGGGTACGCTGGAGTCTGGATCATGAGCAGCCCGTCGGGCTTCAGCAGTGAGAGGCAGCGGCGGACCGTGCGCAGGGGGTCCGGCAGGTGCTCGAGGACGTCCATCATCACCACCGCGTCGAGCGATGCGGGTTCGAGTGGTTGCTCTTCCACCGGCCCCGTCAGTACCGGGACCCCAAAGGTCGAGTTGGCAAACCCGGCGACCCAGGGGCTCAGTTCCTGACCCTGCGCATCGAACCCGGCCCATCGCAGCAGGCCTACGAACCCGCCGTGAAAGCAGCCGATCTCCAGCGTGCGGGCCGGGGGCAGCTTATAGGAGAGCAGCGTCTTCAGCCAGTAAAGGCAGCGCTCCGGAAGATCCGTCCTGGCGCGCTCGGTGATGGGCGGCAGATGGAGTTGCCGCACCTGGTATTCGTCGAAGTACTCGCGGCCGTAGAACCCGCTCTCGTCCTTGCCTGGAAGCAACGCTTCTTCGCGAGGCATGCTGCCCGCAACAAGGGTTTCGCAGCGCGCACACCGCAGGTACTCCGGCGAGAAGCGCTGCAATTCCGTATTACCGCACCAGCAGGATGGATTCATAGGACGTTGCCGGCTGTCCGGGCGGCGGTGAAAACATCGCCAGCGCCCCCCGACGCCACACAGGAAGCTTCTTATTATCGGTTGGAATGCGCGGGGCACGCAACCGAAACAGCCTTTGATATAGTGGTTCTGGCTTTCGAGGTGGAGCCGATTTTGTCTGGGAACGATCTTCCGCTTGTCACTATCGTCACGCCTTCCTTCAACATGGCGCATTATATCGAGGAGACGATCGAAAGCGTTCTTTCCCAGAATTACCCGCGGATCGAGTACTTCGTGATGGACGGCGGCTCCCGCGACGGCACGTTGGAAATTCTCCGCCGATATCGGGGACGATTGCGCTATGTTTCGCAACCCGACCATGGACCCGGCGATGCTGTAAATCGCGGGTTCTCGATGGGGCGCGGCTCGATTTTTGCGTGGTTGAACGCCGACGACACCTACCTGCCGGGCGCCGTGAGCGCTGCGATCGAGTATCTTCTGGCTCATCCGCAGGCGGACGTGGTCTATGGCGAGGGCCTCTGGATCGATGCCGCCGGCCGTACGATAGCGCCCTATCCCACCAAGAATTTCGACAGCGATTTGCTGCAGCGGGAATGTTTTATCTGCCAGCCCGCTTGTTTTCTCCGCAGCGAAGCCTTTCGCGATAGCGGCATGCTGAATCCGGCTCTACAATACGCCTTCGATTATGATCTCTGGATTCGGATTTCGAAGCGCTTCCGCTTTGAGCGTCTCCCCGTGCCGTTGGCTACCTCGCGCATGCACTCCGGCAACAAAACGCTCGGCGAGCGCCGCAAACTTTACGCGGAAAATTTCCAGGTACTCAAGTACCACTATGGATATATCCCATTCGGCTGGATTCACAGCTATTGCAGCTACATTTTGGACGGCAGGGACCAGTTCTTCCAGCCGCTGCGCCCCACCTTCAGCAAATATGCCCTGAGTCTTCCGGTGGGATGCCGTCACAACCGGGACTGCATGGGCCGTTACGTCTCGGAGTGGCGGGCGGTCATGTCCGGAGGCGCCTTCCGCCGTCTGCTGAAGCGACGGTGGGCGGCCGCCTTGGGGCGTGCCGGTGCGGGGCCGGGAAAGAATCGTCCGGTCGGCAGGTCTGTCTGAGCCGCGCGCGCGGAGCAAGCGGTCTCACTTCATTCAAAACCCCCATAGCGGCAATCTCGACTGCATCTCCCCCACCACCTGCCTTAACCCCTTCTCCCACTCCGCCTGGCCCGCCCAGCACCAGTACCCTGCTTCGCCCGCCGCCTGCCTCCCATACTCCTTCCCGACCCACCAGCACGCCAGCGCCACCGCAAATGTCAAATCGTCGTGCTGCCCCTCGCGCCACGTCCCGTACAGCTCCCGGCCGGCCGGCGTTATCCGGACCTGCATCTCCGACATCTCTTTCACCAGCAGTGGCCCATGCTCCAGATCTGCCGCCACCTGCAGTTTCTTCTGTTGCAGCAGCACCTGCAAGTTGGTGATCAGGTCCCGCTTCGGCACCCCGTAGTATCCGTGTATCGACGTCTCCGCATCCCCGCCCGTAATCGTCACCGGCAGGATGTTGCACCCGAACCTCGCATCGCGTAGCAGGTCCACCACCGGTCTCCCCACCCCCGTGCCGTCCACCACCAGCGTGCAGCGCCCGGCCAGTTCCCGGTGCTCCACCACCTCCCGCACCCGGTCCACCATCTCCGGATACGTTATCCCCAGCGGCATCCGCTCCAGGTACCGAAGCCGCAGCGCCGCCACTTTCTTCCACGCGTAGGCTACCCCGTCCCATCCTCCTTTCAGCTCCGCCCGCTGCACCACCGCAATCGCCGTGTGATCCCGGCTCTGCCCCAAATCCAGACCCACGTAGTACCTGTCCATTCGTTATCTCCTCATTTGATCCGCAATGCGTCGAACTCCCGCGTCATGGCCCCTTCCACCAGGTCGCGACCGAATACCGTGCTCGCCGTGTCCACGAATTCGCACAGGTATTCCTGCCGAAACCACCGCTCTCCCATCGCTGCCCGCTCTTCCTCCAGAAAAGACCGCGAAATCCGCGGGCACTCCGTTGCCGGCACCCGGATCCGTTCCCACTCCGGGCCGCCTCGCTCCCACGCCTCCCAGAAAAATCCCCGCTTCCCGAAAGGCGTGCTCATCAGCCACAATGCCCCCCCGCTCACCGCCAGCATCGGCCGGATTGCCAGGTACAGCTCGTCCTCCACCCGCGCCGCTTCGTCCACCAGCAGCAGCGAAACCGCCGAAAACCCCCGAATCGTCGCCTCGCTCCCCGGTAGCCCGACGATCCTTGCCCCGTTCGGAAACACCAGCGACATTTCGTTGTCCCCGTCCCCCTTCGGGCGGATCTTCAGGCGCCGCACGAACCCCGCCGCCTTCCGCACGAACTCCCCTGTCTGCCGCGCGCTTGGACTCACCACCAGCGTCAGGCTCTCCCGCTCCGTGTACGCCTTGTGGACCGCCTTCGCCGCCGTGATCGTGGATTTCCCCCACTGCCTGCTGCAGTTCAGCAGTCCCCGCCTGGCCTCCGACGCCAGCACCCGTGCCTGGTTCGAATCCGGCTCGAACCCCAGCTTCTGCCGCACCCACTCCGGAGCATCCCCAGGCGTCGCGATCGTCCGCCGTGCCCGCGCCGGACCGCGGCCTTTTGTTCCCCTTCTGCTTTCCCACATCCCGCTTTGAAAATATCACCGGAGCCCGCGAATACCCCCCAAAACCGCCCCGCCGGCCGCCCGAATCACCGCCCGGTTACCCATGTAACTCCTTCAGAACACAGCAGCTTCAGTCTGCGCCGGCGCTGCTCCGCGATATCTTGTGAACGGGTGAAAACATGTCTTCTAAACGACGCATTCTTTCTTCGCGGGCCAATGGCGCCCGCTCCTCCGGCCCTGTCACGGATGCCGGCAAGCGCCGTTCCTCAAGGAACGCAACCCGCCACGGTCTTCTCTCGAAAATCGTGGTCCTGGATAACGAGTCGCCGGAAGCCTTCGAGGCTCTCCTCGGCCAGCACGTGGACCGTTTCGCTCCCGCCGACGGCGTCGAACTCGGTATGGTCGAGGAAATGGCCGCCGCCTTCTGGCGCATGCGCCGCGCCTGGGCCATCGAGACCTCTACGCTCGATAAAAGCATTCAGAATCAGTCGGATAGCGACGAAGTAGACCGCATCGCGGCCGGCTTCACCGACGAGGCCGCCATCCCCAAACTCAACCTCCTCCATCGTTACGAAACACGCCTCCACCGCATCTACCAGCGCGCTCTCCACAACCTCCGCCTGCTCCAGGAAGCCGCCGTGCCAAACGAACCCAGTCCCATTTCCGAACACTCCCCCGACTAGCCTGCAGGCACGACGGCTCGGCGGCCCACGTGGAGCGGCTCTGCGGGTGGGCCATGTAACAGCCCGCTCTCCACAACCTCCGCCTGCTCCAGGATGCCGCCGTGCCAAACGAACCCAGTCCCATTTCCGAACACTCCCCCGACCAGCCTGCAGGAACGTCGCGCGACGGCTCGGCGGCCGGCGTCCAGCGGCCGTGCCGTGGGGGAGACCAACGCTCCTGTTACACTTGTCTGTTACTGGTGAAGCTCTCGATCCTCATTCCGGTTTATAACGAGCGCACCGTGATCGAGCGTTGCCTCTCGCTGGTGCTGGCGGCGCCGCTGCCGGAGCAGATGGAGCGGGAACTGGTGATCGTGGACGACCGCTCGACCGACGGCACCTGGGAGATTCTCGAAAGGCTGGCTAAGGAGCATCCGGAGATCCGGCTCTTCCAGCACGATATCAACCGCGGAAAGGGCGCGGCGGTGCGGACCGCGGTGGAGAAGGCGCAGGGCGATTTCGCGCTGATTCAGGACGGCGATCTCGAGTACGATCCCTCGGAGTACCCGCGGCTGCTGCGGCCGCTTCTGGACGGGCGCGCCGATGCGGTCTTCGGCTCGCGGTACCTGGCGGGGGAGCAGACCCGCGCGCTGCTGTTCTGGCATACCGTCATCAACAAGAGCCTGACCCTGCTCTCCAACATGTTCTGCAACCTGGCCCTGACCGATATGGAGACCTGCTACAAGGTCTTCCGCACGGACCTGCTGAAGAGCATTCCCATTCGCAGCGACCGTTTCGGTTTCGAGCCGGAGATCGTCATGAAGTGCGCCAAGCGGCGGCTGCGCATCTACGAGGTGCCCATCAGCTACCACGGGCGCACGTATGAAGAGGGCAAGAAGATCGGCTGGAAGGACGGGGTCAAGGCGCTGGGGGTGATCCTGAAGTTCTGGATCATCGACGATCTCTACACCGCGCCCTACGGCCGCGGCGTGCTGAATAACCTCACCGGGACACCGCAGTACCTGAACTGGCTGGCGCGGAAGCTGGCGCCCCATATAGGCGACCGGGTGCTCGAGATCGGCGCAGGCATTGGAAATCTCTCCGGCCGGCTGATGGCGCGGCGGCTGGAGTACGTGGCGGCGGAGAAAGATCCGCTGCACTTGCACGCGCTGCGCAACCGCTTTCTGCGCACGCCGAACGTGACGGTGCGGTGCGTGGATCCCGAGGAGCCGGCGGATTTCGAGGGGCTCGAAGGGTTCGATACGGCGATCTGCGTCAACGTGCTGGAGTTCGTGCGGGATCCGGCCGTGACCGTGGGGGCGCTGGCCGGTTGCCTGCGGCCGGGAGGGACGCTGCTGATGCTGGTGCCGCAGGGGCCCGCCCTGATGGGCAGCGTGGACCGCGGCATGGGGCAGTTGCGGCGTTTCGAGCGCAGCGAAGTGGCCAGGCAACTGGCGATGCACGGGCTCGAGATCGAGCGCGCCTATGAGTTCAACAAAGCCGGTGCACCCACTTGGTGGCTCTTCAGCCGGGTGCTGCGGCGGCGCCGGATCAATAAACTTACCCTCAAGATCTTCGACAAAACCATGTGGCTCTGGCGGCTGGCCGACCGCGTGCTGCCATGGCGGGGACTGTCGCTGATCGTAGCCGCCAGAAAGCCGGAGTAGGTCAATCGCCGCGGGCGCCGGGGCGCTCGCGCTGCCAGGCCTGGGCCACCAGGTCCGAAACCATCGCTTCTCTCCGCATCCGCAGCACGGTCTCGGCGGCGGTTTTGCCGGCGATGAAGGCGTGGTCGGAGTTGTAGTATTCCCACTCGCTATAGCGGCCGGCGAGCACGATGCCGTGCTCGAGCAACCACTGGCGGATGAGCGCCACGCTCCGGGCGCGGCCGTGGTCATAGACCACGTAGGCATAGGGGAGGTCGCACTGCGCGGTGGCCCAGATGGGATCATCGGGGCCGATGATACCCACCTTGCGGCAATCCTCGATGCAGC
>JAWLGN010000142.1:0-4885 GCA_041685075.1 Bryobacteraceae bacterium
TGTGCTTCGATCGCCCGGCGTGGTACCAGCGGGGGCTGCTGCTGCGGCTGCTGGCGGTGGCGCTGGGAACCATGGCCTACTGCCTGTCGGAAGATTTCGAAAACACCTCGATCAAGGTGTTGATCCCGCTGTTCTCTGCGGGTCTGTTCATTTGCTGCATGGTGTGTCACGGGGAGCTGGCGCGGATGAAGCCGCATCCGCGGCACCTGACGTCGTTCTACGTGATGGTGGCGCTGGGCGGCGCGCTGGGCGGCGTGGCGGTGGGGCTGGCGGCGCCGCGATTGTTCGCCGGCTACTTCGAGCTGGAAGCGGGGCTGGCGGCGTGCGCCCTGCTGGTGCTGCTGGCGCTACGGCAGGATCCGGAGAGCAATCTGTCGAAGGGCTGGAAGACGTCGCAGGCGGCGGTGGCGGCGGCGCTGGTGGCGGGGCTGGTCGTCTACCTGGCGATGCAGGTGGGAGCGAAGACCCGCAGCTACGACCTGCTGGTGCGGAGTTTCTACGGCGGGCTGCGCGTGAGCGATACGGGCGAGCCGTCGGAGACCTGGGCTATGCGCAAGTTGATGCACGGCACCATCAATCACGGGACGCAGTATCTCAACGAGGTGCTGCGGCGGCGGCCCACCACGTACTACGGCGAAAAGAGCGGCGTGGGGCTGGCCATCCGGGAGCGGCAGGAATACGGTTCCATGAAGGTAGGGGTGATCGGGCTGGGCACAGGGACGCTGGCCGCCTACGGGCGCGAGGGCGACGAGTACCGCTTCTACGAAATCAACCCGCAGGTGATCGAGCTGGCGCGCACGCGCTTCACCTACCTGGCGGATTGCCGGGCGCACGTGGAGATCGCGCTGGGCGACGCCCGGCTCTCGCTCGAACGGGAGCCGCCGCAGGGCTTCGACGTGCTGGCGGTGGATGCGTTTTCGGGCGATTCGATTCCCGTTCACCTGCTCACCCGGGAGGCTTTCGAGCTGTACCTGAGCCACCTGCGGCCGGGCGGCGTGCTGGCGATGCACGTCTCCAACAAGTACCTGGACCTGGAGCCGGTGGTGGGGATGCAGGCGGAGGAGTTCGGCCAGGGGGCCGTGGTGGTGGATACCGACGACGATGACAGCGACGCCAGCGTCTTCGGCTCCACCTGGGTGCTGATCTCCGAGCGTGAGGAATTCTTCGAAAGACCCGCCATCCAGGAAGCCGGCCAGGTGGTGGGATTTAAGAAGGGTCTGCGCCTGTGGACCGATGATTACAGTAATCTGTTCCAGATTCTGAGATAAAGCGGCTGCGATTCCCCGGCGGTATGTCTGCGCTTTGGAAGCGCATTGTTGTATGATCTTACTGCCGAGGATATTCGTATGCACTTTTCCCCTACTTTCGCCGGCGCCTGCCGGTTTGCAGCGGTCTTCGCATACATCTGCAGTTTGGGCGTGCCGGCCACGGCTAAGACGGGGCTCGTCGCCAGCCCGAACCGGGTGGACTTTCTGTACTCGGGGAATCCCCTGGAGCTGGAACCCAAACCGGTGACGATTACGCTGAACGGCGAGCCGGCGGGCGTGACCATCGCCGACTTCGAAGGCAACCCGAGGCCCTCGCCGATTAACACCCAGCAGGAGCTGTTCAGATGGGAGCTTGTGGGAGCAACTGTGCGGATCTCGGTGAATCAGGCCGCGCTTCTGGGAGTCACCACGGGCTCCTATCAGAGTTACCTGGTTATCACATCCGGCACTCACACCCTGAGCCTGCCGGTTCAGCTGATATTGGGATCTTTCGACGTCTTGCTCACGCCCGCAACGATAGAGTTCTCGGTGGAGCCGGGCAACCCGGTGCAGCAATCTGCGGCGGTGACGATCCATACGTCCGGTGTGGATATGCCCTTCACCGCGAAGGTAACGACGGACGATGGTGGGGGATGGTTGTCGGTCGACCGAACCACAGGGACTATCACCCCCGGAACAAACGTGATTGTGGTTGCGGCGGACCCCTCCGGTCTGGGCGTGGGAACCTACTACGGCGGGGTGACCGTGACGGTGGCGGGCAAGGAGCGGACGGTCGCAGTGAAGCTCCAGGTGGGCGGGCCAAGCGGGGGTCTGGCCTTTACGCCGGAGTCGCTGGGATTCGTGTATAGCACGGTCACCAAGGTGCCGCCAGCGTCGCGGACCCTTCGGGTCAGCAGCCGGACAGCGACCGAGTACAGGGCCACACCGGAGAGTTCCGGATGGCTCGAAATTAACGGTTCGACCAATGGTACCGGATGGCTGGCAATGAACGCCGGCCTGACAATCTCGGTGGATCCCAAGGGATTAAGCCCGCAGATCCATAAGGGCGCGATCAACGTGCTGGGCAACGACGGCTCCTACGGAACTGTCGAGGTTGCGCTGGTAGTGGACAGCAGCACTCAAGCAGTGACGGTAAGCCACTCGTCGTTGACGTTCTCGGGTCTGTCGCCCGGCAAGAAGGAGGTCGTCATCGCCACCTCGGCCCAGGACGTTGAGTTCAGGGTGCGCACGGATGCGCCGTGGCTGCACTTAAGCCGGTACCAAGGCAAGGCGCCGGCGACGCTCGAAGTTACCGTCGACCCGGCGGGACTGAGCGGCAGCACCCATACGACCTACATCGAGCTGGAGTTCACCGGCGGCGTTTCCGGCACCTACCAGATACACGTCTCCTACGTGCCGGACGACGGGGTGGGAATTGAAACCACTGCCGTGCCCTCGCTGGTGAGGTTCACCATGCAGCAGGGGCAGAGCACGGCGCTCAAGTCGAAGCAGATCCTGGTAACGGGAGCGCCCGGGACAACCTTCCACGCCGCGGCCTGGTCCACCTCGGAGTGGCTCGAGGTTTCGCCCGCCGACAGCGGAGTGCCCGCGCTTGTGACCATCTCGGTGAATCATGCTGTGGCCAAGAATTTGCCTGCTGACCCGCATACCGGAACCGTGAGCATCGGTTCGAGCACCGGGACAGTGTACGTCAGTGTGACGCTTGACGTGAGGAATGAACCAGTGCTGCTGCCGAACCCCGGTTCGCTCACGTTCGTCTATGATCCTTCCTCGGGCAAGGAGATCGAGCCGAAGACGGTAACGCTGACCAGCAGCGACCCAGAAGCGCAGCTGAGTTTCAATGCTACCAGTACGGCAGGCTGGTTGCGATTGAGCAACCAGCAGGGCACCACCGAAAGCAGCATCACGGCAACGATCAACGTGGACGAGCTTCCTCCGGCTGGTGCGGGGGCCGAGATTGTGGCTGCCACTGGGGGCACTTCGGGCCTGGTGAGGATTCCGGTGACGGTGCAGGTGAAGACGCCGCCGCAGCATGTTTCGGTCAGCCCGCTGACTCTCCCCTTTACCGTAACGGCGGGTCAGCCAGCCGTGCGCGCGACCTTGAGCATAACGGGAAGCACGCGTACGAACTTCACAGTCACCTCCAACACGAAATGGATCACGGTGAATCCCTCGAGCGGCGTCACCCCGGCCAACGTGGACGTCTTGGTTGACACCGCAGGACTGGGACTCGGCTTCCACCAGACCCGCATCAAGGTGACAGCCGGGAGCACGACATGGGAGATTCCTGTAACCGTGACCGTCGAGGCGCCGGTGCCGACGACGCTCGAGGTTGGGACGGTCGCGCAGTTCAAGTATCGGATCGGAGATCCGGCGCCGACCCAGGAACTGCGGGTTGCCGCCGGTCTCGGACAGTTGTATTTCCAGGTGGAGGCCGTCAGTGACGAGGGCTGGTTGAGCGTGAGCCCCACGACAGGCACCACGCCGGGCACCCTGACGGTGGCAGCCGACCCGCGTGGATTGGAGCCGGGCCTGTACACCGGCAAGCTCGTGGTGAGCGCCCCGGCGGCCCTCAACAACCCGCAGGTGCGCCATGTGCTTCTGAACATCACGGAGAATCCACGGATATCCGTCTCGAAGTACAGGCTGGATTTCGAGTACCGCGGCGGCAACCTGCCTCCGGCACAGGTCTTGACGGTGAGCGGCGATGCGCTGCCGTTCACCGCCGAAGCCGACAAGCCGTGGATCAAAGTGACCCGGGGCAGCGGCGCCACCCTGAGCGTCTCCGTGGATCCCACGGGGCTCGGGGAAGGTTCCCATAGCGGGCAGATCACCATCTCCACCGACGTCGCGTCGCTCGTAGTGCTGGTGCGGCTGGCGGTGACCGGCGCGGTGCCTACCATCAATGCGATCACCAACGCCGCCAGGTATGCGAACGGCAGCGCGGCGCCCGGCGAGATGGTGGTGCTGTTCGGCTCGAACCTGGGCCCGCCGGAGCTGTTGCAGTTCACAGTGGACCAGAACGGGCGGGTGCCCACGGAACTCGGCAAGGTGCGGGTGCTGTTCGGCGGCATTCCGGCGCCGCTCGTCTATGTGAGGCAGGACCAGGTATCGGCCATCGTGCCCTACGCGTTTGAGGGCGGTTCGGTGTGGCTCGAGTACATGGGAAAAACCTCCAACACCGTGGAGGTGAGCAAGGTGTCGGTGCAGCCGGGCATCTTCACCCTGGACGCTTCAGGCAGCGGGCAGGGCGCCATCCTGAACAGCGACTGGAGCGTCAATACCCCCGATAACGGGGCGGCGCCGGGCGAGTGGATCGCGTTCTATGTCACCGGCGAAGGCCAAACGGACCCGGAGGGCGTAGACGGCCGCGTACATGATCCCACCGCCGATCCGGCCACCCTGCCTCGGCCGAAGCTGCCGGTGAAAGTGCGGATCGGCAACCGGGACGCCACGGTCATCGATGCGCTTGCCGCGCCGGGCATGGTATCGGGCGTGATGCAGGTCAATGCGTGGATACCGGAGGACCTGGGTCCGGGTGTGCACGCGCTGACCGTGACGGTAGGAAACGCCGACAGCCAGCCGGGCGTCACGGTAGCGGTTAAAGCAAAGGAACA
>JAWLGN010000142.1:4895-13948 GCA_041685075.1 Bryobacteraceae bacterium
GGGCGACTCATCGCCCCCTCCCAACCGACAGCCATCCCGGCGAACGGCCTCACCCGAGCCACGCCTTCCAGACCAGGAAGGCAGCCCCTAAAGCAAAACCCAAGGCCGCTTGATACTCCTGGTTCTTTAGATAAAGCGAAAACCGGAAAGGTTGCGGCGAAGCGATGGGATGCACCGTGGGCAACAACGCAGGGACGCGCTTCGCATAACCCGCATACTCGGGGAAGAGCTTACGCAGGTGCTGCTCTTCCAGCTCGATCACCGGCAGGTACACCAAGCCGAAGACAGCCGCGAACAACAAAGCCAGCCCCATGCTGCGGGACGCGATGGCCAGCCCGGCGGCCACCAGCAAGGTTCCCAGGTAGAGCGGATTGCGGGTGTAGGCGTAGGGGCCGCCGGTAGCCAGGCTCAGGTTCTTGGCGAGATGGCCCGCGGCCCACCCGCGCAGCAGCAGACCCAGCACGGCGATGGGCAGGCCGATGGCAAGAGCGCGCGGGTCCGGACGGGAGAACCAGGCAAAGGCGGCCACCAGAAGGAAACCCGCGGGCACGCGCAGGCGGGCGACGAAATCGGCGTAGGGCTTGGGGAAGCGGGCGGCCATCAGGCGAAGCAACCTGCCGAACGGGGCCGCGAGGAAAGCTGCGTCTTGAGGGCTTCGAAAACCCTATCGGGGGTGATCTGGTACATGCTGCGGTCTATGGTGGAGCGGCGCTTGTAGGTGGTGACGGCTTGCGGATCGCGCAGGACCTCGATCGATCCGCCGTAAGGGCCGTTGCGGGCGGGGTCGGTGGGGCCGAAGATGGCTACCCCGGGTTTGCCCAGCGCGGCGGCCAGGTGCAGAGGGCCACTGTCGCCCCCCACTACGGCGGCGGCCGCACGGATGGCATAGATAAGGCCGGGCAGCCCGGAGAAATGACGGAAGACATCGCCGGAGGCGGCCAGGGCTTGAGCTGCGTCGGCGGGACCGTCTACCACCAGGGTGATGCCCAACTCGTCGCGCAGCCGGGCGGCCAGCTCCCCGTAGTATTCCGGCGGCCACTGCTTGGAACGCCAGCCGGCCAGGGGAAATGCCAGGACGAAAGGACCGCCGGGCAGCGGCGACTCCTGCCTGCCGGGCGGCAGCGGGAAGGTTTTGACCAGGGCGCCCGCGCCGGCGCCGGCGGCCAGGTCGAGGTTGCGGTCCACGACGTGCACGGCGCGGCTGAGGGTCTTGTTCGAGTAAAACAGTGCGGCCAGCTTCTCTCGCACCTGCGACTGGTGGAAGCCGTAGATGCGCTCGGCGCGGGAGAGCGAAGCCACCACGGCCGACTTCATGAGGCCCTGAAAATCCACCGCCAGGTCGTAGCGTTCGGCACGCAGTTCGGCGCAGCTTTCGAGCACGGCGCGCGGGTTGCCGCGGCGGAAGAGCGCTATGCGATCAATGAAGGGGTTGCCTTCGAGCAGCGGGGCCCATTGCGGTTCCACCACCCAGGTGAGACGGGAGCCTGGAAAGCTGTGTTTGAGCGAGGCGGCGGCGGGGAGGGCGTGGACGATATCCCCCATGGCCCCGAGGCGAACGACAAGGATGCCGCAGCTATGCGCTTGTGTGCCGCCGGTGTACATGATCGATCAAACGCCGCATGCGCAGCTCGTCGGCCGACTCGAGCCGAACGACGGTATGGGGCTCGAGGGCGGCCAGCAGCGCTTCGAGCGCAGGTCCGTTTTCGGTAACCACCACGTAGTCTACCACGGCGAGAGCGGCCGCCATTTCTGCGCGGGCGCGCAGGGGCAACACGGGCCGCGGCGGATGGGCCGGCAGGACGATGACCAGATCGGCGCCCGCGGCGCTGTGAGCGGCGCACAGTTCGCGCACGTGATCGGCTTCCAGGACATCGAAATATCCGGTGGCGGCGAGCACCTTGCCGCCGCGCGCGCGACAGGCGGCGGCGGCCTTGGCGGCTTCGTCGGAGGACACGATTTTGGTTCGGGTATCCACTAAAGCTTCTCCGTGGGTCGAGGGTGGTTCCACAGCTCCAGGGCTGTGCGGGCCACGCGGGCGGGCGCGATGGCGGCCATGCAGCGGTGGTCTATGGGGCACTCGCGCAACAGGCAGGGGCTGCAGGGGACCTGCTCCCGAACCACGCGCGCCAGGGGACCGGCAGGACCGGTGGTGGTGTCGTCGGTAGCGCCGAAGACCGCCACCGTGGGGACACCGGCGGCAGAGGCCACGTGCATGGCGCCGCTGTCGTTGGTCAGGAAGACGGCGCAGGCGGCGGCCAGGTCCGCGAACTCGGCCAGGGTGGTGCGGCCGGCGAAGTTGTGCGCTGGAACCTCGAGGGTTTGCGCGATGGAGTCGCAGAGGTGGCGCTCGCCGGCGGAGCCGAACAGGGCTACGGAAGCGCTGGTGCGCGCCGCGATTTCTCCCGCGGCGGCGGCGAAGCGTTCCGGCGGATAGCGTTTGGCACCGCCGTAGGCCGCGCCGGGGCTGACCCCGATGACCGGCGCAGTGAGACCGGCGGCAGCGAGCAGCGCGCGGCCGCTCTCGCGCGCTGCCTCGAGGTTATCGAGCAGGATGTAGCGCACCGGAGGCAGGGTCTCGAGAATGCCCGCGCGCCGCAGCAGTTCCAGGTAGTAGAAGCGCTCGTGGCGGGGGATATCGCCCGGCTGGGGCGGCGGGACGCCATGGGTGAGGAGCGGGCCGCGGCCGTCGCGCCGGTAGCCGATGCGCGCGGGGATGCCGGCCATCCAGGCCACCAGAGCGGAATCGAAGGAGTTGGGAAAGAGGATGGCGCAATCGAAGCCGGCCAGCGCCGCGGCCGCCGCCCGTCGCTCCTTCCAGCGGCGCCACCCGCCGGGAGCGGTGTAGTGGATGACGCGGTCCACGGCGCGCTCGCGCCCGTAGAGCCCCGCCACCCAGGGCCGCGCCAGCACCGCCAGGTGCGCGGCGGGAAAGCGCTCCCGCACGGCCCGCAGCGCCGGCAGGGACATCACCGCATCCCCCACCCAGTTGGGGGCGCGCACCAGGATCGCGGCTGCGGCAAAGGGCTTCACTCTTACCCAGGATAACGCGCGGCTTTGGTGGTTTTCGCACTATCGCGCGGGCGGCGGGCGTGGTAGGAAAGAGGGATGTTGCATGATCGACGTACCTTTTTGCGTTGGGCCGCCGCCGCGGCGCCGGCAGCGCGGCTGGGCGCACAGTCCGGCCCCATGCAGTACCGCACCCTCGGCCGTACCGGCGAAAAGGTCTCGCTGGTGGGGCTGGGGGGCGCGCATATCGCCAGTATCCGGGACGACCAGGAGGCCGTCCGGCTGATCCGCAGCGCTATCGACAGCGGCATGAATTTCATGGACAACGGCTGGGCGTATCACAACGGCCGCAGCGAGGAGTTGATGGGCAAGGCCCTGCGGGACGGCTACCGCAAGCGGGTCTTCTTGATGTCCAAGATCGAGGGGCGCACCCGCCAGAAGGCCGCGGAGCAACTGGAGGACTGCCTCCGGCGCCTGCAGGTGGAGACCATCGACCTGATGCAGATCCACGAGGTGATCCGGATGAACGACCCGGAGCGCATCTTCGCTCCGGGCGGCACCATGGAGGCGCTCCAGGCGGCGAAAAAGGCGGGCAAGATCCGTTACATCGGCTTCACGGGACACAAGGACCCCGATATCCACCTGAAAATGCTCCGGGTGGGCCTCGAAAACGGCTTCACGCCCGATACCGTGCAGATGCCGCTTAACGTGCTGGACCCGCACTACCGCAGCTTCGAAAAACTGGTGCTGCCGGAGCTGGTGAAACATAACATCGGGGTGCTGGGGATGAAGCCGCTGGCCAGCGGGACGCTGCTGCGGAGCAACCTGGGGGTGAGCGCCACCGAAGCGCTGCAGTACGTCATGAACCTGCCGGTATCGGTGGTGATTACGGGCTTCAACACGATGGCTCACCTGGAGCAGGCGGTCCAGGCGGCGGCAACATTTCACACTTTGAAACAGGAAGAGGTCCAGCAACTGCTGGCCAGGACCGCAAACCCTGGGCGCGACGGCAAACTGGAGGGTTTCAAGACGACGGACCGGTTCGACGCCACCTCGCGCCATCCGGAGTGGCTGGGCTGAAGCCAAGCTGCTCGTCACGATCCGCACACTAGGCCGGGAAAACGGACCGGCCGGGGCGAAAATCGTGGCAACGATTTCCGGGTTTTCGGTTTAAAGTAATAGCAGGATGCTTGTACCCGCGACACAGCCTCGCCGGCCGGCTCCGGCGGTACGGCTGGAGTTGGCCCACGTGCTGTTGGTGCACGACGAGTTGGCCCCGCGCCTTACTTTGCAAACATTATTGCAGGCCGGAGGCTATTCGGTGGACGTGGCCGCGTCCGCCGCGGAGGCTTACGCCAAACTGGACGAGAACCGCTACGAACTGGTGCTCAGCGATCTGGATATGGAAGAGCCGGAAGCCGGGCGCGATCTGCTGGCGTACGCGCGGCTGAAGGATTACCGGCCCGCCACGGCACTGGTAACGGCGTGGCGGCAGCCGGAGTGTTCGCGGCCGGCCAATTGCGAGGGGGAGCAACAGGTTTCCATCGATATGGAGGACGTTTCCAGCCTCCTGGGCCACGTGGCGGAACTGATCGGAATGCGTGCCAGCCGGCGTAGCGGCCGGGCCCTGCGGCAGTCTGTAAACTTCTAATCTTCAGCAACTTCCGCCGTTTCCAGGCGGAAAACCTCGTCTTCCAGAACATCCAGAGCCCCGGCGAAGAAGTGGTCCTCGGCCGGAACCCAGATGAGACGCTTGGGTTCGGCGAAGCGCTCGAACAACGGCAGCAACTGGTCGCGGGTGCCGAATTCATCGTGGGTACTCTGGATGAAGTACTTGGGGCTGGGACATCGCTCGAGGTAGCCGGCGCCTCCCAGGCGGGCGGGAAAGCCCAGGGCGACGATGCGGCGCGGCACCCCCACCTCGCAACCCAACTGCAGCACGATGCGGGAGCCGAAGGAGAAGCCTGCCAGGGTGACGGGCAGCGCGGGATACCGCCCCATGAGCCAGGAGAGCGCGGCCCGGGCGTCCTCCACCTCACCGGCGCCGTGGGCATGGGTGCCCTCGCTGCGGCCCACCCCGCGGAAGTTGAACCGCAGCACCACGGAACCGGAGCGCCGCAGGCCGCGCGCCAGCCTGTAGACCACCTTGTTGTGCATGGTGCCGCCGTAGAGCGGGTGGGGATGGCAAACCAGGGCCGCTTCGCGCGCCGCGCCTTCGGGTTCCTCGAGCAGCGCTTCGAGCTTGCCGGCGGGGCCGTCGATCAGATGGGATTGAATGCGCCGCGCCTGCATCAGTTCGTGCGGTAATTGGTGAACTGCATGTCGATGCCGAAGTCCGTCTCGCGCAGGAGCCGGATGACGGATTGCAGGGTATCGCGGTCGCGCCCGCTGACGCGGACGAAATCGCCCTGGATGGAAGCCTGCACCTTCAGCTTACTGTCCTTGATCTTCTTCACGATAGCGCGGGCCTTCTCGATGGGAATGCCCTGCTGCAGCGAGATTTCCTGCCGGACGGTGCTGCCGGCGGCGGGGGTGACGGGACCGTAGGTGAGGCCCTTGAGCGGCACCTGGCGGCGCACCAGCTTGGACTCCAGGATGTCCACCACGGCCTTGAGCTTGAACTCGTCCTTGCTGGCGAGCTGGATCTTGTGCTCCTTTTCGTTCAACTCGACCGTGGACTTCGAATCTTTCAGATCGAAGCGGGTGATGACCTCTTTCATGGTCTGCTGGATGGCGTTCTGAACCTCGGGAAGTTCGATTCTGGAAACGACGTCGAAGGTGTTTTCGGGCATTGGAATCAGCGTTTGGAACTGAGGGCCAGGAGAACTTTTTCGGTGACTTCGTCCACGATCCTGTCGAGAGAAGCGTCAAGCGCCAGGGTGACGGCGGCGCGCACCTGCTCGGGGTCGATGAGCGCCACCATGGGGGGCCGGGGCGCGGGCTGGGCGGCGGAGCGCGAAGGCGGCGGGGCAGCGGTGGAGCCGCGCGCGGCGGCGGCGGCCTCGATCAGCGGCTTGACCGTGCGCACCAGGACGGAGGCCTCGAAGGGTTTGCGGAGGAAGCCGTCGGCCTGAGTGCGGCGGACCTCCTCCTCGTCGACGGCATCCCCGGCGCCGGCGGTGAGAATCACGCGGGCGTGGCGATGACGCGGGCTGATCTTCACGTAGCGGCAGATCTCGTAGCCGCTGCGGTGCGGCATCACGATATCGGCCAGGACCAGGTCGGGGTCCACGTCTTCCAGGCGCACGAGGGCGGAATCGCCATCGCTGACCGTGACCACCTCGAAGCCCTCCTCGGCAAGGATGCGCTCGCCCATCCGCTGCGCATGAGGGCTATCGTCGGCGAGCAGAATGCGGCTCATCGGCGCTAGTTCTTCTTCGTATTCTTCTTCTGCTTCCCGGCGGGAGGCGGATGATTGGTGGGGAGCGGCTCCGGCGTCTCGGAGGCCGTGGCGGCGCCGCCGGCCGGCGGATTCTGCCGCGCGTCCGGCTGGGTGTCGAGCGCCGTGGAGTCGGTAACGGTGGAGACCGAAACATCCGCGCTCACATCGGTCACGCCGGGCTGCGGCACACCGGGCCCGCGGGCGGGCACCGAGGGCCGCAGCGACTGCATCGTGGGGGTGCCGGACTTGGCGGCCATATGCACGTCGGGGCCCTTTCGGAATATCCCCCAGAAGTGGTGCATCATGCCCGGGTTTTCACGGTTCTCCAGCTCGTACTTCATGCGCGCGAAGGCCACGGGGTCGGCTTCGGGGACGGGCCGGTTCATGGCCATCAGGCGCTGCTTGGCCTCTTCCACCCGCGGGCTGAGCGGGTAGTCGCGCACGATGCGGGTGTAGGCATGGGCCACGCGGTCGTCGAAACGGTCGCCCATGCGGTCGTAGGATTCGGCCAGGTTCCACAGGGCTTCATCGGCCTTGCTGAACAGCGGGTAGTGATCCACCATGGCCTGGAGGCGGTTGGCGGCCGCGGGGAAGCTGCCCTTGGTGTGGTAGAACATGCCGGTGCGGTACTCGTGCTCGGCGAGCACCTCCTGGATGTTGCGCAGCTTCTGCTGGGCCTCGGGGGCGAAGCGGGAGTTGGGGAACTGCACCAGCAACTGGCGGCACTCTTCCTCGGCGCGGAGGGCGTGGACGGTGTCGCGGTCCGGCTTCTCCATCTGGCGATAGTGAATGGAACAGACTTTGTCCTGGGCTTCGGCGGCCTCCTCCATGGTGGGGTAGAAGAGGATGAAGTCCTTGTATTCGGCTTCGGCCTGGGCAAGACCGTGGGAACCGCCCTCGCGGTACCAGCTATCGGCGATAGCCAGTTTGGCTTTGGCCAGATACTCGCTGGTGTCGTAAGTGTTGATGAGGGTCTGGAGGGTGAGGCGCGCGATCTCGTACCGGCTGCGCTCGATATCCGCGATAGCCTTGTCGAAGAGGATCTTATCGGGCTGTTGGGTGTCCTTGGTGATGGGATTCTCGTAGCGCTTCCGGCCGCAAGACGTCAACAGCCCGGCCACCAGGGCCAAAACCAGCACATAGCGAAACGCGTTTCCGTTCATAGCACAATCCAGTAGAGCGCCGCCCGCGCGACGCTCTCAAACGCTCATCATACTCGCTCCGGCCGCGATCCGCCGCATGTCGGCGACGGTGGCGGCGGGGTCGGAGGTGTGAAAAACCGATGAACCTGTGACCACCCAGTCACACCCGGCGCGAACCACTTCGGCCAGGTTTTCCTTGCTAATGCCGCCATCGATTTCGATGACCAGGGGTATATGCAACTCCCTGCGCATGCGGTCCAGGCGGCGAATCTTGTCGAGCGAACGGGGAATGAACTGCTGCCCGCCGAAGCCCGGATTTACGCTCATGATTAGCACGTAGTCCGCCAGATCGAGGACATCCTCGAGGACCGCGACGGGGGTAGAGGGATTGAGCACCACACCCGCGCGCGCGCCGGCTTTACGGATGTCGCGCAGAGTACCGTCGAGGTGGGGACAGGTTTCCTGGTGGACCGAGACGCAATCGGCCCCGGCGTCGATGAAGGCCCGGAAGTGGTCTTCCGGGTTGGTAATCATGAGGTGGACGTCGAGTTTCAGGGAAGTGGCTTTGCGGATGGACTGGACCACGGGCGGCCCGATGGTCAGGTTGGGGACAAAGTGGCCGTCCATGACGTCCAGGTGCAACATGGAAGCGCCGCCGCGTTCCACGCGGGCGATCTCGTCGGCCAGCCGCGCGAAATCGGCTGAGAGGATTGAAGGAACGATTTCAACCATTTGCAGGCTAACCCGATTCTATCACAGCGGCGAAAAAGCCGTCCCCCGGATCGCGGCCCGGCAGGCGGCTCATGGTGGTGCGAACGAGGTGGGGAGGCACGCTGGCCACGACGTCCTCATTCTCTTCGCGTTCGAGCGAGCAGGTGGAGTACACCATGAGGCCCCCGGGAGCCAGCAGCGCGCGCGCCCGGGCCACCAGCGCCACTTGCAGACGGTGCAGCGCTTCGATGTTGGCGGGCTGGAGGCGCCACTTGATCTCCGGGTTGCGCGCCAGGGTGCCGGTGCCGGTGCAGGGCGCGTCGACCAGGATGCGATCGAAGGGGCGGCGGAAAGGCAGCGGGCGCGAGCCGTCGAGGACCACGAGATTGGCGGGGAGGTCCTTCAGCAGAACCAGGCGGCGCAGGTGCAGGTCGCAGGCCACGGCGCGCACGCCGGACTCGAGCGCCTGGGCGGTCTTGTTGCCGGGAGCGGCGCAGAGATCGAGGAAACGCTGCCCGGGCTGGAGATCGAGCAGCGGGACGATGGCCTGGGAACCGATGTCCTGGATGCGGTAAGGGCCGGCGCCGCCCGGCGGCACCCGGTAGCAGCCGGGGACGGCGGTGGGTTGGGCGCCCTCAGGGGGAACGGCGCCCGGAGGCACCCGGATGTAGGTTTCGGGCGGCGCGAGGTTGGCGCGGGCGATGGCTTCGGCGGCGGGGGCGCCGTAGCGGGCCGCCCAGCGGTCCAGCATCCAGGCGGGATGGCTGAGGGCGGTGGCGCGGTCGGGCCAGTCCACAGGCTCCCGGGTCACC
>JAWLGN010000475.1:0-2540 GCA_041685075.1 Bryobacteraceae bacterium
GGCGTAGCGGGAAATGTAAGCGCTTCAGCCCGCCCGAAGCCCGCCCGGCCCCTTGGTACCAGCGCCCCGGGCGAGGGCCGGCGGGAGTTTTCAGCGGGAGTTCATGGAAATTTTAGCGCCGGTTCGATCTTCCGTAGCGGCGCTACAATGTTCGTTGCTTGGCAGCTCTGCTGATCTTCCTCGGTACGTACCTGGTGGTCGCTATGGGTGGGGTGCCCGGCCTCCGGGTGGACCGGACCGGAGCTGCGATCATCGGCGCGGGCCTCATGTTTGCCTTCGACGTCCTGACCATCGAGGAGGCCTATGCCGCCGTCAACTACGACACCATCATCCTGCTGTTCGGCATGATGATCGTGGTGGCCAACCTGCGGCTCTCCGGTTTCTTCATCGTGGTCGGCTCCTGGGTGGTGGAGCACGCCCACCGGCCCATCTGGCTGCTGCTCTCCATCTGCTTCGTGAGCGGCGTCTTCTCGGCGTTTTTTGTGAACGACACCATGTGCCTGGTGCTGACCCCGCTGGTGCTGGAGGTGACCAAGCGGCTGGGGCGGAATCCGGTGCCCTACCTGCTGGCAGTGGCCATGTCCTCGAACGTGGGCAGCGCCGCCACCATCACGGGCAACCCGCAGAACATGCTCATCGGGAGCTTTTCCGGCATCCCCTATCGCGAGTTCGCCGCGGCCATGGCGCCGGTGGCCTTGGCGGGCCTGGTTGCAGTGGCGGCGGTCATCGCGCTGGTCTACCGGCGGGAGTTCCGGGAAGAGTCCCGGCTGGCGCTGCCGCATCGCGCCGTGCATATCAACCGCGTGCTGATGTGGAAGTCGCTGGCGGCGTCGGTGGGGATGGTGGCGTTCTTCTTCGCGGGCTGGCCCGTGCCGAAGGTGGCGCTGGTAGCCGGCGCGCTGCTGCTGATCACGCGGCGCGTGAAGCCGGAGAAGGTGTACCGGGAGATCGACTGGTCGCTGCTGGTGCTTTTCATCGGGCTGTTCATCGTGGTGGCCGGGGTGGAAAAGACGTCCTTCGAGGAGGACCTCTTCGCGGTGGCCGCGCGCTTCCACCTCGAGCGCGCGGCGGCCATGACCGCCTTCGCCGCCCTGCTCTCGAACCTGGTGAGCAACGTTCCCGCGGTGCTGGTCTTCAAGCCCTTCATGCCGCACCTGGGCGACCCGCGGCAGGCCTGGCTGACCCTCGCTATGGCCTCTACGCTGGCCGGAAACCTTACGCTGCTGGGTTCGGTGGCCAACCTGATCGTCGTGGAGCGCGCCCGGCAGCATGTGCGCATCGGTTTCCGGGAACACGCCGTGGTGGGAGTGCCCCTTACCCTCCTCACCCTGGCGCTCGGCGTCTGGCTGCTCGGTTGAGCCGTTCCGTTGCGTTGCGGCATGGTATGCTGTCACCGGATGTTCAGTCGGCAGCATCGTAAAGCCCGAGTTTTGTTCGGGCTATCGGATCTTGTTCTGACGACGCTGGCCTTTCAGGCTGCTTATGTCACGCGCACGTCGCTCGAGCTGGAGCGGGTTTTCTATCTCAGCGTGCGGGACAAGGCCTTGGTGCTGGGCTTCGCGCTGCTGGCCTGGCTGGTGATGGCCTCCTGGCTGCGGGTCTACGACAAGCTGAACGCCGGCGATCCGCGCGTCATTCTGCGGGACACTGTGCGGCAGTGCGGCTATGCGGGCGTCTGCCTGGTGGTCTTCGAATACCTCCTGAGGCTGGATCTGAGCCGCCCGTTCCTCCTGCTCTTCTTCTTCTACGCCTTCCTGTTTCTCTTCCTTTTTCGGCTGGTGGCCGGCCGCGGGCTGGGGGTGATCCGGCGCGAGTTCGCCGGCCCGCATTACGTGGTGGTCGTGGGCGGTGGAGAGCGCGCGCTGCGCCTGGGCCGCCTGCTGGAGCGCTCGGCGCAGTACGGCATCCGGCTGCTGGGGTTTCTCGACGAGGAATGCAGCGGCGCGCGCGAAGTGAGCCTTTCCTCCCGCGCCTACCCCTCCTGGCCGCTTTCGGAACTGCCCCGCCTGCTGGAGCGCCGGGTGGTGGATGAAATCCTGTTCGCGGTGCCCAGCGAGAAGCTCGGCGAACTCGAAGAGGTCTTCCTGCTGTGCGACGAAGAGGGCGTGCGCACCCGCGTGGCCGTGGATTTCTTCCCCCACGTCAACAGCACGGTATATCTGGAGACCCTGGGCTATACCCCGCTGCTGACCTTCTCGGCGGCGCCGCACGACGAGGTCCGGCTGATGATCAAGCGCGCCGTGGACGTGGCGATCGCCGCCGTAGGGCTCGTCGTGCTGGCGCCCTTCATGGCTCTGATCACCGTGCTGATCCGCCTTACCTCGCCCGGGCCCGCCATCTTCAAGCAGGTGCGCTGCGGACTGAACGGCCGGCGCTTTGTGTTTTATAAGTTCCGCTCCATGTGCGAGAATGCCGAGAGCTTGAAGCCGCAGTTGATGCACCTGAGCCGCCGCAAGACGGCCTTCAAGATTCCGGACGATCCGCGCCTGACGCCGGTGGGGCGCTGGTTGCGCAAGTTCTCCATCGACGAGTGGCCGCAG
>JAWLGN010000143.1:0-13771 GCA_041685075.1 Bryobacteraceae bacterium
CAGCTCGCCGCGCGCCAGTGCCGGCTTGAGCAGGTTGGCCGCGTCGTTCTGTCCGGCTGCCCCGCCGGCGCCGATCATGGTGTGGGCCTCGTCGATGAAGAGGATGATGGGGGTGGGGGAAGACTTCACCTCGTCGATCAGGCCCTTGAGCCGGTTCTCAAATTCGCCCTTGATGCCCGCGCCGGCCTGGAGCAGCCCCAAATCGAGCGTGCGCAGGGTGACGTTTTTCAGCACTTCGGGCACGTCGCCCTGGGCGATGCGCAGTGCGAAGCCCTCCACCACCGCGGTCTTGCCGACCCCGGCCTCGCCGGTAAGAATGGGGTTGTTCTGGCGCCGCCGGGTAAGGATATCGATGATCTGGCGGATCTCGAAATCGCGCCCCAGCACGGGGTCGATCTTCCCGGCCTTGGCTCTCCCAGTGAGGTCGACGGTGTACTGGTCGAGGTTGGGGGTCTTGCCGCCGGCCGCGCGCGGCGCTCCGGGAAGGCCGGGCGCCTCGGCGCCCGCCGGCGCGCCGCTCTCCTCGTGGGAGCCGTGCACGATTTCAGCGAAGTCCTTGCGCAGAACATCCGGCTGGATCTTCTGCCATTCCTTGCTGACCTCGCGCATCAGCCGCGCCAGGTCTTCCTCGGTAGCCAGCGCCAGGACGCAGAATCCGGAACGGATCCGGCCCGCGTTCATCTCCACCGAACCGATCAGCCAGGCCTCGCTCAGCATCTTCACCAGCGTGGGGCTGAAAGCGGGAGTGCGGGCATTGCCGGACTTGAGCCGGTCCAGGCTGCGCGACAACTCGCCCGAGAGGCGCGCTTTGTCTACCCCGAAGGCTTTCAGAATCGGGGGGAAGTCGGAGTCCGCGGCATCGAGCAGCTTGAGCAGGAAGTGCTCGATCTCGACGTTGTAGTGGGTTCGCGCCAGGCACACGCCTGCCGCCCCTTCCAGTGTTCCGCGGGTGGTGTGGTTCAGCTTCGTGATCAGCGACCTGAGGTTCAGGGCCATTTCCACTCCTTCAGGGCAGCCGGTGGAGCCGGCAGCCGCGCTTATAAGTTCAGAATCGTCTCTCCCGGGTCCCGCTGAAACGGTTTCGACTTGACCCAGGTAGTCCATCCGAGCTGCACGCCCTCCTCTTCCCCCGCCAGCGCGCAGGCCGGCACGTCCTCGCGCCGCAGGATGAGCTGCAACTCCATGTCGTACTCGTTGCCGGCGAAAAACTTCGCCAGCGCCCGGAGGCGTTTCCAGGCCTCGCCGCCGGGCAGAAAATCGCGGTACTGCTCCAGGGTAAGGGGACCCAGACGGATGCGCACGCGCGTCTGCTGGTCCCAGATCTCGCTCCCCACTACCGCGCCGAAGCCCAGTTGCGCGGACTCGCCGCCGCGGTCCAGCTCGCACTGCGCATCCGGGTCCATGGGGTACCAGGCGCCTACGAACTGCTCGATCTCCGCGGGAACGTCAAAGTAGTCTTGCAGGATCTGTTCCAGGGCCGCCGCCGAGCGCGGCTGCGAGGCCAGCAGACCGCCGTAAAAGAGCAGCGATTCATCGGCCACCTCCTGGCGCTCCTGGAGCCCGGGGGTGCCCAGGCCGATGAGATTCAGCAGGTGGCGCGAAAAGCGGTCGCGCTCCCCGCGCTCATAGGCGATGCTGAAGCGGTACTTTTCCCATGCCGCATAGAACAGCGACAGCATGCGGTGATGGAAAATGTCCAGAAACTCGCGCAGCGCGTGGTCCCGGGCGCGCGTGCGCTCCATCACCAGCTCGGTGTAATAAAGCGGCAGCAGGCCGAGCGGTCCCACCAGGCCCATGAAGTTCACCGACAGCACCGGCGCACCGCCCTCCCGCATGGTGAGCGACTGGATCTGGCTGGCCGGAAAGGCCGGGCTGGGGTTCACCGCAAAGCGCGCCACCTCCGCCGAGGGACTGACAAAGCGTCCCACCGGCGAGCGTTCCACCAGCAGCAGGTTCAGCAGCCGCACCGCCTGGAAGAACTCGAAGCGGTAGGGTTCCCGCGCCAGCAGCTCCCCGATGGGGGTGCGCGCTAGAGCAGTACTTTCTGTCCGGCCCGCGGTGGCCACAGCTTGAGCCTCTCCTTTCTCTGGCGCGACCTGGCTTCCAACTGGCTGAAGCTGTTCATCGATACGTACAACCCCAGGAAGCTCTCCAACACGGCGGCGAACAGGTAGACGCCGCCGCCCACAAACTGCTCCTCGTCGAACTCCATGGTGACGCGGGTGCCGCGCGCGAACGCCACCCCATCCCCGGAGACCACGCGCGCGAAGTGCCGCCGGCTCTCGACCGAGAGAATACCTTCGATCTGTTTCTCCGAGTAAGTCGAACCGGTGAAGTTATAAAGACGCAGTATCTCCTGCAGGGCCTCGCGGCCTTCCTCCACCAGGGAGAGATAGTTGAGCGACAACTGCGAAGTCAGCCGCCAGAGCGAATCGCGGCCCGCGGGCGCGCGGAGCGTGTCGGTAGGCTTGATGAGCGCCACGATGCGGCGGACCGGGGCGGCGCCCTCCAGCTCGAAATCGCCGGACTCGTTGCCGAAGGGGAGCCGCGCGGGCAGGTCGCGGTTGGTGCAGGTGGTCCGCACCGTGAGGGTCTCGACGTTGGGCTGGATGGGCCGCCCGGAGAGGTCCACCAGCGAGACGTACATCTGGCTGCCCTCGCCCCGTCCGGGGTCCCGGCGTACGGCGTGCCAGAAGGCCTGCGGGTGGTCGCGGCCGGCGCCGTGCCGGTAGGAGTAGAACGGCTCGAAGCGCACCAGTTCCTGGGTCTGAGGATCCAGGCTCACCACGTCATCGATCGAAAAGACTTCCATGGCGCCGCGGCGGCTGACGTCGGGCACCACGGGATACTCGAACTTGGTGTGCTCCAGCAGCACCGGTTCGGCGGTCTGGGCGAAGAGGTTGACCACCGGCGTGCAGCCCAGCCGGAAGGTGCGGGCGGAAACCCCCAGTTCGAACATCTGGCGCCGCTCGCTGCGCTCGAACGGCGAGATCAGCAGGATGACCTCGGCTTCGGGACCGAAGCCCGCGGCAGCTACCCGGTCGAGCCCCTCCAGATCCACAAAGAAGAACTTCTGCGGGAAACAGAAGTACTCCTGGAGCAGTCGGTAGCCGAGGAAGGAGCGGCGCGTATAGGGAAGCATGCCCTCGTCGCGTCCGAAGCCCACCGGCCGGAGCGACCCGCAGGGCAGCACCACCGGCGGCCGCTTCGATTTGGGGTTGGGGTCCCGCACCAGCACCTGCACGCAGTTGTTGCAAAGCACCTCGTAGAGCCCGTGGATGAGGTTGCTCTCGCCGTTGAGATAGAAACGCAGGGAGCGCAGCGAGAGTCTGGAGAAGGTGAGATCGCCCTGGCAGCGCAGCAACAGGCGCACGGCGGCCACCGCTTCGGAGGACTTCACCCCCAGGCGGTCCGGCGTCCTCCAGTCCGCCTCCGCCACGTCCACGGGCCAGAAGGTGACGTCGTAGCAGGTGCGGAAGCGGCAGGGCACTCCGCCCACCGGCCGCGAATAGAGCACCGCGCCGCGCTCCACCGTGAGACCGGTCTCCGGCTTCACCTGCTCCGGATCGACGTCCATCTCCACCACCGACATGGAAGGAATCGGCCGCAGGTAGTGGGGATAGAGGATGCTCAGCAGCGCCTCGGTAATTTCGGGGAACTCGTCGTCCACCTTGAGGTGCACGCGGGCGGCGAGAAAGGCGAAGGCCTCCAGCAGCCGCTCCACGTGGGGGTCTTCGCACTTGTCCGGTTCGAGCACCAGCCGCGAGGCGATCTTGGGATACCGGGCGGCGAACTCGGCGCCCATCTGCCGCAAAAACGTCAGTTCGCGCTCATAGTAGAGCAGCAGATCGTCACGCAACGCCGTCTCCCTTGACCTGGTATTGGCCGGTGGTGAGTTGCAGGACGGTGTCGAAGACGATGTGCTCCGGGGAGGGATCCATCTTGAGCAGACCCTCCACCTGGAAACGCAGCACCTGGATGCGGCCTCCGCCGGGGGGGTCGAGCGCGGTCACGCGGACGCGCTCCAGGCGCGGCTCAAACAGCTCCACCGCGGCCTCCAGCATATGGACCAGGCGGCTGCGGTCCTTGGGCGAGTTCCATTGCAGCGAGCTGATATCGGGCAGGCCGTAGTTGTAGAGCGAGCGCTCGAGTTCCTCGAACTCCTGGCCGGCGGCTTCAGGGTTGCGGCGCGTATTGAGCAGCCACTCCAGGTCGCGCCGTACGGAAGCCCGCAACTGCCGCACCGACTGCGCGCGCGTGAGGGGCGGCTCGCTTTCGGTTCCGGGGTCGCGATCGATCAGCCGGTCGAGCACCGATTGTGTAACGGTATGTTCGGCTTCCCACCGGGCCATACGCTACCTGGAGCAGGCCAGTGCCTGCACCGGATCGAGACAGCAGATACGCGCGTACAGCTTCTGCTTCTCCTCCTCCGAAACGTCCTGGTTTCTGCCGAGGCAGCGGTACAGCAGCACCAGGGGTTGTGCCAGCACGTCGGCGGCTTCCCAATCCTCCAGGTGACGGCGCTGGATCTCGGCGTCCAGCTCCATCAGGATGGGGAGGGCTATGTTGTCGTAGCCCGCGGAGAGGCAGACGCGGGCCAGTTGCACCTTGCGTTCGAAGCGCGCGCGGGGCGAGCGTTCCTGGGCGGCTTCGCGGGACAGAATGGCGACGGCTTCAGCGGTATCGCCCGATTGCATCGCCTGGCGCGCGAGCTCCAGGGCATCCGGCGGCCCTTCGGCTTCCCCTGCCTCCGCGGGCTCGGGCGCGGGCGCCCAGTCCGGCTCTGCGGCGGGCGCGGGGGCGGCGGGCGGCGCGACGTTTTCCCGTATCCACGCCAGCGTCTCGGCATTGGCCGTGGGGGTGTCGTCGAGCAGCGTCATCTCCGTCAGGGTGGGATAGTCGGCCAGCAGCGCGCGCAGCTCAGAGCGCACCGCCGTCGCGATGGGGTCGTAATAGCTGCCCAGCTCGTAGCAGGCGCGGCCGGCGTAGCGCTGCAAATCCAGCCAGCCGCGGGCGCTGGGGTGCTCCATGGCGATCTCCACCGCCTCCAGCACTTCGGCCCATTGCCCTTCGGTGGCCAGGCGCTTCAACTCGCTCCTGGTTTCGCCCGGCGGCGCCACCAGCAGGTCGGGATCGATGCTTTCACCGCCGGCGCGCAGCTCGCCCCATCGGAGGCCGCGCAGCATCAGGTAAGGCGCGGGGCTGTAGGGGTCCTCGCGGCGGATGTAGCGCGCCGCCGAGGCTACCCGGGCGATGGCGTCATCGCGGTCGGCCGGTTCGGCGGCGAAGCTCTTGCGGGCGGGCGCGCGGGCGGGCGCCGCCGCGGCGGCCGTGCCGTACTCTGCCGCGACCGGCGTCTCGGCCGGCTCGGGTTCGCTCCAGGACGGCTCTTCCTCCGCGGCCTCTTCTACCGCGGCCGGCTCTTCGTCGGGCTCCGTCTCCCGCTTCTTCTGGAGCAGAATGTGCACCGTGCCGCGAACCTCTTCGAGCGTGCCCCGCAGGCCCCCGAAGCTGGGGGCCACGTCCGCGAACTTCTCCTCGCACAGCACGTTCAGCGCTTCCAGCGATTCCAGCGCGGCATCGAAACCCTGCTCCAAGGCCACGTAGAACTGCTTGGGCGTGGCGTTGAAGCCGGCGTCGAAGACTTCCGCCGTGATCTTGCCGTCGGCAATGGCCTGCTCGCGCGCCTCGCGTTTCTCCTCCGGGGCGTTTTCGTCCTCGTAGCCGACCGCGCGGGACTCTTTGTACTGAAACCAGTCGTGCTTGTGGCGGGTTAGCGCCACGCGCCGCACGGCCTGGTCGAGCCGGTTCCCCACCCATTCGAGCGGCGTGGCACGGAACTCCGCGTCGCCGTCCTCGACCTCCGGCCAGAGGTAATCCCAGAACTGCTCCACCAGCGCGCGCAGCAGGTCCAGCCCCTCCTTGAGCCCGCCGATGCCGTCGCGTCGCAAGAGGGCCTCGGTGAGCCAGGCGGCCAGTTGCAGATCCTTGGTCTGGGTGGCCAGGGTCTCGGTGATGAGCTTGATGGTGAGGGGCCAGTCGGCCACCTTGCGCTCGCGCGCCCATTCACCCTGCTCGACGTCTTCCTCTTCGCGCCGCGCCTCCTTGATCTTGTCGTAGATCGGCTCGTAGCGCAGGTTCGGCCCACCCGGGTTGTCGCCGGGAATGGGCGCCAGAATGTTTTCAGGCAGTGGCATGAGCGGTGTCGGGAGCGGCCACCTCGAGCCGGCGCAGTTCCAGGATGGGGAAGTCCTCGCCATCGACGAGCAGCATCTTCTGCCCCACCGGCGCCACCTCCCCGCCTTCGGTCTCCTGCCACTCGGTGAGGCGGCCCAGCCGCACATCCTCGTTCGGATGGCGGTAGCTGAGGGGCGCCAGCACGGGCAGCAGTACTTCACCCAGCTCGGCGTCCTTGAACGCGGGACCGGTGCGCACCAGGGCGGGAGCCCAGATTAAATCGCGCAGCCGCCGCGGCGGCGCGATCTCCACGGAGGCGATATGCGCCAGCGGAATCCACAGGTACTGCCCCGCGGCATAGACTTCCAGGCGCGCCCCGATGCGCGGGTCGCCGTCGGCCAGTTCCTGGAAGGGCTTGCCGTTCAGGGTGCCGGATACGGGCTGCGCGGCCGTCCCGCCGGGCGCCGCCCGGGGATACTCCCGCTTGCGGAACAGCTCGTCGCGAGTGCGCTCGGCATGGAGCGCGGCGCGGTAGAGCAGCGCGCCCATTTCGGCGTCCTTGCCGGCCTGCGCGAGCACGTCGAGTTGTTTGGCGGCACGGTCGTATTCACCGGCGAAGCATAGCAGCTCAAAGAGAAACGTCCGGCGCCGGCTGTCGGAGGGATCCTGCCGCAGGTCGGCTCCCAGCGCCCGGATTGCCTCGGTGAGCCTGCCCGCCTGGAACAGTTCCTTCGCATTCATCGGTTCTCACCATACGGCGCGGGCCGGTACACTACCGTGTCTCCTGCCCGCGCCGCCTTGTGTTTGCTCGGGGTGGGGCGTGCTTCGGCCCCCAGCGGGACTTCGGCCGCGACTAGCCGCCGACCATCTTTTTCAGGTCGTAGTGGGCCTTAATGGTGCCGCCCAAGCTCCCGTCGGCCTTCTGCTCCTTGTACTCCATCTCCACCTTGGCGAAGTTGAAGGAGATCTGGTCGAGCGGCAGGCTGCCCGAATCCGCCGCGCCGCTGGTCTGGAACGACGAGATCAGCAGATCCGAGAAGGTAACCTTCAGGTAATCCTGCTGGTCTTTCCCGGCCTTCCGGGCAGTGAGGATGGCCTGCTTGATGTGCGCCCCGTTGGCGCAGCTCAAAAACAGCTTGGGGCTGGCCTTGTTGACGTTCATCACGAAGTGGAAATCCTGCATCTGCACCTTGCCGGCGCCGCCACCGCCGCCCGCGCCGAAGGTGCCGGCATTGGTCTCGCCCCAGGAGAACGACAATAACTGGATTTCGTCTTTGTGCTTGGCATCCTGGCTTTCGCCCGGAATGCCGTCGATCTTCAGGAAATAATCAACCGCCATCGTTTTTTCTCCTCATTGACATCACGACGGGAGCCGCGCCCCCGAACTATCCGCGCGCCGAGGGCGGCAACTCCGCCACCAGGCGCATCGAAACCGTCAACTCGTCCAATTGGAAATGCGGCCGCAGGAAGGCCACTGCGCGGTACACGCCCGGCTTGCCGGGCACCTCGGAGACGTCCACGCGCGCCTCCCGCAGCGGATACTGCGACTTGGTCTGCGGACTGGCGCTGTCGTCCTCGGTGACATACTGCATCATCCACTGGTTGAGGAAACGCTCGCACTCCGCCCGGGACATGAAGCTGCCGATCTTGTCGCGCATGATGGCCTTCATGTAATGGGCGAAGCGGGAGATCGCCAGGATGTAGGGAAGCTGCGCCGAAATGCGCGCATTGGCCGTGGCCGCTTCCTTGTCGTAGACCTTGGGTTTCTGCGCCGACTGCACGCTGAAGAAGGCCGCGTAATCGGTCCCCTTGCAGTGCACCAGGGGGATGAAGCCCTGGTCGGCCAGTTCCTTCTCGCGGCGGTCGGTGATGGGCACCTCGGTGGGGCACTTCATCGCTACGTCGCCGGAATCGGTGGTGAAGTTGTGGGTGGGGAGCCCTTCCACCAGCCCGCCGCCCTCCACGCCGCGAATCGACGCGCACCAGCCATAGAGCGCGAAGGAGTTGGTGAGCCGGGCGCCCAGCGCGTAGGCGGCATTGGTCCACAGGTACTTGTTGTGCTCGGTGCCGTCCACGCCCTCTTCATAGTTGAAGGACTCGATGGTGACCCCGTCCTTTCCGTAGGGCAACCGGCCCAGCACGTGCGGCAAACACAGGCCCACGTAGCGGGAGTCTTCGCTCTGCCGGAAGGACTTCCACTTGGCGTACTCGGTGGTATCGAAGATCTTGGCGATGTCGCGCGGCGCTTCGAGAGAGGCAAAGCTGTCCAGGTTCAACATCTCCGGGGCTGCCGCCGTCAGGAAGGGCGCATGCGCCGACGCCGCCACCTGCGAGATCTTCTCCAGCAGTTCCATGTCTTCCGGCCCGCGGCCGAATTCGTAGTCCCCTACCATGGCGGCAAACGGGGCGCCGCCGAAGACGCCGAATTCTTCCTCGTAGACCTTCTTGAACAAGGCGCTCTGGTCGAACTCGGGAGCCCGCTGCAAGTCGCGCAGCAGTTCCTTCTTGGTGGCGTTCAAGACCTTGATTTTGAGCTTATCGCTGGTTTCGCTCTGGTCCATCAGGTAGCGCAACCCACGCCAGCTTCCCTCCAGCTTCTGAAACGAGGGATGGTGCAGGATCTCGTTGAGCTGGATGGAGAGCAGGTGGTCGATTTGGGCGATGCGGGCATTGATCATGGCCTCGGTGTCGCGGGAGACCGTGATGGCTCCCTCCAGCACCTGCGCCACGAACTCCTTCACCAGGTTCTTCCCGCGCTCCTTGGCGGCCGGGTCGCGCGCAATCCGGCCCTCTTCCACGATCTGATCGAGCAGGCTCAACTCGACCTGTTGTTCTTCGGCCGGCTTCGGCGCCGCAGCCGATTGTTGCGGATCACTCATCGGAGCCTCCCTCTTCGATGCCCAACTCGGCGCGCAGTTTGGCCAGCTTCTCGCTGTCGGTCACCGCGTCCCGCAGCACTTCTTCCAGCTTGTCGTTGCCTTGCAGGCTCCCGCGCAGGTCGGTCAGCCGGGTGCGCAACTCCAGCAACTCGCGCAGCGGCTGCACTTGCCGCGCCACGTTGTCCGGAGCGAAGTCGTCCATGCTCTTGAAGTGCAGGTCCACCTTCAGGTTTCCCGCATTGGGATCCTCGGCCAACTTGTTTTCCACCGAGAACGAGAGGTGCGGTTTCATGCTCTCCAGCACGGCATCGAAATTGTCCGGGGTGATCTCGACGAATTTTCGGTCCTTCAGCCGCGGGAGGGGATCGACCGGCTGACCGGTGAGGTCGCCGATCACGCCCATGACGAATGGGAGTTCTTTCACCTCGATCGCGTCGCCCACTTCCACGTCGTAGGTGATCTGCACGCGTGGCGGGCGGACTCGATCCAGCTTGTGTTGTGTGCTCGCTTTTGCCATCTCAACTTTCCCCTTCAGTTTTCACTCGCACTGGCAGGCGCCATGGCCCGTGCGTGTTGAACCTGGCCCGGTGGGCGATGCCCGCCGCGTGCCGCCTGCACGGTTGATGCGTCTCCAGAACAACGCTACAGCCGACTCCTCGCGGGCCATCAATCGTTACAAGGTTTCACGGATCGCCAGCCCCCGAGGTTCGCGGCCACAAATAAAGGCCGCCAACAGATTATCAGAAAACAAATGTTCAATAAAGAGTACCGGTGCATCAATTACTTTCTCATAAGCCCCCCTGCGATGCCGGAGGTATTGCCGCTTCAGGCAAGGGGTATTCCTCAAGCTCCAGAAATCCGCCCGCTATCATGGCCGAGAGCATGCGGGCGAAGTCCGTGGCGGCGTAGTCGTCGCGAAGAAAGCCGCGGCGCATGCACATGCTGTAGCGTTCGGCTACAGTGGCCTGGCCGTCGCAGCCGGCCACGGCTTCGGCAATCCAGGGCTGACAAATGCACTCGGCGGTGAAGGGATAGTCCGTCGACAGGGTGCATTCGCCGGGCGTTAAACGGCCGCCGCACACACGATGCACCGAGCGCAACTCCAGGCGCGGCGAGAGGCGCGGCCGCAAGGCGAGCAATTTCTGCTCGAAGCCGTCTTCGGAAGCGGCGGCCATCCATTGGCGCAGCCATTCGGTCTCGCGCCACCCGGAACGCGGCCCCCGGTGAGTCCGGATGGTGTAAGCGCCCCGCGGCGCGCCGTGCCGCTCCAGCAGCATGGAGCCGTAGAAGAAATACTGCACCCGACGGGTTTCGACGACGCGCTCCCAGTGGCGATGCTCGCCGCCGTGGGGGCTTTTCAACTTGTCGGGCGTCATGGTGGCGGAGGCCGCCAGCAGCACATCGAACTCCCCGGAGGCTTCGCCGAGCCAGCTTCGGATGCGCTGTTCGAGCGGCTCGCCCTCGCGGTCGGAAGCCATGGCGAAACCGTAGAAGCGGCCGCCCGGCGCCAGGTGGCGCGGCAAGCCCTCGATGATGCGGCGCAGCACCTGTTCGCCATCCTCGCCGCCGTCGCGGAAGACGAAGGTGGCGTCGGCCACCGGCACGTAGGGCGGGTGCGCCACGATACGGTCGAAGCGCTCGCCGGCGACGGCCTCATACAGGTCGCCGCGGGCTACCGTGACGTTCTCCAGGCCGTTCAGCCGGCGATTGAATTCGGCGAAGACGGTGCAGCGTGCCGCTATATCCACGGCCCAGGCATGCGCGGCGTATCCGGCGGCGGCCTGGAGCGCGGCAACCCCCGAGCCGGTTCCCAAGTCCAGCAGGCGCCCGCAAGGCAGCAGCGGCAGCGATTCCAGGAATCGCAGGGTCTGCTCGGAAACCGGGTAGACGACGTCCGGCGGGGGCGTGAACGGCGAGTTATCCGGCATGGAGCGGCGGTCGGCGGCGATGTACAGCGCGCCGACGGGGTGCAGCGCGACGGTGGCGTAGCAGTAACCCTCCCGTGCGGGGAAGCGGGCAGTAAGCCCCAGCGCTTCCATGGTCTCCAGCGCTTGGCCGGGCAACAGGCTCCGGATGGCTTCCTCCGGGACCGGATCCTGGTCCATGAACAACCGGACCAGGAGATCCATGGGGCTCGCCAGGGCGCGGTTCTCTATGGGGACGAAGGCGGCCGGCCCGTCGATCCCCAGGTGCCGCAAGACCGCTTCCTCGGTAAACCCCGCCTGGCGCAACAGGCTGCGCATCGCTGCAAAGACGGCCGCATCGCCCATCCGCAGCGGGCAGCCTCGTGGCAAATCCATGATCCCGTAGAATACCACGCACCCTCGCGGCGCCCCGCTTCGACCTTCGCACGCCGCGCGGCGGCAACATGGCGCCTCCGCTGCCGCCTTCGCGCCCCGTCCGGCGGCAACATGGCGCCTCCACTTCAGCCTTCGCACGCCGTGCGGCGCATGGTGCTCCCGCTTCGGCCCTCGCAGGCCGGCCGCACTCTGGCATCGAGCAGTATGGTGCCGCCGCTTCTGCCTTCGCACACCGTGCAGCGGTTCCGGCAGCCACTAACGGCGAGTAGCATGGCGCCTCCGCTTCTGCTACTTTGATTGCAAATGAGACGATTGGAACCCGTCATCTGGAGCAAGGGAACCTTCCTGCATCCACAACATCTGCAGACCCAGGATCGTTTCCTGGAAAACTCGCTGCGGTTTCAATTGGACGCGCTGGTCTTCCGTCCATGGGGTTTCAATCGCTTGCAAGTGGACCAGGAGGGCCTCGCCTCGGGACTGTTCGCCCTATCGGCCGCGGCCGGCATCTTCCCCGACGGCCTGCTGTTCAGCATCCCGGACTCCGACCCGGCTCCGGAAGCGAAGCCGCTGGCCGACGCCTTCGAGCCGGACCAGCAGTCGCTCGATGTCTTCCTGGCCGTCCCGGAATACAACGAGCGCGGCCTGAACGTGGCCTCCAGCCGCCATGGCGCCGCCACGCGCTACCGAGCCGAGTACGAGATGTTCCGCGACGAGAACACCGGGACATCGGAAAAGCCCGTGCAGGTGGCGCGCAAGAATTTCCGCCTGCTCCTGGAGGGCGAAGCGCGGGAGGGCAGTACCGCCATGCGGATCGCGCGCGTGGTCCGCACCGAAGCCGGAGCCTTCACGCTGGATCCGCGCTTCGTTCCGCCGCTCATCGGCATCGGTGCCAGCGAGTACCTGATCGCCATCGCGCGCCGCCTGGTAGAGATCCTCTCCAGCCGCAGCAGCGCGCTCTCCGGCATGCGCCGGCAGAAGAACCAGACCCTGGCGGACTTCACCGCCTCCGACATCGCCAACTTCTGGCTGCTCTATACCATCAACACGCATTTCCCGGCCTTCCGGCACTTGTTCGAATCGCGCGCCGGCCACCCCGAGGCGCTCTACCAGGCGATGCTCTCGCTGGCGGGATCCCTCACCACCTTCTCCACCACGATTCATCCGCGCGACCTGCCGGCCTACGACCACGAAGACCTGGGGCGCTGTTTCGGAGAACTCGACGAGAAACTGCGGGTGCTGCTCGAAACCGTGGTACCCACCAACGTGATCTCACTGCCGCTGAAGCTGGTGCAGCCGTCCATCTGGGCCACCTCGCTCGACCAGGATAAGTACATGAAGAACACCCGCATGTACCTGGCGGTCAGCGCCGAGATGAGCCAGGCGGAGTTGATCAACCGCGCGCCGCTGCTGGTGAAGGTCTGCTCGGCCAATCACATCGAGCACCTGGTCAAGCAGGCGCTGCCCGGCATCGAACTTACTCACGTGGTATCGCCGCCGAGTGCCATTCCCGTAAAGCTGAACTACCAGTATTTCAGCCTGGGACAGTCGGGGCTGGCCTGGGAGGCGGTAACGCGAGCGCGCAACCTGGCGGCCTACGTCCCGGGCGACATACCGAACCCGCAGCTTGAATTGCTGATTCTGCTGCCCCAGTCCCGCTGATCAACGGCGGCTCCGGCAACTGACTCAGCGCCGCAGCGCAAGCAGCACGATAACCGCCAGCAGCACCAGGAACAGCGCTCCCAAAACGATCACCAGCGGCACCCAGTTGGGCTTCTTCACCGGCGCAGCGGCAGGCGCGGGCGCCGGCGCGGCAGCCGGGGCCGCGGGCTGGGGCGCTGCCGGAGGGGGCGCGAAGCTCGCCTCGGGCGGCGCGCCGAACATCCGGGTATACTCGCCGGGGCCGGACTGAACCGGCGGCGGGGCGGGAGCGGCGGGCTGGGGCGCGGCGGGAGGCGGAGGAGGCGGCGGGGGCGCCGCTTCCGGCATGCCGCCGGGACCGAAGATGCGGGTGAACTCGCCCGGATCGCGGCGCGGCGGAGCGACTGGGGACGGCGCAGCAACCGCCGGCGCGGGCGGCGCAACGGGCGGCGCGGCGGGGCGTTCGAAGATGCGGGTGAACTCGCCCGGTTCGCCCATGGGTTTCGATGCCTGACGCGGCAACTCGAAAGCCGAGGACGGCGGCGCCGCCTTCTGCGGATCGAGCATACGGGTGAACTCCCCGCCACCGGCGGGCGACGGCGCCTGGGGCATCGGTCCCGAGGGAACAGGGGCCTGGAACATGCGGGTGAACTCGCCGGGCTGATCGGCCGGCGGCGGCGGTGGCGGGGCAGCTTGAGGCGAAGCCGCCGGAGGCGCCTGGAACATGCGGGTAAACTCGCCCGGCTGACCGGCGGCCGGTGCAGCGGGCGGCGCGGC
>JAWLGN010000476.1:0-2536 GCA_041685075.1 Bryobacteraceae bacterium
GGCGGTGGGACTGGTGCCGGCGGCGCTGGCGGGCATCGACATCGGCAAGCTCACGCGCGGCGCGGCGGCCATGACGCACCTGTGCTGGCAGCGCAGCCTCGAGGAGAACACGGCGCTGCGCGCGGCGCTCTACCACTGGCTGGTGTGGACCCTGCGGGAGAAATCCATCCACGTGGCCTTCCCCTATTCCAACCGGCTATGGGGCGCTGCGTTCTGGTTCCGGCAGTTGTGGGCCGAGTCGTTGGGCAAGGCGCGCAACCGGCAGGGCGAGCAGGTGAACGTGGGGCAGACGCCCGTGGCGGCGCTGGGCACCACGGACCAGCACTCGCAGGTGCAGCTCTACATTGAAGGACCCAACGACAAGCTCTACAGCTTCTGGGCGCTGGAGCGGTTCCCCGCCCCGGGGCGCATCCCGCGTGAAAAGCTGGGGCTGGGAGCTTTCGACGCGCTGGCTGGGCAGTCGCTGGCGAAGCTGATCGACGCCGAGCGGCGCTCCACGGCCGCGGCGCTGACGGCGGCGGGCCGGCCGAACTGCACCTTCACCCTGGGCCGCATGGACGAGGAGCACCTGGGGGCCTTCCTCCAACTGCTGGAGTTCGAAACCGCCTTCATGGGAGAGCTGCTGGACATCAACGCCTTCGACCAGGAAGGCGTGGAGTTGGGGAAGCGGTTCACTTACGGGCTGATGGGGCATCCGCAGTTCCGGGAGTACCGGGAGCGCTTCGCGGCTTACGAGGAGAAGCGCGCCGCGGCGGCCAGGCGGCGATGATCCCCCGGCTTCCAACGCGCCGGCAGGC
Source organism: Bryobacteraceae bacterium (assembly GCA_041685075.1). Lineage (GTDB taxonomy): Bacteria > Acidobacteriota > Terriglobia > Bryobacterales > Bryobacteraceae > JAMCRM01. The sequence continues at coordinate 798 of JAWLGN010000476.1, forward strand.
GCTGGCGCTGCCACTGGCGTCGCTGGCTGCCCGGGCTTCGCGCCGCATCGAGGAGGTGCGGCGCCTCCCCGCCCCGGAAGCCCACCAGGCCGTGGCGGTGGACGCCGCCAGTTTTTACGCCATCGGCAATCACGTGATCGCCCGTTACGATAAGCGGACCGGGCGGCGGATGGGCGGCTGGGAGTGCCAGCGCGCCAAGCCGCTCATCCACCTGAACAGCGGGATCGTGCGGGAAGGTGTGCTCTACTGCGCGCACTCGAACTATCCCGCCGTTCCGATGATCAGTTCGATCGAAACCTGGGACGCCCGCACGCTGCGCCATACGGGCAGCCACAGCTTCGGGATCGAAGCGGGGTCGGCCACCTGGGTGGAGTTCCGCGGCGAGCGCCGCTACGTGAACTTCGCCCACTACGGTTCGCGCGCCGGCGAGCCCAACCGCGACCCGCGCTGGACCACCCTGGTGGAGTACGATGCCGGCTGGCGCCGCCTGCAGGGGTGGGTCTATCCGGAAGAAGTGCTCGCCAAACTGGGCAGCTACTCGATCTCGGGCGGCGCCTTCGGGCCGGCAGGCGACCTCTTCTGCACGGGCCACGACGAGCCCGAACTCTACGTGCTCGGCTTTCCCGAGGGCGGCTCGACCCTGGTGCTGAAGGAGATCGTGCCGGCGCCGCTCGCGGGACAGGGTATCGCCTTCGACCCCGAGGAGCCCGGCATGCTCTGGGGCATCGACCGCGCCGCGCGCCAGGTAGTGGCGATGCGGCTGCGCGCGGGGTAACCGGCGGCTATTTCTTCACCGGCTCCGCGGCGGGCTCTCCGTAGAAAGCCGGGTCGAAGGTGACGTTGACGCTCTTCCGCAGGTCGTCCAACACCTTGCGCGCCAGTTCGGGGCGCAACCGTTTTTCGATCTCCGGCCGCAGTTCCTCGAAGCTTTTGGCGGTGCGGGATTCCACCTTGATGATGTGGTAGCCGAAGCGCGAGCGTACGGGTTCGCTGATTTCGCCGGGCTGGAGGGCGAAGGCGGCCTCCTCGAAGGAGGGCACCATCTGGCCGCGGCCAAAGGCACCCACGTCGCCGCCCTTGACGGCTGAGCCGGCGTCGTCGGATTCCGCGGTGGCGAGGGCGGCGAAATCGGCGCCTTCGAGAAGCCTGGCGCGAAGCTCCCGGGCCTTGGCCAGCGCTTCCTCTTCGCTGAGATCCTTCTGGTCCGGCTTCACCGGCACGGGCGACCCCTGCATCCGCACCAGGATATGGCGCGCACGGACGGTCTCATACTGGCTTTTGTGCTTCTCGTACCAGGCGCGCGCGGCGGCCTCATCGACGGCCGCTGTGCGCTTCAACTCCTCGAAGAACTGGGAAGCCAGCAGGTTCTCCACTTGAAAGGCGGCCTGCGCACGGAAAGCGGGCGTCTGGTCGAACTGGCGCCGGCGCGCTTCGGCGGCCAGCAGTTTCATCCGCACGATGCTTTCGGCGAACTGGCGGCGCCCTTCGCCCTCCAGGCCGGCACGCGCCTGCGCGGGGAATACCTCGTAGATGCGCTGAAGCTCGGCGGCGGTGATCTTCTCCTCCCCGACGGTGAGCACCACGGTGTCGGGCGGCAACGAAGAAAGTGCCGGGCCGGCGGGCGCGGGTTCCGCCGTGGACAGCGTAATGGTGGCGGGCTTGCCGTCGGGACCGATGACGGGTTTGCCGTCGGGACCCGTCAGGGGAATGGTCTGGGCGGCCAGGCCGGCTGCGGCCAC
>JAWLGN010000477.1:0-2516 GCA_041685075.1 Bryobacteraceae bacterium
CTACCTGCCCCTGCCCGTAGCCCGCCTGCGGCAGTGCGTCGCGCAGTTGTCTTTCGGTAGCGGGATGGGCCACCGAGATTCCCAACAGGTTGGCGGTTTCAAGCAGCGGCCCCGGCCCCATGCGGTGCGCCAGTTGCGCGAAGTAGGCGTTGCAGGAGACCGCCAGCCCGCGCGCCAGGTCCACGTCGCCGTGCGGGTTCTTGTCCATGATGTCGTCGCGCACGGGGCGGCGCGAGCGGCCGATGAAGTTGCCGACCCGGCCGTCGGGCAGCCGCACGCAGCGGAAGGTTTGCTTGGCCAGCGCCGGGTCGAGCCGCAGCGCCGCCATGGCGGTGACGATCTTGAAGGTCGAGCCGGGCGGATAGAGCCCGTAGCGGGCGCGGTCGAGCAGCGGTCCGGTCCCACCGTCCTCGACGGCGGGTTGGGCCGGCAGCGCCGGCGCGGGCAGGCTGACCGAAGCCAGCAGGTCGCCGCTTTCGGCGTCGATGGCCACCAGCGCGCCGCGCTCTCTACCCTGCTGCTTGAGATGCTGCGCCAGGATGCGCGCCGCCGCCGCTTGCAGCCGCGCGTCGATGGTCATCCGCAGGTCGCGGTCCCGCTCCATCACGCGCCTCACCTCGGGGTGCTCCGGCTGCCAGCGGTGGCGCAGCAGCGGGAGCAGTTCGCGGTAGTCGTACCGCACGGTCCAGGCGGTCTTGCCGGTGCGCGGATCGTCTACTTCGACCGCGCGGGCGTGGTCGTCGTACCCTTGCAGCCGCACGGTGGAGTCGCGCTCGGCGAGCGAACTGTTGCGCGCGCCCCAGTTGGCGCGGGTGCGCAGGTCGCCCAACAGGTGATAGGCCGCGGAGCCGAGCGGATACAGGCGCCGCCCGGTGCGGTCGAGCCGGCCGACGTCGATCCCCATGTCGGCGTAGGCGGCGCGATGCTTTTCGAGTTCTTCGAAGCTCCCCGCCGCCAGCGGCAGCCCGGTGCGGTCGTAGATACTGCCCCGCGGGATGCGCGCGGCGATCTCGAGGATGCGCGGATTGTACTGGTAGCGCCGCGCGCCGTCGGCCTGCACCGCCAGGGCGCCCGCGCCCGCCACGGCGTCCGCGCGCGCCACCTGCACCCACCCCGCTTTCGCCAGCACCACCGCCGCGCCAACCGCCAGGGCGATTCCCACCCACTCGACCGGCCGGCGGAACGGCGCCGCCCGCTCGCTGTCGCGCGCCTCCCGGGAGACGGACAGCAGGATGGCGAAGATGGCGAAATTCGCCAGCATCGAGGTGCGCCCGTAACTGAGGAACGGGGTCACCACGCCGGAGAGCGGCACCAGGCCCAGCACGCCGCCCGCGATCAGCAACACCTGAGCGGCGATGAGCAGCACCAGCCCCAGGGCCAGAAAGAACGTGTAGTCCGTAGGCGCGCGCAGGGCTATGCGTCCGGCCATATAGAGCAGCGCGCCGTAAACCAGGAACACCGCCACGAGGCCCAGGAAACCGAACTCCTCCCCCACGGCCGCCAGCACCAGGTCCGTAGCGGCCGCGGGGACTGAACCGGGTTCTCCCAACCCTACACCCGCGCCCGTGAGCCCGCCGCTGGCCAGCGCCCAGAGCGCGTGCGCCACCTGGTCGCCGCCGCGCACCGCGTTGTCCCACGGGGAGAGCCACATCTCGACGCGCGCCGCCACCGTCCGGGGATAGCCCGCCAGGTATCCTATGCCGAAGCCCGCCACCAGCAGCGCCAGCCCGCCGCCCGCCAGCAGAAAGCGGTTGCGCGCCACCGCGTAGAGCAGCAGGAAGACGCAGGAGAAGACCAGCGCCGGCCCCAGGTCCTTTTGCAGGAAGAAGAACAACAGCACCAGGACGATCGAGACCACCACCGGCAGCACGTACTCCAGCCGCGGGATCTCGATGCGCCGCCCTATACGTTCCAGCGCCGGGTGCTTTTCCCGCAGCTCGCGCAGCATCTCCCAGTTGCGCGCGAAGTAGCCCGCCAGGAAGAGCACCAGCAGAATTTTGATGACCTCCACCGGCTGGAAGCCCAGCAGGTTCACCTTGGCGTCGCTTGCGCCCGGGCCGCTGCCGAACAGGATCAGGGCCGTGGAGAGCAGCAGCGCGGCCACCAGCGGCACGAAGCTGTAGCCCGCCAGCCGCCGCCCGAAATCGACGAAGCTCAACGCCAGCATCAGCAGGCAGCCCCCCGCCACGCCTTGGGCGAAATGCGTGAAGCTGAGGGTGTCGCGCAAGGGGTCCCGCAGGCTCACCATCACGATCAGCCCTATGGAGGTCAGCAGGTGGAGAGCCGGCAGGATGGCGGTATCGCCGTCGAATCCGCGCAGCCGCCAGACGAAGTGGACCAGGTAGAAGCCCGCGAAGAAGAGGGCTGCCCAAAGCAGCAGAGCGCGGCGGAAATCCCCCACCCCGCGCACCACGAACGAGGGCTTCAGCCGCGCGAACTCGGCCGGAGTGAGCACGGAGGTGCGCATGAGCGCCCCCACGTTGGGGATCGAGCCGCCGCGCTCGCTGAGGAACTCG
>JAWLGN010000478.1:0-2515 GCA_041685075.1 Bryobacteraceae bacterium
CCTTGCGCCCATCAAAGGCATGGCCGAGTTCGATTTCAACCCCGCCCAGCACCATCGGCTCCACCTGGACCGGCGGGCCGAGCACGGCAACGTCGAGCCGGAACTTGCTGCCGAATGGCGTCTCCAGGGGATGCTCAGTTGCTACCCGATCGGCGCCGAGCAACAGGTTGCCTTCCAGTGGATAGTCTGACGCATCCGCATCCTTGAACGCCCACGGCATGGCAAGCCCGGCATTCAGGCGTCGGGAGAGTTCGGCAGCGACAAGTTCTTTTGCCCGGCGGTGCTCGGGACTTTCCTGCACAGCATGCCACCGGCTAGCTTCTTCATCGTCGAAGTGTGCTTTAAGGTTTAAGGAGGGCTGGGCAGGAAGCACCCGGAAATGGGATCGCCGACGCAACTTCCCGCTTTCAAAGGAGGGGCTGACCCATGTCACCATCTGTCGTGACGCGCCGGGTGACACCAGGGGCCACAGCTTGCGCGCATGTTCCCGGCTGCGAACGTCACGCGCGGCGATTTTGGTCTGAAAAATCCCTTTTCGAGAGAAGACAACGATCGCCTCGTCCATTCTTGTCTTTCCCTTATAGATGTATACGTGAGGGTCAATTCTATCTTCGAAGCATCCTGTGGCGCCTAACTCGTCGACCGGGCTCGCTTTGAACTATTAAGTACCTCTTAACAGTTGCCCAGAGAGGGCGAGCGTCAGGTCTAACTTCGTAACATCCTCACCCAAGCCGCGCCGCCTCCGCCGCCACATGCCCCGCCAGCGCCGTAACAAACGTCTTGAGGTCCGTCATGGGCGAAAGCGCCGAATACTTCCCCGTGTCCACCGCCTCCCGGGTCGAGGCAATGACTGACGCCGTGGTGTAGAGCTGCTCCTGCACCAGCTTCTTGCACAGCAGGTCGTAGCGTTCCAGGTAACAGGCGCCCTTGAACTCCGGGAGCACGGGGAAGTGGGGCGAGTTGTCGGTGACGGGGCGGCGGGACTTCGGGGCGTCTTCCACGTGCATCAGCCAACCCACGAAGGGGCGGGGCTGCTGGCCGAAGGCGCCTTCGCGGTAGGCGGTCCAGAGGTCGTGGGCCGTGCCGATGGCCTCTTCGGTGCGGTTGTTGAAGTTGTTGCTGAATGAGGGACCGACGTGGCTCTTCATTTCAATGGCAGCGATGAGCTGGCCCTTGTGGATGACCAGCAGGTCCCACAGTTTGGTCGGGCGGAAGTAGCCGGGCAGGGTCAGCAGGGCGCGTTTCTGGTGGATGTCGGCGTGGGCGAGGCCGTTGGCGCGGACGATGTCGCACACCAAGGCGATGAATCCATCCATGTTCTTACCGGCGGTGACGCCGGCCCGCTCGCCTTGGTCGGCCTTGCCTGATTCGATCTGCTTCTTTCGCGCCGCTTCGCGGTTGCCCCAGAAGGCCTGCACGGCTTCGCGGGCCTTGCGCTCGTAATTCACCAGATCCAGGGCCATCTACTCTCCATTGCCTCCGAGGGCCGATTGTTCTTCCTGCGTCAGCCCGTACAGCCGGAAGGTAGCGCGGTTGCAGGCGGCGATGTCGCGCTGCGTGGCGGCTTCGATCAGTTCTGCGCGCAGGGGCTCGGGCACGTCGCGCCACTCGGGGATGCGCAGGCGGCGCAGGTATTGGGCCTGGAAGCGCAGGTAGCCGCCGCGCATCTTGGTGGAGTAGGTGGCCATGAAGAGGCGGGTGACTTCGGAGAGGAGCACCGCCTGCAAGGCGCGCAGGTCCCAGGTCTCGGAGGTCACGTAGTAGAGGTTGTGGTGCGGGTAGAGTTCGCCGGGCTCGTAGACGATGTGGGCCGCGCCCTTGATGTCGGGGATCAGGAGCTTCGGTTTTTGGGTGAGGGCCGGGAATATGCGGTCGATGGTGCGATACCAGCCGGCCGGCGATTTCTGCGCGCAGTGGCGGGCGGCGATGACCTCTTTGCGCGCTTCCAGGTAGCGGCGCAGTCGGGGGTAGGCGTTGAGATCGACCAGCCCGCCTTCGTCGGCGAAGGGGTTGATCACGCCCTGGCCGCGCCAGTGGACTTCGCCGCTCTGGATGTCGCGCGTGGTGGCAAGGGGGAGCTTGCGATCCGGTTCCACGTCGAGGGCCTCGAAGTCGCCGATGAAGGCCTTGTCGGCGCCGGTCGCGACGCCGATGCCAACCTTGCAGCCGGCCTCTTCCAGGGTGGGGTAGGCCTGCTCCAGGCGGCGGATGAGGGCCATCTGGTCCGATGATTCGAGCAGCCAGGGTTCGTCGCCCTGGGCCACGCAGGCGAGTTCGCGCACCTTGCCGTTTTCGGGCAACGCCTCCGCCGTCAGCTCCTTTGCCAGTGCGGTGAGCGCGGCGGCGTCGATGGGCGGGCGGTGGGCGATGCGGGTGGTGCCCGTCGCTTCGCGGCTGATGACGGTGATGGCCGGATAGGCGATTACGTCGCTGTGGAAGGCCGGGGTGTCCACCATGTCCACGTAGACCTTGAGGTGGAAGCGGCTGGCGACCAGTTCCCGGAGCGGACCGCCGT
>JAWLGN010000479.1:0-2514 GCA_041685075.1 Bryobacteraceae bacterium
CTAGGGAGATACCTGTAAATGCACCGCGCACTTGCGATCCTGCTGCTTACGGCCATGTCGCTTCCCGCGCAACCAGACCGCACCGAGGAACGGCGGCGGCATCTCGACGTGCTGCTCAAAGTGCTGCTGCCCAGCCGCACGCCCGGCACCGGCCGCATCTCCGCGCACGATAAAACCTGGGAAGACTACCTCCGCCGCACCGGCGAGCTTCCCCCGGATTTCGACGCCATGCCCTCCCAGGCGCAGCTCCCGGACCCGCTCCTGCTGCGCCGCGAGGGCGGGGCCATCCCGGTCACCACCCGCCAGCTCTGGGAGGAGCAGAGGCGCTGGATCCGCCGGCAGGCCGAACACTGGATCTACGGCCGCATGCCTCCCGCGCCGGACAACCTCCGCGCCCGGGTCGTCTCCACCAGGAGCGAAGGCGGCCTCACCATCCGGGACGTCGTGCTGGAGTTCGGCCCCGAACACCGGGCCACCCTGCGGGTGCAGCTTATCCTGCCGCCCGGCGCGGGGCCCTTCCCGGTCTTCCTCACCAACCACGCCCGCAACCGCCCCTGGCTCTACACCGCGCTCAACCGCGGCTACGCCGTCTGCGTCTACTTCGCCACCGATCCGAAGTACGGTCATGCAGACGACTCCGACGCCTTTATCGAGATCTACCCGGAGTACGACTTCTCCTGCCTCGGCCGCTGGGCCTGGTCGGCTTCCCGCGCGGTGGATTATCTCTACACGCTGCCCGAGATCGACAAGTCCAAAATCGGCCTCACCGGCCACTCGCGCAACGGCAAGCAGACCCTGGTGGCGGCGCTGTTCGACGAGCGCATCACCGCCGCCATTCTCTCCAGCGGCCTCACCGGCGAAGCCCTGCCCTGGCGCTACACCTCGGACCCCTGGATGGTCGAAAGCATTCAGTTGCTCGCTGGCGCCCAGCCCCACTGGTTCCACCCCCGCCTGCGCTTCTTTGCCGGGCGCGAGCACAAGCTGCCGGTGGACCAGAACATGCTCATGGCCGCCGTGGCGCCGCGCGGCCTCATGATTTACTCCGGCTACGCCGAAAGCGCCGCCAATCCGGTGGCCCTCGAACAGGCCTACCGCTCCGCGCTCCGGGCCTATCGCTTCCTCGACGCCGAACAGAACCTCTGGCTGCACCTCCGCGAAGGAGAACACGGCACCACCGCCGGCGACATCGAGAACTTCATGGACTTCTTCGACGCGGTCTTCGGCCGCAAGCCGCGCGCGAAGTCCGAGACCTGGATCCACGGCTATGATTTCGACACCTGGCGCGCTCAAACCGGCGACCGGCTCGATCCGCTCTCCTTTGCCGCCCGCACCCCGGGCGATTTCGTTCCCGCCACCCTTGCGGAATGGGAGTCCGGCAAGGCCGCCATCCGCCGCACTCTCGAGCGCATCACCGGTCCCGAACCCCCGCGTCTTCCACCGCCGCATGCCACTACACTGCCGCCCGCCCCGCGCGGCGACAGCGAAGGCTGGCTGGCGGGCCTCTTCGGCCGCCCGCGCGGCGACGAGTTCTGGCGCGCCCTGCTGGCCCGCGAAGGGCTGGGCTACACCTCCGTCCCCTTCGGCGACGGCCTGAACGGCGCGCTCTTTTACCCCGCCGACGCCCAAGGCAAGCCCAGGGCCGGCAAGTGGCCGGTCGTCGTCTGGCTCCACCCCTATGCCTACGCCGCCGGCTGGTCCGCCCGCGCTCCGTACAACTCCCGCGTGCCGGATTACTCGCTCGAAAAACGCCCCAGCTTCGCCGCCCTCGCCCGCCGCGGCTTCGCCGTCTTCACCTTCGACCACGTCGGCTCCGGCACCCGCGTCCACGACGCCCGGGGCTTCTACGCGCGTTATCCGAAGTGGTCCCTGCTCGGCCGCATGATCGCTGATACGCGCGACGCCGTCGAGGCGCTGGCCGCTCTCCGCGAAATCGATTCGTCCCGCATCTACCTCCTCGGCTACGCGCTCGGCGCCCGGGTGGCGCTCTGGACCGCCGCCTTCGACAGCCGCGTCAACGCCGTGGCCGCGGTCTGCGGCTTCGACCCCTTGCGCGCCTACACGCCTGCAACCGGCGCCGAGGGCCTGGAGCACTACTCCCACCTCCACGGCCTGCTGCCGCGGCTGGGCTTCTTCATCGGCCATGAATCCCGGCTCCCGTTCGACTACGGCGAGATCCTCGCGCTGGCCGCGCCCCGCCCGGTGATGATCGTGGCGCCGCAACTGGACCGCTACGCCCCCGTCGAGAGCGTCCGCCGCGAAATCGAAGGCCCGCGTAAGATCTACAGCCTCTACGGAGCGGCCAACGCCCTGACGCTCGATACCCCGCTCGATTTCAACCGTTTTCCGCCTTCCACCCAGGAACGCGTCTTCGACTGGCTGGCCGGGCTGCGGTAACCCGCAGCCTGTGATCTGCCACACATCCCCCCGCCGGCCGCTTTTGATGGCTCGCCGCCGGCCGTGATATCGTCGCGGCACGAAGAGGGGGGTTTTGAGATGCGTTACTTATGTTTCCTG
>JAWLGN010000144.1:0-13355 GCA_041685075.1 Bryobacteraceae bacterium
CATCAGGGCGCAGCCGTGCCGCAGGGCGTCGGCGGAGATGTCCAGCGCGAAGCCGTCGGCCCCGAATTCGTTGGCCAGCATGTAGCTGGTGTGGCCGGCATTGGCCCCGATTTCCAGAAACGGCGAGAGCGCCCCGATAAACGGCAGATGCCTCCGAATGAATCCTCCCCGGCGGTGATTCTCTTCGGCGTAGACGGCCACGGCGCGCTCCGGCTCCCCGAGCGAAGCGAAGTTATGGAACTCCACCTCCGCCCTCTTCACCGAGAGCGACTGCGCCGGACTCTTGTTTCCGCTGTTGGTGTCCACTGTAAAAACTCATCATGGCACACCGGGGGAGGGCGCCGCGCAGGCATGCGGCCGGTGCCGGAACCGGAGCCGCCCGCCGGAGAACTGTGCGTTTCGTTACGCGCGGGCGGAATGTTTCTGCCGCATACAACACTTACTGTATTGTGGCCGGCCGTGAACAACAGTAAAAGGTTACCCCAACAGGTCCCAACGGGTGAGTTAGTTCAACTTAAGAGGGGATGAGCATGAAAGCTAAAGATGCGAACTATTTGCGCTCCCTGGGATTGCTTTGCGCCGCCACGCTTCTGGTAATGGGGCCGCTCGCCGAGCGCGCTCCGGCCCAGTTGCTCTATGGTTCGGTGGTTGGCTCGATTGAAGACGCCAGCGGAGCGCTGATTCCAGATGCTCAGGTGGTGATCACGAACAAAGCTACCGGTTTCACACGTACGGTGACAGCCGACAGCGCCGGGCGCTACTCGATTCTGAACGTGCCCGCCGGCACGTACGACCTGGTCATCACTGCGGCGGGCTTCCGGAGGCACACCAGGACCGACGTGCAGGTGGCCATCAACACCGTCAGCCGGGTGGATGCCCGGCTCGAGTTGGGCGCGGTCACCGAACAGGTCACGGTGGCGGCGGCCGCAGTCGCTTTGCAGACGGATAAGTCGGACGTGCGGCACGAAATTACCGGGACCGTGGTGCAAAATCTGCCGCTGCCCAACTACCGCAATTACCAGAGCCTGATGATGCTGGTACCCGGCGCGACGCCGCCGGCTTTCCAGAATGCGGTGGTGGATACGCCGGGACGCGCGCTCACCACTAACCTGAACGGCACGCCGCGAAACAACAACAATACCCTGGTGGACGGCGCCGCCAACATCAATATCTGGCTGCCTCACCACGTGGCCTATGTGCAGCCGGTCGAGTCTATCGACACGGTGAACATCTCCACCGGCAGCTTCGATGCCGAGCAGGGCATGGCCGGAGGAGCGGCCATCACCCTGGCTTCCAAGTCGGGCACCAACGATTTGCACGGCACGGGCTGGTGGTTTCACAACAACCAGCGTTTCAACAGCGACGGCGTCTACTTCCGTTCCGCCAATTACGAGAAGCCGCTGAAAATCCTGAACATTTTCGGCGGCAACATCGGCGGGCCGATTAAGAGAGACAAGCTGTTCTACTTCTTCAATTTCGAGCGCACCACGGAGCGCACCGGCTACTACAGCTCCTATAGCGTGGCTCCGGAGGACTTCCGCCAGGGAGATTTCAGCCGGTTCATGGACCGCTGGATTGTCTACGATCCGGCCAGCGCTCCCATGACCACCGACGGCGCCCGGCAGCGCACCCCCTTCCCCGGGAATCGCGTCCCGCAGGCGCGCTGGAACCCCATCTTCCCGAACATCTACAAGGACGTGCCCCTGCCCAACCAGGTCTCCGTGACCGACCCGCTGAACCTGGGGGGCAACTATGGCGTGGGTGGCGTGCTCTCCCTGAACCGGAACCAGTACGACCTCAAGATCAACTACAACGTTTCCAACAATCTGGTCACCTGGACGAAGTACAGCCGGATGGACGCTCCCGTTGCCGGAAAGTATATCTTTGGCGACCTGGGCGGCCCCGCCCTGGGCACCGAGGGTTTCGGCGATACCACCACCCAGGTGGTCACCGCCGGTTACACCTACACCTTCTCTCCCACCTTCCTGTTCGACGGCGTTTTCGGCTACACCCCCATGGACCAGGTCGTCGGCATTCCGAACGTGGACCAGAATATTGGCCTCGACGTCTGGAATATCCCGGGCACCAACGGCGGCGTGCAGTACGCGGACGATGACCGCTATGGCGGCGCCCCGCAGGTGCAGGGTTTCGGGTTCACCTATGTAGGGGTGGCCGCCACCTGGGCGCCCGTCTGGCGCAAGGAGCGCACTTACACCTACGCGACCAACTTCAGCAAGATCGCGGGTTCCCACGAACTCCGCTGGGGGTTCGATGCCCGGCAGTTGCAGTTGAACCACTGGCAACCGGAGACGGCCAACCCTCGCGGAAACATCAGTTTCGGCGCGGGAACCACTTACAATGCGAACGATATCAACCGCGGCACTGCAAACAGCTTTGCGGCGGCGTTGCTGGGGCTGGTGAGCAGCTACTCGAAGTCCATCCAGTTCTTCGAGATGAAGACGCGTGAATGGCAGCTCGCCTGGTACTTCCGCGACCGCTGGCAGGTCAACCGCCGCCTTACCCTGAACCTGGGACTGCGCTACGAGAACTACCCGCTGATGCACCGCGGCGACCGCGGCCTGGAGCGCTGGGATCCCTTCACTAACATCGTCTACTTCGGGGGCCTGGGCAATACGCCCCGCGACGCGGGCCTTTCGGTGAGCAACAAGCTCTTCGCGCCGCGCGTCGGGTTCGCCTTCCGCATTACCGAAAAGACCGTGTTCCGTTCGGGCTACGGCATCAGCTTTGACCCGGTACCCTTCGGCCGTCCGCTGCGTGGCCAGTATCCGGCCACCTTAACCGGTAGCTGGAGCACGCCGGTGAGTACGTACGGCTGGTTTAACACCGTGGACCAGGGCATCCCGGAGATTCCCACCCCCGATGTCAGCCAGGGCCAGTTGGAGCTGCCGCCCACCGTCAACATGGGGCCGCGCAGCCCCTGGGGCTACATTAAGCGCGGCTATGTCCAGAGTTGGAACGGCACCCTGGAGCGCATTTTGCCGTGGGAGATGGTCGGTTCGGTGGCCTACGTGGGCACCCGCACCATCGGTCAGTTGATGGATCGCAACATCAATACGATCGGTCCGGGCCTCGGCACCAGCACGGCGAACCTGCCGCTGGCCAAGGCTCACGGCCGTAGAATCGGCGCCAACATGTGGGACGGCATCGGCTACGGGGCGTACGACTCGCTGCAAGCCACCTTGCAGAAGAACTTCACCCATGGCCTGTTTCTGCGCACCAGCTACACCTTCGGCAAAGCGCTGAACATGGCCGACGACACCGGCTGGGTGGGCCTGCGGGCATGGCACTGGGAGCCCATGATGCACCGGAACTACGGTCCGGCGGGATATGACCGCACCCACTCCTTCACCACCGCCTGGAACTACGAGCTGCCGGTAGGCCGCGGCAAGAGATTCACGCTGGCCAACCGGGCAGCCGACCTGGTCTTGGGCGGCTGGAAGCTATCCGGCACCTTCGTCGCCTACAGCGGGACTCCATTCTGGGTCGATGGAAGCGGTTCGTCGCTGCAATGCACGGGTTGCCGGCAGACGGCGCACCAGATCGCGCCTGTCCGGAAGATCGGATTGAAGGGACCGCAGCAGCCCTACTACGACCCGATGAGTTTCCGTGACCCGCTGTTTTACTTCGACCCCGCGAATCCGGTGTACACGCCCGGCAATATGGGTTGGGGCGCCGTGCGCGGACCCGGCTACTGGCAGCTCAACCCGGCTATTTACAAGAGCTTCAGTATCAAAGAGGGGGTTGATCTGGAGTTCCGCGCGGAATCGAATAACTTCACCAATACGCCCATCTGGGGGAACCCCAACGGCGGCTCCGGCGGACTACGTCTCAACCCCGATGGCACGTTGAACACCAACATCGCAAACCCCACCGGCAACTTTATGTCGATCACGAGCGCGTCCACCGGAAGGGACTTCCGTTTCGGTCTGCGGCTGGCGTTCTGACCGCACTTGAGCTTTGGCAAACACACGGCCGTATGGGCGGGGCTTCGGCTCCGCCCCTTTTTTTCGATGCCGGCCTTGAAAGCGTGCCGCGTGGGTTGTCAGCGGCGGCCGCACGTTCTACAATCTCCCTCCATGAGAACGACGCGGCGCGCATGGCTGGGAGGCGCATTCGCCACCCTGGCCTCCCGTAAAGGCTTATCCCTGGCCTCGAGGGAACAGACCATCCAAGTTCGGCTGGACGCGGAAATCGGCGCCATCCGGCCGGAACTGCACGGCCACTTCGCCGAGCACCTGGGCACCTGCATCTACGGCGGGCTATGGCAGAAGCGTGCCTTTAACGAGACCGCCATCGAGCAACTGAAGGCCGTAGGAGTGCCGGTGCTGCGCTGGCCGGGAGGCTGCTACGCGGACGACTACCACTGGCGCGACGGCATCGGGCCGCTCGAGAAGCGCCCCCGGACGGTCAACATCCATTGGGGCGGTTACGTCGAGGACGGCAGCTTCGGCACCCACGAGTTCATCGGGCTGTGCCGCCGCCTGGGCGCGGAGCCGTATCTCGCGGGCAACGTCGGCAGCGGCACGCCGCAGGAACTCCGCGACTGGGTGGAGTACTGCAACTACCCCGAGGGCAGCACGCTGGCCGAAGAGCGCGCCCGCAACGGCGCCCGCGAGCCGTTCCGCGTGCGCTACTGGGGCGTGGGGAACGAAAACTGGGGCTGCGGCGGCAACATGACGCCCGAAGAATACGCCGCCGCCTGGCGCCGCTTCTCCACCTACCTGACCGTGCCGCTCGGCGAGCCGCGCCCCTTCCTGGTGGCCTGCGGCCCGAACGGAAACAACCTCGACTGGACCCGCCGGTTCTTTGAAAGCGCCGGCCGGCGCCTGCCCCACGGCTTCGCCATGCACTTCTACTCCTCCGGAGCGGATCCCGCCACCCGCTTCACCGTCGAGAACATGCGGAAGCAGCTTTCCAGCTTCGCCCGCCTGGAGCGCGCCATCATCGAGCAGCGCGAGTTGATGGACAAGTACGACCCGAAGCGCTCGGTAGGCCTGATGGTGGATGAATGGGGCGTCTGGGACCGCATGGTTCCGGAAGAGGAGAAGCGCTACGGACGCCTGTGGATGCCCATCACCATGCGCAGCGCCGTGGCGGCCGCTCTGGGGCTGAACGTCTTCCACCGGCAGGCGGACAAGCTGGTGATGTGCAACATCGCCCAGATCGTCAACGTGCTCCATTCGCTGCTCCTCATCGACGGCAAGCGCTCGGTTCGCACCACCACCTACCACGTCTTCGAGATGATGAAGCCGCACCGGGGCGGCACGTCCCTGCGGGTGGAAACCGGCGAGACGGATCCGCTGGGCCTCTCGGTTTCGGCCTCCCGCAGCGGAAAGGTGGTCACCATCACCTGCGTCAACCCGCGCCACGATACGGCGCTGGCGGTGCGCTGCGAATTGGCCGGAGGCACGTCCGCCTCTGCTTCGGCACGCCTGCTGGCGCACCCCGACTTCAACGCCGGCAACGATTTCGAAAATCCTTCGCGCATCGCGCCCCGCGCCTTTCCGGTGGACGCAACGGGCCCGGCGTTGAAGCTGGAGATACCGCCCCTTGCGGTCGTGACCGCCGCCGTGAAGCTGCTAGTACGCGGGTACAGTTGCACCGCGAACGAATAGCTGAGATAATCCTCCGCCGGAGGAAACAACATGAGTCCCGAACCATCTCCGGATCGCCGTATGGGAGAAGCCGGCCGCCTGATCAACGTATTTCTGGACCCCCGGGCGGCATTTGCCGACATCGCGGCGCGTCCGCGGTTCTGGGTCCCGGTGGTGCTCCTGATCATTCTTTCCGTCGGCTCCCTTGCCACGTTTTCCTACTACGTGGGTTGGGACCGCGTGATGCAGCAGCAGATGGAGAGCAACCCCCAATTGCAGAACATGAGCGCCGACCAGCGCGCCAGAATGGAGGAAACGCAGGCGCGCATGGCCTCTGTGATGGGCTATGTCGTTCCCGCCAGCCCCATCCTGACGGTGCCCCTCACCCTGCTGATCGTGGCCGGGGTTTTCGCCCTCGTTTTCCGCGTCCTGCTCGCCACCGACGTGAGTTTCCGGCAGTTATTCGCCGTAACGAGCTATGGTTTCCTGCCGGACCTGATCGCGGGACTCGCCACCATCGCGGTGGTGGTTTTGAAGGACCCGGACCAGTTCAACCTGGAGAACCCCCTGGCCTTCAACGTAGGCGCCTACCTGGACCCGGAGAGCACCTCCAAGGCGCTCCTGAGCATCGCTACTTCCATCGACTTGTTCACTTTCTGGAAGCTCGGATTGCTGGCGATGGGTATCGCGGTAGCCGCGCGCAAGCTGGCGTTCAGCACCGCGCTGGCTGGCGTGAGTATTCCCTGGCTGATCTGGGTATTGCTGAAGACCGGGCTGGCGGCGCTGCGCGGTTGAGGCCGCCGCCAATGGCCCTCGGGTTGCATTTCTGCCGCCGGGTATGTCGATGCGCAGCCCGGGGCCGAACAACCACGGCGCGCCGGAGCACAACACGGCGCCCATTCCCGCTGAGCAGTGGGCCATTTACCGGCAGGTGATCGCCTGTGCCCGGGAACTCGGCATCCGCTTCGCCCTGGGAGGCGGGCTGGCGGTATCGGTCTACACCGGCCACTGGCGGACCTCCAAGGACCTGGACATCTACGTCCTTCCGCGCGACCGCGAGGCGATGATCGCCATCACCCACACCGCAGGGCTGCGCGACTACCACGCCGAGCGGCCCTACGACCGTACCTGGATCTACCGGTCCAGTCTGAACGGCACGATTGTAGACATCATGTGGGCCATGGCCAACCATCGCGCGCCGGTGGACGAGACCTGGCTGGTGTGCGGCGCCGCCGTGAGCGTCAATGGCGAAAGCGTGCGCGTGCTGCCCGTCGAGGAGATGATCTGGGACAAACTCTACGTGCTGCAGCGCGACCGCTGCGACTGGCCCGAGGCCCTGAAGCTGATCTACGCCGCAGGCCCCACCCTCGACTGGGAGCACCTGCTCGCGCGCGTGGGGGAGGATTTGCCGCTGCTCGCCGGCGCGCTCTCCATTTTCCGCTGGCTCTGCCCGGGACGCGCCGGCGCCTTCCCGGGCTGGCTGTGGGAGCGGCTGGCCGTTCCCGCGCCGCCCCAGGGCAACGTCCCCGATACCGAACGCTCCCGCATCGAGCTGCTCGACCGCCGACCCTGGTTTGCCGCCGGAACCGCCCTATGCTGATCGGCACCATGAACCATCCGATGAACGACGTCCTGGACGAGATCGCCTGGATGGGCGAGATGGGACTGGAGTTTGTGGACCTCACGCTCGAGCCGCCCGCGGCGGCTGCCTGGAAGGTGAACCCCGACGCCATCCTGAGAGCGCTCGAGCAGAACAACATGCAGGTGGTCGGCCATACCGCCTACTACCTCCCGATCGCCAACGCCTTCGATGAAGTGCGGCGCGCCGCGGTAGGCGAACTGCGCCGCGCCATGGAGGTCTTCTCCCGGCTAGGCGTGAAGTACGTAAACGTGCATCCGGACCGCTACACCCCCATGCACGGCAGGCCGTTCTTCGTACGGCGCAACCTGGAATCACTTCGGGAGTTGCTGGACGACGCCGAGCGGCTGGGCCTGGAGCTGATGGTGGAGAACTTACCCGGCGACTTCAACACTCCCCGGCAGCTCGCAGACCTGCTGGACCCGCTCCCCCAGGTGGGCCTGCACCTGGACATCGGCCACGCCAATCTCCAGGTGGCCCAGAACACCACCGAGGAAATCCTGGCGGCCTATGGAGATCGCCTCCGGCACGTGCACCTGCACGACAACCGGGGCGGCCACGAGGACCTGCACCTGCCCCTGGGGACCGGCAGCGTGGACGTGACGCGCGCCGTGCGCTGCCTGCGCTCAGTGGACTACGACGGCACCATCACGCTCGAGGTCTTCACTCCGGACCGCCGCCACCTGGCCTATAGCCGCGACGTGCTGCGCCGCGAGTGGAGCCGCGCCGCCGAAGAGGCCTTCCTCCGCCCGCGATAGCCTGGCGCAGGGCGCGTCGGACAGTCCCCGGCACGTCGCATGTTAGGATGGTAAGGTCAGGTCTCGGGCTCCGTGCAACGGGCGGCCGCAAACCCCGCCAGGTCCGGAAGGAAGCAACGGTAGCGGTGCGGCTTGTGTGCCGCGGATCACCCGGGGCCTGGCCCTTACCCACCTCATGTACCAGGTCATAGCGCGCAAGTACCGGCCGCAATCGTTCAGCGAGGTCGTCGGCCAGGAACATGTCAAGACCACCCTGGAGCATGCCATTGCCCAGAGCCGGATCGCCCATGGCTACATCTTCTCCGGCCAGCGCGGCACGGGGAAGACCACCATCGCCCGCATTCTGGCGCGCTGCCTGAACTGCGTTGCCGGCCCTACGGCGGAGCCTTGCGGGGAGTGCGCGAGCTGCAAGGAAATCGCCGCCGGCGGTTCGGTGGACGTCATCGAAATCGACGCCGCTTCCAATCGCGGCATCAACGAGATGCGGGAGCTGCGCGAGAACGTCCGCTACCAGCCCGCCCGCGACCGCTACAAGGTCTTCATCATCGACGAAGCCCACCAGATCACAACGGAAGCCTTCAACGCGCTGCTCAAGACCATCGAGGAGCCGCCGCCATGGGCGGTCTTCGTGCTGTGCACCACCGAGGCGCACAAGATTCCCGCTACCATCGCCTCCCGCTGCCAGCACTTCAGCTTCCGCTCCGTGGATTTCGACGAGCTGGTGGCGCGCATCGAATGGATCTGCCGGCAGGAAGGCATCGAGGCGGACCCCGACGCCCTGGCCGTGCTGGCGCAGGCCGGAGAAGGCAGCGTGCGGGATTCGCTCTCCGCGCTCGACCAGGCCATCGCCTGCTGCGGCGGGCACCTGCGCGCCGCCGAACTGCGCAACCTGCTGGGCGCCTTCTCGCTCGACGTGCTGGACCAGGTTACCGGTGCACTGCTGGAGGGCAACTCCGCCCGCATGCTGGAAGTGGTGGACGAGCTGGAGCGCAACGGCCGCAACCTGCAGCATTTCAGCCGCGAGCTGTCGCGCTACTTCCGGAACCTGTTGGTGGCGCGCATTGCCGGCGGCGAGACGCGGCTGATAGCGGCCTCCCCGGCCGAGCGCGAGCGGATGGCCGCCATCGCGGCGAAGTTCAGCGAAGAGGATCTCACCCGCTATCTCCAGCTCAGCCTGGATTTGTTCCGCGACTTGCAGTTCTCGCTCCAGCCGCGCTTTCACCTGGAAATCGGGCTGCTGCGGCTGGTCTATGCGGGCAGGTTGATGCCCATTGAAGAGGCGCTGGCCTCGCTTCCGGGCGATGCGTCGCCGCCGCCGCGCGAAGCGCCCCGGCCCGCAGCCGCTCCGGCCCCGCCGAGGCCCGCGCCGCGCCGCGCCGGTCCTTCGCCCTTCGAGCAGGACCGCGCCCGCAAGGCCGCGCGGCCTCCCGAGCCGCAAGCCAGCGGCGCCGCCGCCGCCCCCGCGCTCGCCGCCGCCCCCGCCGGCGCTACGGACTGGCGCACCAGGCTGCACGCGCTCCTGATGGAGATGGGCCTCACCTTCACCGCCGATGCCGTGGAGCATTCCGTCGTCGAGGAGGTGAACGGCGAACTCCGCTTCACCACCCCCAAGGATTTCTCCCTGGCCCTCAGCCCGAACGAAATCGAGAAGGCCGTGCGGCAGATCGCCGGGCGCGCGCTGCGCATTAAGGTGACGATCGGGGAGACCGGGCCCCTGCCCGAAACCGCGGCGCCCAAGCCCGCCGCGGACGACGTCACCGAGCGCGCCCTGCAACACCCCGAAGTGCAGCGCTTCCGCGAAACTTTCGGCGGCGAAGTGCGGGACGTGCGCAATTTGAAAGAGTAGGCGGCTACTTCCCCACGATTCTCACTTCGACCACCGCCGGCGCACCGGATGCCACCCGCACTTCCTGTCCGCTGCGCAGGCGGGCTTTGAGGTCCGGATCGTCGCCCCACAGCGCGTCTTTCGGATAGGCCACCAGGCGATAGGCGCCGGGCAGCAGGTTGGCAATGGTGGCCCGGCCGTCTTCTCCGGTCCGCGCTTTGCGATGCACGTACCCCAGTTCGAGCGCCTCGTCGGTGAAGCCGTCCGGCATCAGCACCACCGTCGCTTCGGCCACGGGGCGGTTGCCGTCGGTGACGCTGGCCAGGATCGAACCATCGGAGGGGGCGAGCAGCACGTCCACCCGATGAACCGTCGCACCGCGATCGACGGGGACTACCCTGCACGGGCAAAGCGCGCCGTTGTAGCTCACCTCGGAAATTGCGTAACCCTTCGGCGCTTTCGAAACGTGGACGGAATAGCGGTCTGGGACGACCCCGTCGATCCGGAACGACCCGTCGCCGCGGGCTACCGGAACCGCCCTCGGATCGCCCTCCATGGCACTGCCGAACACCCGGCTCAACCCCACCAGCACGCCCTCATCCGGGAGCGCCGGCTCCTCGTCTTCGCGGCCTCGGATCCGAACCCGCCCGGAGATGGAGACGCCCCTGGACAAGTGCAGGTCCACACCGTCCTGGTTGTACTCGCCGATCTCCAGCGGCATCGAAGCCGCGCGCCGGCCCGAGTCGGATTTCATGACTCCCACCAGGGTGTAACGCCCGGGACTCACGCCGTCGATCTGGAATTCGCCGCCCGCCTGTAGGCGTCCACCGGCAACCATCCTGTAGCTCCGGCTTTCGATCCAGTGCCTGACCTCGGTCAACCCCAGCGTGACCTCGCCATCGATATCCGCGAAGACGCGCCCGCGGATGGACGCCGTCCGGCGCTTCGCGATCTTCACATCGCCGATGTCGGTATCGACGCCTTCCGCAACCTGGACGGGCACGGCCTCCTGTTCTCTCGCCACGCCCGGATACCACGTGGGCGCGTAGTTCATCTGCACGGCGTCCCGGAAGCCTTCGGCCGGCCCGGGTTCGGTGAGCGCGACGCCACGCGGCGGCCGGATCTCGACATAGTGCTCGCCGGGCGGGATCTCCCGGATGGCGAACCGGCCGTCCTCCCCGGTGGTCGATGATCTTCCGGTCGGGCTCAGAATCCGGCCCACGCCCGTGTGCCGATAACTGTACGGCTGCACCTGAAGGCCGCGAAGGGGTTCGCCGGTATCGGCATCGACGACGCGGCCGGACAGCCCGGCTTGCCGCGTGAGGCGCAGCACGAAATCGGTTCTCGGCTCTCCCGGCCGGAGCGAGTGGATGGTTTCGGGGCGGAAGGAGACGGGCGTCCGCACGAAGCCCTCCGCATGGGCGAAAAGCGCGAACCTGGCCGGAGCCTCAATCCGGAACTTGAACGTGCCATCGGGGCCTGTCAGGCAGGCGAGGCGGTTCGCTTTGGGGTCCGGTTCGCCCTCGGCGAGCGGGGTGTTGAAGAGGTCCCTTCCGAGCGCCTGGCCGGGCACAATCCGCACCAGGACGACATAGGCGCCGGGAACGGGCGCTCCAACGGCGGTATCGACGACGCGTCCCGAAACCGTAGTGACCGGGTCGGGAGACTGGAACAGGAGCAGCGCGAACGCGAATGCAACAGTCACGGGTTATCTCCTTACACTCAGCAACTCCAGTTTGGTGGATTTTACCTCCCGCTGGCGCACCGTGAGTTCTTCCGCTTTCGCCAGGTGTCCGCGAAGGAAGTCGGGGTTTTCGGCCTCGCGGAGCAGCAGGCCCGTGAAGGCCAGCAGCCTGTACTCGCCCGGCGGGACGCCCTGGAACTCGAGCTGGCCGTTCTGATCGACCGGCCGCGTGCGGACCAGGCCCGCCACCGCGGTGGCCGGCAGCTTCGCGGGCGCCAGCACTCTCCCGATCCCGGGCGCACGGGTTCGCGCCGGGCATCGACCGCTCCCATCCTCGCTTCTTTCACGTAGAACCCTTCCGGCAGCCCGATCACCTGTTCGCCCACCACGTCCACCGGGTGAGATGCATGTGACTCTCCGTCGCAGCCGGGCTTCAGGCCGTCCGGCTTCCTTGGGCAGCCGCGGGACGGCGCTGCACCTTGACGGTCCAAGGCGCACGATAGCGGCGCCGCAAATACCGGTTCGCCGCCTTGTCACCGATAATCCGCTCTTTCGCATCGTCCCAGGCCAGCCGGCGGCCCGTGCGGTAGGCAATGTTCGCCAGCAGGCCGAATTTCGAGAGAGTGTGTCCATAGCGGACGTTGCAGGTCGTATCGAGATTGCGGGATTTGACCGCGTCCAGAAACTCCCGCATATGGCCGGGCGAGTCGGGGTTGCTCTGCGGCGGCGGAGTGAAATCGTCCACCCTCTTGCCCTTGGCCCAGACCTCGTGCTTCTGGTAGTTCGTCACGAGTGTCATCTCGGTACCGTGAAAGACACACCCGATCTGGCCCATGTGCTCGAATCCGGTAAGTGGGTATGGCCGGAGACTAAACTGGTAGAGCACGCCGGGAAACTCGAGAATGGCTTCCTGGTTGTCCGGGCACTCCGTCCGATCGTCGGCGAAGAAGCGCCCACCCACGGACGAGATGAACTTGGGCGCTTCAAAATCCATGGCCCAAAATGCCACGTCTGAGATGTGGCACCAGAAGTCGATGAACGTGCCGCCCGAGTAGTCCCAGAACTGACGGAAAGATCCATGGCAGCGAAGTGGATCGTAGCTCCGCTTGGGCGCGGGACCCAGCCAGAAATCGTAGTCCAGTTCCGGAGGGCAGACTGCCGATTCCGGCTGCTCACGGCGGGGTCTGCGAATGGATGACGTCTTCCAGGCGTGGACATGGGTAATTCTTCCGAGCTGGCCGGATTTCACGATCTCCACGACGCGCCGGAAGTTGGGGTAATCGTTGTGGATGTGGTTGCCCATCTGGGTCACGCGCTGGTAATTCAACGATGCATCCGCCATGGCGCGACCCTCCGCCACGGAGTAACTGAGCGGCTTCTCAACGAACACGTCCTTGCCCGCCTCAAATGCGGCCAGGGTTGGGATGGCATGCCAGTGGTCGGGGGTGGCCACGACAACGGCGTCGATCTCCTTGATTTCGACGAGGCGGCGAAAATCGCCCAGGGCCAGAGGCTTGTAGCCTTTCATCTTTTCCACGGCGCCCGTAGCCCTCTCGAGATGCCGTTTATCCACGTCGCAGAGAGCCGCGATGCGGACGTCGCCCTGTTTCAGCAACTCGTAGAGGCGGTACATTCCCTGACTGCCCACCCCGATACATCCCACTACGATCTGATCGTTCGGCCCCTTCGCTACCGCAGTTGTCCGACTCGCCGCTATGGCCGAGCCCGCATAACCCGCTGTTCCCGCCAGGAAGGTCCGTCGTGTCAGAGTTGCGAGTCTCATTGATGCCTCTTTCCTGTTCCTTAATCCTACCGCCAGCCTGGCTTTTGCGCA